>DAOTYP010000020.1:0-12079 GCA_034434975.1 Anaerolineae bacterium | reverse complement strand
GGCCGAGGGGGATAGAAGTAGCTCCAGCGCTCCGAATGCCCATTGTCGGAGCGCCTGGGCGAATGAAGGGCTTGCCGAACTCCGGCTCCCAGGGCGGAGTGCCCGGACCCTGGGTTGGATACGAGGGGGACGGTGGTTGCGGACCCTGGGCCGTCACGGCCGTGCTGAGCCACAGGGCCAGGACGGCGAGAAGAGTGATGACGATCAGACTTTTCGCTTTCATCTTGACCTCCTGTTTGGTATGATTTGGACTGCGCCTAACTATTGATTATACAGAATCCGTATTCGCCTTCTGGGGGAGGGATACACAGATTCCGTATATCCTCCCACAAGGTTGACTTTCACAGGATCGTGTAGTAAAACGCGAACTGCTTTGAACCAACAAGAATATACTGTAAAAAAACAGTGATGTCAAGGCCATCTGACCCCTTTATTTCCCAGCCTCCACAAAAGTCCGAGCAGGCCTCATCGGCCCCAAAACCGAAGCTTTTAGACCGCGTGCAGGAGACCCTGCGCCGCAAGCATTATTCCTACCGCACCGAGCAGGCTTACCTCCACTGGATCAAACGCTTTATACTCTTCCACAACAAACGCCATCCTCAGGAGATGGATGCCCCCGAAATAGAAGCCTTCCTCACGCACCTGGCTATGCACGAACACGTCGCCGCCTCCACCCAGAATCAGGCTCTCAATGCCATCCTGTTTCTCTATCGTGAGGTGCTCGGTCAGGAAATCACCCGGCCTATCCAGGCCCTACGCGCTAAAAAGCCCCAACGCCTCCCCACCGTCCTCACCCGCAATGAGATCAGTCGCCTCCTCAACGCAATGGCCGGTATCCACCTGCTGATGGCCCAACTCCTCTATGGCTCCGGTCTCCGCCTGATGGAATGCCTTCGCCTTCGCGTCAAGGATATTGACTTTGACTATCGCACCATCACCGTCCGCGATGGCAAGGGCGAGAAAGATCGCGTCACCATCCTGCCGGATTCCGTGGTCGCACCCCTTCGCAAACAGTTGGAATATGTCAAACGCCTCCATAAGCAGGACCTGGCCCAGGGCTATGGCGCTGTCTATCTCCCTGATGCCCTGGCCCGTAAATACCCTGACGCCGAACGGGAGTGGGGCTGGCAATGGGTTTTTCCCTCTCCTCGCCTCTCTGTAGACCCGCGCTCGGGCGCCGTCCGGCGCCACCACGTAGACCCAACTTCCCTCCAGAGGGCCATCCGCGGAGCGGCTAAAACTGCCGGCATCGCCAAGCCCGTTTCTCCCCACACCTTTCGTCACTCCTTTGCCACCCATCTCCTGGAAGCCAGCTACGATATCCGTACTGTTCAGGAACTATTAGGCCACAAAGACGTGCGTACCACCATGATCTATACCCACGTCCTCCCGCGCGGCGGCCTGGCGGTACGTAGCCCTCTGGATCAGGCTACGGAGTGCGACCTATGACTCATTACGCTGTTGGTTAGTCCTCTTACCCATGAACGCGCGCCGGGGCACGGTTAGCCCTCTACCCGGGCGACCCGGCCATGCGCGCAGGAGGCAAACGATGATATGGAGGGTTTTTGCCACATGGTCGCTATTGGCCGGTCTGGCTCTATGCGCGTCAGGCCGGCCGCAGGTGGCGGCGCAGCTGGCTGCCTCGTCGCGCTCTCCCGCCGCGATCCCCGGCTATTGGCTGGTACAGCGGCTTGGCACGCCAGACAGAGGCTTCTTCTTCGCCGATGCCAACCACGGCTGGGGGCTATCCAGCCAGGCGCCGGACGCCGTGTTCCGCACTACCAACGGTGGGGCAAGCTGGCAAGTTACCACCTTGGGTGCTGATTACGACTGGCGTACTGTGAAAGCCATCTTCTTCCTCAACTCTTTAGAGGGATGGGTCACCGGCGCGCGCACATATTACGACCTGCCCGGCAGTATTTTCATCGCCCACACCAGCGACGGTGGCGCAACCTGGATTGATCAAACCGGGGTCTCCCGCGGCTATTATTCCTGGGTAGGCGGTTCATGGATCTGGTTTGTAGACGCGCTGCATGGCTGGGCTCAGGACGGTTACCTGTGGCGTACGACAGACGGCGGTCACACCTGGTCGCGCCTGGAGCCGACCAACATGCCCGCTCGCCTGCTGCGCTTCATCAGCCCAACGGTCGGCTTTGGGCTTTCGGGGACCACGCTGCTGCGCAGCGCTGACGGCGGGGCAACATGGACCGCCATCGCCGTAGTGCCGGGCTGGACGCAGGCACTCTGGCTCCATAGCAACGGCTTGACAATGTGGGCCGTCGGTACCGGAGGCCAGATTGCGCGCAGCACCGATGGTGGCGTCCATTGGGACCCGCAGATCAGCGGCACGACCAGAACCCTGAATCAAGTGCGTTTCTGCGACGCGACAAGGGGCTGGGCTACGGGCGAGCAAGGCACAGTGCTCCGCACCACAGACGGCGGCCTGCACTGGCAACCCGCCGGCCCCAGCACCGGCCTTGATATCTCTGCCCTGGCCGCCGTCAGCGGCGATAGGGCCTGGGTCTATGCAGGAACACTGTGGCGCACGCGCAATGGCGGCACCGCCTGGAGCCCGCTGCCGCAGGTCGGCGCGGAGCCTCTTAGAACCGTGGCCATGGGCACGGCTACCGATGGCTGGGCCGGCGGCGCATATAGTAACCTGCTGCACACCGCCAACCGCGGCCGCACGTGGACGGACCAGGACCGTGCTGCGGGAGGCATCCTGACAGTGGATGCTGTAGATGCCCAACGGGCCTGGGCGCTTTCCGCCGCATACCTCCAGCGCACCACCGACCGCGGCGCCACCTGGATCACGATCACGCTGCCTGTGCGCGAGGCGCGCGATGTGGACTTTGTAAACGCCAACAATGGCTGGCTGGTAGCCCAGGCCACCGAGGTCATATCCCCTTGCACAGAGTACGATGAGCAGATCTACTTCACGACCGACGGCGGCTATACCTGGACGCCGCAAATCACCGCGCCTGCGGCCTGGCGTTGCCAGGGCACCAGATTAGAACGGGTCAGTTTCGCAGATGCGCTGCACGGCTGGGTCCTTGGGCGCACTGCGGGCAAGCGTCTCCTGCTGCGCACGACGGACGGCGGCGCCACCTGGACCGTCGCCAATTGGTATGATTGGGCGGGCGAATGCCAGTGGTATTACAACTGGGATATCAGTTTCGCAGATGCGAACCACGGCTGGGCCATTGATGGTGGCAGCACTCCTTTTCCGATCTGCCTCTGGTTCAGCTCGGGTATTCTGCGCACGACAGACGGTGGCCCTAACCTGCGAGCCATCCGCTGGGGCGAGGACAACCACGAAATCTACCAGGGTATAGACTTTCTGAACTCCCAAGAGGGTTGGGTAGTTGGCAATGGCGGGTTGATTCTGCACACGACCGACGGCGGCGACACCTGGGAGAAGATGAACCATCCCTTGGGTCTTGACTTCTACGCGGTGGATGCGGCTGCGCCTGGTCTGGCCTGGATCGTCGGCGCAGGAGGCATCATAGTGCACTACAGCGCGACAGAACCCCCCGGCTGTTGGGCCACGCCCACGCCGCTGCCCACCTACACCGGCATACCGCCCGCTACCGCTGTGATCCAGCGCCAGATTGCCCATTGCATGGATGATACCTACGTGCGGGTGGATACAGAGGAGTTGTTGTATGACCAGGATCTCGTGCGCATGGGCGCGCGGGCTGGCGGCGCTATCCCTTATGTGGATGGCTTCCTGTTTCGTGATGTGCGCATTCCGCAGGGCGCGGAGATCATTTCCGCCACGCTGCGTTTGTATCCCTGGGGTTGGCAATCGGGCACGCCCATTGTTGTACAGATCGCTGGTGACGCGCGCGGTCAGGCCGACGACTTCAACCCGGCCAACTGGTGGGCGCACCTGCGCCCGCGCACTGCGGCGCGCGTACCCTGGACGATCACCACTAACGTGACACAGACTACCGAATCACCGGATATCACCGCTGTGGTGCAGGAGATCGTTGACCAGGATGATTGGCAGCCTGGTAATAATTTGGCGATCCTGGTGGACGCAGCGCCGGGAAACCAGCAGTACGTGGACTGGCGGGCCTATGATTTTGTCCCTGCTGATGCTGCCGTTCTCAGCGTAAGTTACCGGGTATTGGCAACGCCGACGCCTACCCCTACCCCGTCGCCGACCAACACCGTGACGCCAACGCCTACCCCGTCACCGACCAACACCATGACGCCGACGCCAACGCGCACCGCTACGCCGAGCATCAAGGCTTATCTGCCTCTCATCATTGCCGATTGAGCCTACTTGAGCGTAGCATCACAAAAAGCGGAAGAAAGGAGAAAAAAAGAAGAAAAGTGAATGTCGCCCCCCACAGTCCTCGGGCGCTCCCTTCCTCGCGTGGACGCGGGCCTGATTTTGCGCATCTCGCGATGTTATGTTATACTATTTTTATCACGCGGCGAGGGCCACGGGTTAGTGGGCGTGCGACCCGACCCTCGTTCTTTCTGCTTGCGGCCTGACCGCAGGCATATCCCATGGAAAGGAGGCCACGCGTGCGCGAATACGAGTTGGTCTACGTTCTACGTCCTGATCTGGAGGATGATAAGGTCAACGCCCTCAACGAACGGGTGAGCCAGTGGGTCGCGAACGGCGGCGGCGCCGTTGCCCAAACCGAGCTCTGGGGACGCCGTCGGTTGGCTTACCCTATCCGCCGTTACACGGAAGGCACCTACGTGCTGCAACGCTTCCAGCTTCCCCCCCAGAACGTGGCCGAACTGGAACGCAACCTCAAGATCAGCGAGGAGATCATACGCTACCTTGTGGTCCGCACGGACGAAGCAGAGAACTAACACGCGTCACGAACGAGGGAAGGAGTGGCGAATATGGGACGCGGATTAAACAAGGTGATGATCATCGGCAACCTGGGACGGGATCCGGAGATGCGCTACACGCCGAGCGGCAAACCGGTTACGTCCTTCAGTGTGGTTACCAGCCGCACGTGGGTTACATCCGACGGCGAGCGCAAGGACGCAACGGAGTGGTTCAACGTCGTCTCCTGGGGCAACTTGGCGGAGATCTGCAACCAGTACCTGCGCAAAGGCTCTAAGGTGTACGTAGAGGGCCATCTGCAAACCCGCAGTTGGGATGACGCCGAGGGGCAAAAGCACTTCCGCACGGAGTTGGTGGCCAACGAGATGATCATCTTGGATAGCAAGCCAGGAGAGCCTGATTTCGGCGGCATGACCTCAGAGGACGAGGAAGAAAGTCCCTTCTAGGCCGCTGCGCGAAGCCGCCTCACATTTTCATTGACATCACGAGGAGATCCCTGTGGCAGAAAATCCGGAACCAGAATCGGGAGAAAGCACCCCTGCTCGCGGCGGAGAAGGGGGACGCGTGGAGCAGCGCGCGCGCCCTGCGCGCCCTCTGCGTACGCACCGCAAGGTCTGCCCTTTCTGCGCCAACGGCATGGAGGTCATTGACTACAAACAGGCGCAAATGTTGGTGAACTACCTGACGGAGCGCGGCAAGATCCGCTCTCGCCGCAAGACGGGGGCCTGCGCCAAACACCAACGTCGCCTGGCCGTCGCGATCAAGCGCGCGCGCCATCTGGCGCTCCTGCCGTTCACGACCATCGCGATGCACGAGGTCGGCTAGCACGGTTTGTGGCGACAGACGAGGTCGTTTTCCCGCGGGCGAGGGCCGTGCGCCCTCGCCCTCGCCCGTATCTGTTTAACTCTACGCCGGGCGCCCTTGCCCGCGATCTCCGAGGTCTCCCATGGCCAGACGAAAGGAAAAGCGCACGGAGCCGACGCGCAAGGAAGTAGTGCGCAGCCGCCGCGTGCGCGAGCAGCAACGGCGGTTGTACATCGGCCTGGCAGCGGTGGCGGCGGCCCTCGTCCTCGTGTTGGGTTTCGGCGTGATAGATACCACGGTCATCCAGCCACGCTCACCCGTCGCCGTCGTGGAGGGCGCCAGCATCACCACCCAGCAGTTCCAGCGGCGGTTCCGCTACGAACAGGTGCAGCTGCAAAACCAACTGGCGCAACTGCGACAACTGGAGGCGGAGCTCAACCCCAGCGGCCAAGGCGCCTCCCTGTTCGGCAACCAGATCGCGCAATTGGAAGCCCTCTTGAAGAGCCCGCAGGCCCTTGGCGACCAGGTGCTGGAGGAGATGATCAACGAGGTCCTCGTTCGCCAGCGCGCGGCGGCCGACGGCCTGCAAGCAGATCCGCAGGAAGTAGAGGAGCGCCTACAAGAGATTGTGGCCAGCAGGCTGGGCTTCATCTCCGCGCCGGCGGCCACCAAAGAAGCCATTGCCATCGCCGCGGCCACGGCGACGGCCGCCCTGTGGACACCTACGCCCACCGCGACGCCTAGCCCTACTCCTTCGGCCTCCCCTTCGCCCAGCCCAACCACGACCTCGTCGCCGGCCGTCAGCGAGGCCACGCCGACGCCCCTCCCACCGACGCCAACGCCTTACATCATGACCGACGAGGAGTACCGGCAGGAACTGCCGCGCTTGGCCGACGACCTGCGCCAGGCGACCGGCCTCAGCCTGGAGGAATTTAAGGAGCTGATCATCACCGATATCCTCCGACAAAAGGTGCGCGCGGCGCTGGAAGCCCAAGTGCCGACGACCGAAGAGCAGGTGCATGTGCGCCACATCCTCATCGCGATCCGCACGCCGACTCCTACCCCGGAGAGCACACCTACGCCGGAGGCGTCCGCTACCCCCGCCGTCGCCGAGAGCCCCACGCCGACGCCTACCCCCGAAGGCCCGACGCCTACTCCCACGCCAGCGCCGCGCACCGAGGAAGAAGCGCTGACCAGGGCCTACGAGGTGCTCAACCGCCTGAAGGCCGGAGAGGATTTCGCCAGACTCGCTGCCGAGTACTCGGATGACCCCGGCAGCAAGGACGAAGGGGGCGACCTGGGCTGGTTCGGGCGCGGACGGATGGTGCAGGAGTTTGAGGATGCGGCTTTCAGCCTCCCCGTCAATCAATTCAGCGAGCCGGTGAAAACCTTCTTCGGCTACCACATCATCCAGGTCCTAGCGAGAGACCCCAACCATCCTCTGGACGAGGCGACGCTGGCCGCGCGCAAAAGTCAGGCCTTTGACGACTGGCTGAATCGGCGCAAGAGCGAGGCGAGGATTGAGCGCCGCTTGACCGCGGCCAAGATCCCTGCTCCACCCTCCCCCCGGTAGGTAGGGGGCACCAATGACCGAACCTGCGAGCAAGCGGGCCGCGCTCCTCGTCGCTACGCTGGCCGCCTTCCTGACGCCTTTCATGGGCTCCGCCGTCAACATCGCGCTCCCTGCCATCGGCCAGGAGTTCGCGATGGATGCGATCCTCCTCGGTTGGGTCGCGACCGCCTATCTCCTCTCCGCGGCGATGTTCCTGGTGCCCTGCGGCAGGTTGGCCGACATCTACGGCCGCAAGAGGCTTTTCACCGCCGGCATCCTGATTTATACCCTCTCGTCGCTCCTGTTGGCCCTCTCGCCCTCCAGCCTGGCCCTGATCGCCTTCCGGATTCTGCAGGGGGCCGGCAGCGCCATGATCTTCGGCACCGGCGTCGCCATCCTTACCTCGGTTTACCCTGCCGGGGAAAGGGGGAGGGTTCTGGGGTTCAACGTTGCAGCGGTCTACCTAGGGCTTTCCGTGGGGCCGTTTCTGGGCGGCTTCCTCACGCAACGCTGGGGTTGGCGCAGCGTCTTCCTCATCAACGTGCCCCTCGGCGCGCTGATCGTCCTCTGCACCCTCTGGCAACTCAAAGGAGAATGGGCCGGGGCCAGGGGGGAGAGGTTTGATCTCGCCGGCTCCGTCCTTTACGCCCTCGCGCTCAGCGCGCTGATGTACGGTTTCTCTTTGTTGCCGTCGCCGGTAGGGGCCTGGGTCGTCCTGTTGGGGGTGTTAGGGGGCACGGCCTTCGTCCGTTGGGAGTCGCGGGCGCAAAGCCCCGTCCTGGACATCGGCCTTTTCAGGGGCAACCCGGCCTTCGCCTTCTCCAATCTCGCCGCGCTCATCAACTACAGCGCGACGGCGGCCGTTGGCTTTCTGTTGAGCCTCTACCTGCAATACGTCAAAGGCCTCAGCCCGCAAGACGCGGGTTTGATCCTGGTCTCCCAACCGCTGGTACAGGCCCTTTTCTCCCCCCTGGCCGGCCGGCTCTCGGACAGGCTGGAGCCGCGCCTCGTCGCCTCGGCGGGGATGGCCTTGAATGCCCTGGGGCTGGCCTTCCTCGTCTTCTTGCATGCGGGGACAGCGCTGGCCCCGCTCATCGCCAACCTGGCCCTTTTGGGGTTCGGCTTCGCCCTTTTCTCATCGCCCAATACCAACGCGGTGATGAGCGCGGTGGAGAGGCGGGCCTACGGCGTGGCCTCGGCGACCTTGGGGACGATGCGCCTCACCGGCCAGATGCTCAGCCTGGGCATCGTCATGTTGATCTTCGCCGTGAGCATGGGGAGGACGCAGATCACGCCGACCCTTTACCCCCTCTTCTTGCGAAGCGCCCGGGCAGCCTTCTTGATCTTCGCGGTCCTCTGCTTGGGAGGGATCTTCGCCTCTCTGGCCAGGGGGAACATCCACCACAACGGCTAAGGTGCGAGCCTTGCGCGGCCTGCACGGTGCGTGTACAATCTGGATTGATCTTGCCGGGAGGATCGTTCGCCATGCGCATCGCCATCACCGGCAGCCGCGGCCAGTTGGGCCGGGCGCTCTTGCAAGCCCTCCAAGCGGAGACGCTTCTGCCGTTAGACCTGCCGGAGTGCGACATCACCGACCCTGCGCGCATCGTCGCGGCCTTGGAGAGGTTTCGTCCTGAGGTGGTGATTCATGCCGCCGCCTGGACCGACGTGGACGGCGCGGAGCGTGAGCCGGACGGCGCGTTCCGCGCCAACGCCTGGGGCACGCAGAACGTCGCCTTGGGCTGCCAAAGGACGGGGGCGGCGATGGTTTACATCAGCACCAACGAGGTCTTTGACGGGCGTCGCTCGGTCCCCTATCGCGAGTATGACCGCCCTAACCCCGGCGGCGTCTACGCCCGTTCCAAATGGGCTGGGGAGGAGATCACCCGCTCGTTGCTGCGTCGTTGGTACATCGTGCGGGCCTCGTGGATCTACCACCACGGCGGCAACAACTTCATCGCCAAGATCTTGTCGGCAGCCGACCGGCAAGGCCGCCTGCGCGTCGTGACCGACGAGGTGGCTACGCCCACCTATGCGCCCGACCTGGCCGCCGCCGTCGCCCGCCTGATCCGCACAGAGCATTTCGGCATCTATCACTTTCCCAACGCTGGCTCTTGCTCCCGCTACGAGTACGCGCGGCGGGTGCTGGCCTTGGCCGGGCGAGGGGAGGTGCCGATAGAGCCGATCACCCTGGCCGAATGGCCGCGCGCGGCGCCGCCTCCCCCCTACACCGTCCTGGCGAACACCTGTGGCGCGGCCTTAGGCATCACGTTGCGCCCCTGGGAGGAGGCCCTCGCCGCCTATTTTGCCGATGCCTGAAGCGCCTTTCTTTTCCATCATCATCCCCAATTGGAACGGCGCGCGGCACCTGCCCACCTGTTTGGATGCGCTCCGCCGCCAGACCTATCGCGCCTTTGAGGTGATCTTGGTGGACAACGGCTCCACCGACGAATCGCTCGCGCTGGTAAAGAGGGATTATCCGGAGGTGCAGGTCTTGCGTCTGCCGCGGAACCGAGGGCTGACCGGCGCGTGCAACGCGGGCGCGGCCCTCGCGCGCGGGGATGTGCTGGTGATGCTGAACAACGACACCGAGGCCGATCCCGGTTGGCTGGAGGCGCTGGCCGCGACCCTAAGGGCACACCCCGACGCGGGCGCGGTGGCTTCTAAACTCCTTCTTTTTGACCGGCGGGACGTGCTGCATTCGGCCGGCGACTTTTACGGGATAGACGGCATCCCCGGCAATCGCGGCGTGTGGCAGCAAGACCAAGGGCAGTACGATGACCAGGTGGAGGTGTTCGGCGCGTGCGGCGGCGCGGCCGCCTACCGTCGCGCCGCGTGGGAGGAGGCCGGAGGCTTTGACGAAGGGTTCTTCATGTACTGCGAGGATGTGGACCTGGCTTGGCGCCTGCGCCTGTTGGGGTGGCGTGCCGTCTTCGCGCCCGCAGCCCGCGTTTACCACCGCCTGAGCGCGACGGGTGGTGGCCCCATCGCCAGTTTCTACACGGGTCGCAACACCCTGTGGGTCTTGCTCAAGGATGTCCCTGGGCCCCTTCTACGCCGCTATGCCGGACGGATGTTGCGCGCGCAGGCGCGCATCGCCTGGGAAGCCCTGCGCGCCTGGCGGGGGCCAGCGGCGCGCGCGCGATTGCGGGGGCAGTGCGCGGCGATCTTGGGGCTGCCGCGCCTGTTGAGACAGAGGCGCGCCGTGCAGGCGAGCCGCCGCGTAGGGGTGGAAGAGTTGGATAAAATCCTGACGCGGTAACCGTCTCCCCTCTCAAGGAGGAGAGAGCCTTTCAAGGGCGTTTCTTGGCCACCAACGGCAGGTAGGTTCGGGGGACGAACTCGTCCGCCCCGATGTCGTAACCGGCGCCGAAGGGGCGTCGTTCGCCGTCTATGTCGGTGGTCACGCCGGCGTTCACGCCCCTGTCAATGGCCGCCGAGCCGAGGCCGAGGTGATAGTCGCCGGCGGCCGGATTGACGAAGCGAGGGTCGCCCCAGATGTTGACCGTGCCGGTGAGGATGACACCGTTGCCGCCCCAATCGGCTCCGTTGGCCCAAGGGCCGCTACCCCACAGGGTAGACCTTAGCGTGACCGTGCTTCCCGCCCCCACGGTGATGCCAACGGTATGGCTGACTAGGATGGTGTTGGTCAGGGTGACGGCCATCCCGGCCCCGATCACCTGTACCCCGTAGCGGCTGGTGTTGCGGGCGATGGTGTTGTGCAGGAACTGGCCTGTGCTCCCTTCCACCCACACGGCAGGGTAGTCCAGCCTGGCGTCGAGGGCGCGGTTCTGGACGATCATGTTGTTGGTCAAGGTGAAGGGGGCCACGTTCTGGATGTAGAGCCCAGGGGTGCGGTAGGATTGATTGCCGGAGATGAGGTTGCGCGCCAGGATGAGTTCGGAAGCAGAGACGCGCATGGCCCCGTAGTCGTTGCCGGCATAGTTACCTACGAAGACGTTCCTTTCCAGATATGCCTTTGCCTTTCCCACTTCTACCGCGCCGGCGTAGCCACCGAAGGCCGGGCCGAGGCTACGGCCTTGCCCGTTGCCCGTGAAGGTGCTGTTCCTCAGGGTGAAAGGCGAACGGTCGCCCGACGCGCCCAAAAAATAGAGGCCGCTGGCATTCCAGGCGTCGTTGTTCTGGAAGAGGGTATCCACCACCGTCGCGCTCACCGTACCGGAGAGCGCCAGGCCGCCGCCGACGCTCATCTTGCTGGCCCAAGCGCCGTTGCTCTGGAAGGAGGAGCCTTCCACCGTCACCGTCCCGCCTTCCGCCATCGCGCCGCTGCCGTAGGCTCGGGAGTTGGCCACTTCATACACGTCAATCACGTTGCTGTAGAAGCGAGTCTGTCGCAGGGTGAGCGACGCGTCCCGCGCGTAAAGGCCGGCCCCGTGCCAAGGGGGCGCTGTGGCGGAGAAGATCGCGCCATGAGCGATGGTTAGCCCGTCCAAGGTGATCGTGAGGGGCCCCTGGATGTAAACCACCCGCCGTGCCCTCTCGCCGTCCAGGATAGACGGGTAGAGGACGGGATCGCGCACCACAGGGCCGCCGGCAGCGCCGTTCCAGCCGCCGT
This sequence comes from Anaerolineae bacterium, assembly GCA_034434975.1. Taxonomy (GTDB): domain Bacteria; phylum Chloroflexota; class Anaerolineae; order JADYZS01; family JADYZS01; genus JADYZS01. The sequence continues at coordinate 331 of DAOTYP010000020.1, read as the reverse complement.
AGAGGGTGATGCTTTTCGTCGTGCTGATGACGGCGGCGCCTGTGCCAGTGTAGGTGCCCTGGGCCAGGTAGAGGGTGTCGCCGTCTTGGGCCTTGGAGAGCGCCGCCGACAGCGCGCACGGGCTGGCCTGGGTGCAGGCGGTTCCGCTGCCGCTGGGAGCAATGAAGAGAACGCCCGGACTGGCCCGGGCCGGGCGCGGCTCAGCACCCAAGAGCAAGAGGAAACCGATGAGGAGGAGGCTGCCGGTTGCCATGCTGAAAGCGACGCGCCTATACTTGCCGATTTTCATTTTTCCCTCCTTAATTCACCATGGCTCGCTCTCTGCAAAAGG
>DAOTYP010000019.1:0-1877 GCA_034434975.1 Anaerolineae bacterium | reverse complement strand
GAGAGGCGGGCCGGGCGTACGCGTGCGCTCACTACGACGCCGCGAGCAACGTCGCCGCGGCCGAGAGGGTGATCCTAGAGTTGGTGGGATCATGAGGCATCTAAAGTTTGTCGGCGGGTGAGCAGGGCTTCACTTGCCTTCCGAGCGCAGGCATGATACCCTATCGGCCGAGAATCCAGCGGGCAAAGGGGCGACTATCGTGGACCCTGATACCCTTACCACCCTTCACGCCCTCGTGGCGGCGCAACGCGACCCTATCCTTCGCTTCCTGCGCGAGATCTGCGCCATCCCCAGCATGGACGGCCACATCAAAGAGGTGGCCGAACGCATCGGCGCCGAGATGCGCGCTCTAGGCTACGACGAGGTGCGTTTTGACCGCATGGGCAACATCCTCGGGCGCATCGGCCACGGGCCGCGCCTCCTCCTCTACGACAGCCACGTTGATACCGTAGGCCTGGGCGACCCTGCCGCTTGGGAGTGGGATCCCTTTCAAGGCAAGGTAGAGGACGGCGTCCTCTACGCGCGGGGCGCGTGCGATGAGAAAGGCTCCACGCCGGGGATGGTTTACGGGCTGGCCTTGGCTCGCGACCTAGGCCTGCTGGAAGGCTGGACGGCGTACTACTTCGGCAACATGGAGGAATGGTGCGACGGCCTCGCGCCCAACGTCTTGGTAGAGGTGGAAGGGATCCGCCCCGACTACGTCGTCATCGGCGAGCCGACGAAGATGCAAATCTATCGCGGGCAGAAGGGCCGGGTGGAGATGAAGGTGAGAGCCAGGGGGCGCTCGGCCCACGCCGCCAGCCATTGGCTGGGCGACAACGCCATCTACAAGATGCTCCCCGTCCTCGCAGGCGTGCGCGACTTGGACCCTCATCTGAAGGCCGATGACTTCCTCGGAAGAGGAACCATCACCGTAACCCAAATAGAGTGCCGCCCGCCCAGCATCAACGCCGTGCCCGATGAATGCGCCATCTACATTGATCGGCGTCTGACCTGCGGCGAGACGAAAGAAGAAGCCATCGCCCAGGTGCGGGCCTTGCTGCCACCTGATGCCGGCCTCAGCGTGGAGATGCTCCGCTATGAGGAGCCCAGTTACACCGGCTTCGTCTTTCCGGTGGATAAATATTTCCCTGCCTGGATCATAGACGAGGCACATCCCCTGGTGCAGGCGGGCCTTCGTGCCGGCGAGATGTTGTGGGGCCGACGCCCGGGCACGGGCAATTGGATGGGCAAAGCCGGCATTCCCAGCATCGGCTTTGGGCCAGGCGACGAGGCGCACGCGCACACGGCGTTGGACCAGGTGCCGTTGGACGACGTGGTGCGCGCGACGGCGTGGTATGCGCTCTTCCCCCACGTCTTGCTGGCGACCGGGTAAAGGGCTTCTGCATCCGTTCGGCGCGATTGTCTGATTGTACCAATAGAGTAATACAATTTTAAGGTTTCCCCTCTTGACTTTCACCCTTGTGGATTGTATAATTGTTTGTGACAATGAGACAATTTCGTCGTCCCGGCGAGGCGTATGGACCTGCGGGGAGTGGATCCAACGAGTGATGTGCCGATCTATTTGCAGATCGTGGAGCGCATCAAATACCTGATCGCCACTGGCGCGCTGAAACCGGGCCAGCAGTTACCGACGGTGCGCCAGGTGGCCGTGGAGTTGTCTGTGAACCCCAACACCGTCGCGCGCGCCTACGCCGAACTGGATCGCGAAGGGATCATCTCCACCCAGCAGGGACGCGGCACCTATGTTCGTCAGCGTCCTGATGCCGAGCATTTAGCGCGCGTTCGTCGCGAGAAGCTCCATTCCCTCGTGAGCCGAGCCCTTGTTCAGGCCTTCAGTCTAGGTTACCGGCCCGAAGAGGTAAGAGCCGCCTTTG
>DAOTYP010000018.1:0-28305 GCA_034434975.1 Anaerolineae bacterium | reverse complement strand
CTGGTGTGGGCGAAGGTCCCCTGCGGCACCCGGGTAGAGATCACCGGCCCCGCGCCGACCATGTTCGGCGCCTACTACATGGTGCCGACGGAGGATTTCGTCCGCTTCCACGTGGAGATGATGCTGAAGCGGCTGGAGCCCGGCATCTACGGCATTGAGTACGATGAGCCGGAGTTCTTCCACCGCGCGGGCTACAGCGAGGGCTTCAAGCGGGAATGGCGTAAGTTTTACGGCGACGAGTGGGTGGACCCAGAATCCAGTTACGATGCCCGCTTTCGCGCCGAGAAACTGAAATCGCACCTCCTCTTCCGCATGGTGCAGGAAGTGTTTCGGGCGGCCAAGGCTCGCTACCCGGGCCTCTACTGCATGGTCAATCCCCACAGCCCCTTGAACTACGCCGAGATGTTCGGGATTCGCTCGCTGGAAGGGGGCATCACCAGCATTCAGGGGGCGCTGGTCCACATGCCCGAGGCGGACGGCGTGCTGGGGGAGGTCTGGTCGGACACGATCCGGGCTCCCATCATCTACTTGGGCCGCCCTACGGTGGAGCCGTTTCTCCACTCCTATGCCGAGCGCTCCTACTTCCGTCTCCTTTGTCTGGATTCCCCGCGTCGCATGGTGCACCTCCTTGATCCCAAGTCGGACGACCCCAAATATCCGTGGGCCATCTACCGGCAATGGTTTGAGGAGGACACGTTGGCCGCTTGGCTGCTGGGCGGGCAACATTTCATGGTCGCCTGGCCCGACCGCCTCTACGTTGGCGATCAGCCGCCGGCCGGTCCGGCGCCGGATGAGTATAAGACGGTTTTCACCACCTTCATGAACGTTTGTCGCGAACTGGAACACCACCCCTACGACCAGTTGTGCGGCATCGCCGTCCCCATCACCGATACCGTCATGTGGCAGCGGGGGAGCCCCGGCCGCAACTACCTGGATGCCCTGTATGCTCTGACCCTTCCCTTGCTGGATCAGGGGATTGAGGTCCAGATCTTGCCCCTGGAGCGGGGGCCGGAAGAGGCGTTCATGGACAAATTCAAGGTTCTTCTGACCTCTTACGACTTCTGGCAGCCGCAGGAACGGGCCTACGCCGACGGCCTGATCCGTTGGGTCCAGCGGGGGGGCGTGATGGTTTACTTCGGCACCTCGGAGTTCAACGAGGTGCCCTCCGGCTGGTGGCGACAGGCGGGCTACGAGAGCAACTTCGCCTACCTGATGGAGGAGCTTGGCTGCGGTGGCTTTGCTCCGACGGCCCAGGCGCTCCAACCCTTGCCCGTCCCTGAGCCCCTGCAGGGAGACTTGCCGGCCCGGCTCTTTGATCCGGAGGAGAAGCCGGGGTCTTGGAACACCCTCCTTTTCCCCCATTTCTACGATCCCCCGCGGCTCCTTTGCGGCCTCCCTGAGGGCGCGGAGCCCCTGCTGAAGACGGAGGGAGGCCAGGTGGTGGCCTGGCAGAGGCGATGCGGCAACGGCTGGCTCATCTACGTGGGCATCTCGCCCTGGCATTTGGCCTACGGCATAGAGGGCGCCCAGATTCTGCGGGCCTTCACCCGCTACGCCACCCAACTGGTAGGCATCCCCTACCGCGATGCGGGGGTCTTAGACGTGACCCGCGGGCCCTTCCGCTTCGTCTACGCTTTCCGGGAGCATACGGTGCCAGGCCTCTACCTGGACCTGGCCGACCACACGATGCGGACGGTGCAGGATCTACGGCTGCAGCCGCGGCAGCATGCGGTGCTCTACCGCCTGCCGGAGGGGCTGCAAAAGCCCACCCTTCTCTTCTCATCGGCGAAGTGCGCACCGGGAGCCGGGGCGGAGGGCGCCTTCGCCTTGCGGACGGAAGGGCCTATGGGCACCATCCTGGTCACGGCGATCTTCTGGCCGGGCGGCGCGCCGCGCTCGGTGGCCGCGATAGACGAGGTCACGGGAAGCGACCTCCTGGTGTGGCAGGCCTACGAGGAAGAGCGGCACATCCTGCGCATCGGCCACCGCGGCGGGGAGAAGGCGGTGGAGCTGAGGGTCGCCTGACCTCGGCGCCGAGCCTCCTGACGGAAGCGCACGGCCTGCGACGGCGGCCCGTTGGCGGACTCCGCGCAGGCCGTGTTGAATGCGCCGGTTGCGTGGGGCGAGGCCCCGATGCAGGTGAGTTGCCAACCTTGGCCTTAGGGTGTACAATGCACTTGCTCTGGGCCGGCGTCCGGGCATGGCCAGGGGCAAGGATAAGGTCTTTTATGAGCCTATCGGGCCTGGTGTTCAACGTTCAGCGGTTCTCGGTGCATGACGGGCCGGGAATCCGCACCACCATCTTCTTTAAGGGCTGTCCCCTCCGTTGCTTCTGGTGCCACAACCCCGAAGGAATGCATCCCAAGCCGGAGATACAGTTCTTCCCCGACCGGTGCATCGCCTGCGGCGAGTGCGTCGCCGTCTGCCCGGAGGGGGCGCAAGAGTTGAGTGATGGTCAGCGGACCTACCGACGCGACCTATGCGTGGTGTGCGGCAAGTGTCTGAGCATCTGCTACGCGGGCGCGCTGGCTGCCGCCGGCCGCACCATGACCGTGGAAGAGGTGATGGCAGAGGTGCTGCGCGATCGCGCCTTCTACGAGACCTCCGGCGGCGGGGTTACTCTCTCGGGAGGCGAGCCGCTCCTGCAACGCGACTTCGCGCAAGGGATCCTGGAGGCATGCAAGGCCGCGGGCCTGCATACCGCCGTGGAGACCGCCGCTTACTGCCGTTGGGAGGACCTGGCGGCCATCTTGCCGTTCACCGACCTGATCATGATGGACCTCAAGCACTTGGATTCGGCCAAACACCGGGCCGCGACGGGGGTCCCCAACGAGCCCATCCTGGCCAACGCGCGCCTTCTTGCCACGCAAACGGATAAGCCGCTCCTCTTCCGCATACCGGTCATCCCCACGGTCAACGATACACCGGAGGAGATCGCGGCCATCGCCCGCTTTGTCCGCCACCTGGAGGAACTTAGGCGCGACGGGGAGAATTCCATCGCCCTGGAGCTCCTCACGTTCCATCGGCTGGCGACCGACAAGTACCGTAGCCTGGGGATGGAATACCGCGCAGGGGCCTTACAGCCTTTGCAGCGGACGGAGATGATGGCTTTGGTGGAGGTAGCCAAGGCTTGCGGTGTCACGCTCCGTGGCCGATTTTCGGGGCGAGGTTCAGCCTGATCTGTAAAGACACACGACGAGGAGATGACGAAATGTTCCCTACCGAGGTGGTGGCTCTCACATATCAGGACCGGATAGAGGCCTTGCGGGCTGCGAAACTGCGGCAGACCCAGGAGAAACAGCAGTTGTTCGGGGCCATGGATTACGATGACTGGTCCTTGATCCTGCCCCCGCCCGATCGGCGGGAGGTGGTGCGCTTGATAGGCCCTTCCGGCGTCCCGATCACCGATTGTCTCTTGAAGGGCCTGGAGATCAAGAGCAATCACCCCAGCGGCGGCTTCTTTGGGCCGCGAGCCTGCGGGGCCAACTTCCGGGCGCTCCTGGAGCAACATCCCACCTACGTTGATCCGATGAGCTCCCTGGCCGGCGCCTACATGGTCAACTTCTTCTCCTATCGCAAGCCGCACTGGAATCCGGACTTTGACTACTCGCACCTGCGACCTGAGCAGAAGAAGTACGGGCTGGAGCCGGGCATCGGGGCCGTGCAGCATTTCTGCCAAGACCTGCGCATCGGCCTGGAGTTGGGGTGGGGTGGCATCTTGCGCAAGATCCGCCACTACCGCCAGGTGAACGCGCCGCGGGCCGCAGATTTTTACGATGGCCTGGAGGACATCGTGTTGGGGATGCAGAACTGGATCCACCGCCACGCCGAGGCCGCACGGGAGATGGCGCAGGCCGAACCCCACCCTCAGCTGCGACAAAACCTGGAGGAGATCGCGGCGATCAACGAGTGGCTGGTTACCGAGCCGCCCCGCACTTTCCGGGAGGCGTGTCAGTGGATCCTGTGGTACCAGCTGGCCGCCCGCATGTACAACGGTAGCGGGTCGCTGGGGAAGATTGACCAGATCTTGTGGCCTTATTACGAGCGAGACACCGCGCGCGGGATCCTGACGGACGAGGAGGCCGTTTTCCATCTGGCCTGCCTTTTGGTGAGGGACACGGGGTATAGCCAGCTAGGCGGCCCCGATGAGACGGGGAAGGATGTAACGAACCGCGTCTCCTACCTGGTGCTGGAGGCGGCGCATCGCCTCAAGATCCCGGCGAACCTGGGGGTCTGCGTGGGCAGGGAGGTGGATCCAGGCCTCCTGCGCCGTGGCCTAGAGATCATGTTCACCGATAAGACAGGGGTGCCGAAGTTTCTGGGGATAGATAACCTGATAGAGGGCTTCACCCGCAACGGTTACCCGGTGGAACTGGCCCGCCAGCGGGCCTATGCGGGCTGCCATTGGTTTGCCATCCCCGGGCGCGAGTACACCATCAACGACTGCGTGAAGATCAACTTCGCCTCCGTCTTTGAGGCCGCCTTGCGGGAGATGATGGCGGACCCTACGACAACCCCCAGCGTGGAGGAACTGTGGCGGCGCTTTGAGAAACACCTGCGGCGCGCCGTCCGGGTGATCGCCGAGGGGTTGGACTTTCACCTGGAGCACATGCACGAGGTCTTCCCTGAGCTGTTCTTGGACCTCTGCTGCTATGGCCCCATTGAGAAGGGGCTGGACGCCTCGCACGGCGGGTTGGAATACTACAACCTGTGCGTGGACGGCGCCGGCCTGGCCACGGTGGCCGATTCCTTCGCCGCCATAGAGCAGCGGATAGAGAAGGAAAAGCGCCTGACCTGGCAGGAGCTCATGCACTACCTGGATACCGATTGGGCCGGGCCGGCAGGGGAGCGAGCCCGCCTGATGATGAAGAACATCCCGCGCTACGGTAGCGGCGGTTCCCGGGCGGACGAGTACGCCGTGCGCGTGGCGGAGGCCTTCACCCGCTTCGTGAAGGAAGCGCCGACGCCGGCGGGACGGAACATGATCCCGGGGCTGTTCTCTTGGGCCGCGCAGATTGAGATGGGGAAAGGGGTGGGCGCGACGCCCAACGGTCGCCATGCGGGAGCGCCGATCTCGCACGGGGCCAACCCCGATCCGGGCTTCCGCAAGGATGGCGCGCCGACGGCGCTGGCGCTGGCCGTCGCCAGCGTGCAATCCGGCTACGGCAACCCTTCTCCCTTGCAGATGGATTTAGACCCCGGCCTCTCGCAGGATGAGGGCGGGCTGGAGAAGGTGATGGACCTGATCCGGGCCCATTTCGCCTTGGGCGGCACGGAGATCAACCTGAACGTGCTGGACGCGGCCAAGGTACTGGAGGCGCACGAAGACCCCTCGCGTTATCCCGACCTGGTGGTGCGGGTAACCGGCTTCAGCGCCTACTTTGCCAGCCTCTCCAAGGAGATGCGTCAGCAGATCGTGGATAGGATCGTGGCGGAAGGCCAGTGAGGCTGCGTCGCGATCCGGTCTGACGTGCGGAGCGGGGTGCCCATGTTAGATGTCATCGTAGCCGGTCACATCTGCCTGGATATCATCCCGACGTTCGGGCCGAGCGCGGGCCGGGGGGAAGAGGGGCTTCTCCTCCCCGGCCGCCTCTTGGAGGTGGGCGCAGCCGCCCTCTCCACGGGCGGGGCGGTCTCCAACACCGGCCTGGCCCTGCATCGCTTGGGCCTCGCGACCAGGTTGGTCGGGAAAGTGGGCGATGACCTGTTCGGCCGCGTGATCCTGGACCTCCTTGCGCAGCATGACCCCGGGTTGGCCCAGGGGATGATCGTTGCTGCTGGGGAAGTGAGCTCGTACACTGTGGTGATCAACCCGCCGGCCGTGGATCGCATCTTCCTGCACTGCCCCGGCGCCAACCACACCTTCACCGCCGACGACATCCCCTACGACCTGGTGGCGAACGCCCGCCTCTTTCATTTCGGCTACCCGCCCCTCATGCGCCAGATGTATCGGGAGGGAGGTCGCTACCTGGCGGAGGTGATGCGTCGCGCCCGCGAGGCCGGCGCGACCACCTCTTTGGACATGGCGATGCCTGACCCGAGCGGCCCCAGCGGACAGGTGGACTGGCGGGAGATCCTAAGGGCGACATTGCCCTACACCGACCTCTTCCTGCCCAGCGCCGAGGAGTTGCTCTTCATGCTGCGGCGCGAACGCTTCGCCGCCTTGGCGCAAAGCCCGGCGCCGAAGCCGGAGGAGGTGGCCGACCTGGCGGAGATGGCGCTGCGCTGGGGGGCGCGCATCGTCGCGCTGAAAGTGGGCGAGCGAGGGTTGTATCTGCGCACGACGGACGCTTCCTCCCTCGGCGCGATGGGACGGGCGGCCCCTGCCGACCCCGACGCGTGGGGCAATAGAGAACTGTGGTCTCCTTGCTTCGTCCCGATGCCTCTGGTGGGGACGACCGGCGCGGGCGATGCGACGATCGCCGGCTTCTTGGCGGCGCTCCTGCGCGGGCTGGGCCCGGAAGAGGCGGTTACCATCGCCTGCGCGGTAGGAGCATGCAACGTGGAAGCGGCGGACGCCCTCAGCGGCATCCGTACCTGGGAGGAGACGCAGGCCCGGCTCGCGGCCGGTTGGCCCCGTCAGGGCCTCCGGTTAGAAGGGCCAGGCTGGCGCCATGACCCGATCAGCGGCCTTTGGCATGGGCCGCGCGACCGTCTTGCTTCATAAGTCGGTGCCGGCGGCGGAAGCCGGTGGCGCTCGCGATTTTGACAAGCGCCCGCTTCTGGCGTATACTATTTACTACCAAGGGGCTGTAGCTCAGCCGGGAGAGCGCTTCAATCGCACTGAAGAGGTCAGGGGTTCGAATCCCCTCAGCTCCATTGTGGAGATCACTATAAGACACAGGCGAAGAACAGGAGTAGTAGGCCAGTCCCACAGCGAGCCGGGAGAGCCTAGGTGGAAGCCCGGCGCGGCGGATAAGGGGCCCGCCTTTGGATGCAGAAGGCCGAACTCGCCTGGGAGCCGCGGCGGTGAAGGGGCCTTGCGCCCCTAGCCGCTGCCGGGAGCGCCCGTTAGCGCGAGAACCGAGCGGTCGGCAGGCGTGGGGCTGTAGCTCAGCTGGGAGAGCGCCTCAATGGCATTGAGGAGGTCAGGGGTTCGAATCCCCTCAGCTCCACCACTCCGGCAAACAGGGTGGTACCGCGAAGAGCCCCTTCGTCCCTGTGGATGAAGGGGGCTTCTTTTATCATCTAGCGGAGGGTCGTTCTCATGCCGATGCAAGCGTCGCAGTGGATCTGGTTTGATGGCGAGTTCGTGCCGTGGGCCGATGCCAAAATCCACGTCATGTCCCATGCGTTGCACTACGGCACCAGCGTCTTTGAGGGCATCCGCACCTACAGCACGCCGCGGGGGCCGGCCGTCTTCCGCCTGGGGCCTCACGTGGAACGGCTCATCAACTCGGCCAAGATCGCGCGGCTCCCCCTGAAGTACACACAGGCGGAGCTGGAGGCAGCCATCGTGGAAACCGTGCGCCGCAATGGCCACCGGGCGTGCTACATCCGTCCCCTCATCTTTCGCGGCTACGATGCCTTGGGCGTGGACGGCCGCAGCTGTCCCGTGCAGACCATCATCGCCACGATTGAATGGGGACGCTACCTGGGGCCGGAGGCGATTGAGCAGGGGGTAGACGTGGGCGTCAGTTCCTGGCGGCGCATGGCGCCCGATACCTTCGCGGCCCTGGCGAAGATCGGCGGCCAGTACGTCAACTCCGGCTTCGTGGTCATGGAGGCGCGCGACCTGGGCTACGCGGAAGGGATCGCGCTGGACATCCACGGCTACGTGAGCGAGGGGAGCGGCGAAAACCTCTTCCTCGTCCACAAAGGCATCATCTATACGCCGCCGCTCAGCGCGTCCATCTTGGGCGGCATCACGCGCGATTGCGCCATCACCCTCGCCCGCGACCTGGGGTATGAGGTGCGGGAGGCGATGATCGCGCGCGAGATGCTCTACATCGCCGACGAACTCTTCTTCACCGGCACCGCGGCCGAGATCACGCCCATCCGTTCGGTGGACAAGCAGCCCGTCGGCGCAGGCCGTCGCGGGCCGATCACCCAGCGGCTGCAGGAGGAGTTCTTCGGCATCACCTCGGGCCGTCTCCCGGATCGGCACGGCTGGCTCACTTACGTCCATGCGTAGGTTTCTGCTTCTGGTGCTGCTGGTTGTCGGGATGAACATGCTCACCTTTCGTTGGCGACGTTGGAAGTCAGAGATACGATCCATGGCCAACGCGCTCATCGCCTTGGCCGTAGGCTACGTGGGTACGGCCATCGTCATCTGGCTGGCCGTTTGGTTTTTCGGTCGGGCGACCGGCTCTAATCCGTTGGGCAGCGACGCGGCAGGGCCTTTCAGCCTGCTGACCTCCGGTCAGTGGACCGAGCGACCGTTGGTGCAGATGATATCCGCCATCGTAGGGTTGCTGGCAGCGCTGGTGGTGCGCGTGCGCGATGCCGCTAAGCAGGGGCGAAAGTAGATAACAGCCCTCGCCAACCGCTTCAGAGCCCATGAGGGCGGGATATTGACACGATACACGATGTTACGCCTGACCATCGGCCCCGACGTGGCCGCGGCCGCGCCCGGCACGCGGCTCGGCATCCTGCTCATGACCGGCGCGCGGGTCTCCGCCCATGAGGCGGCGTTGTGGGCAGAAATAGAGGCTCTGGCCGCGCGCCTGGCCGCGCTCTATCCGGACGGCCGCTACGGCGGCGATGAGACGTTGCAAAAGGTGCGTCGCCTTTATCACCGTCTCGGTGTGGACCCGACCAAGTGGCGTCCCTCGCCGGAGGCGCTGGTGCGGCGGGTAACGACGGGGAGGCCGCTTTACCAAGTGAACACGGCGGTAGATGTCATCAACTGGTGTTCGTTGGAGACGCGCCTTCCCTACGGCCTGTACGACGCAGCCCGCATCTCCGGAGAGGTGGTCTTCCGACTGGGCCGCCCCGACGAGACCTACAAGGGCATCCGCAAAGACATCCTCACTGCGGGCGGCAAGCCGATCCTGGCCGACGACCTAGGGCCTTTCGGCAGCCCTACCGCCGACAGCGAACGAACGATGGTGCGTCTGGAGACGACGGAACTCCTGGTCGTCGTCTTCGGCCCGGCGGAGGTGGATGAGGCGGAGGTGATCCGGGCGATGCGCCTGGCGCGCGAGCGGCTGGCGCAATGGTGCGGCGCGCGAGCAGCGGCCGAACAGATCATGCGCGCTACCCTGAACGAAGGCTTATCGGCTGGAGCAAGAGGAGCGTGAGAGGACGATGGCAGACAAGTATATCCCGCAAGAGATTGAAAAGAAGTGGCAGGAGCGTTGGGAGGCGGAAGGGCTATACGCCACGCGCGAGGACCCTAACAAGCCGAAGTTTTACTTCCTGACCATGCTGCCGTATCCATCCGGCGACCTGCACATCGGCCATTGGTACGCCATGACGCCGTCGGACGCGGCGGCGCGCTACAAGCGCATGCGAGGCTACAACGTCTTCTTTCCCATCGGCTTTGATGCCTTCGGCCTCCCGGCGGAGAACGCGGCAATCAAGCACAAGATTCACCCCTGGAAGTGGACCTACGCCAACATTGAGCGCATGCGCAGACAACTGCGGAGCATGGGCGCGATGTGGGCCTGGGATCGGGAGGCGATCACCTGCGATCCCCGCTACTATCGGTGGACCCAATGGTTCTTCCTGAAACTCTACGACATGGGCCTGGCCTACAAAGAGTTCGCGCCGGTGGACTTCTGCCCCCGCTGCAACACAACCCTGGCCCGCGAGCAAGTGCAGGGTGAAGACCGCCACTGCGAGCGCTGCGGCACGCCGGTCATCAAGAAAAGGCTAAACCAGTGGTTCTTCCGCATCACGAAATACGCGGAAGAGCTCTTGGATTTCTCGCAGATTGATTGGCCGGAGCGGGTGCGGGTGATGCAGACCAACTGGATCGGCCGCAGCGAGGGCGCGGAGGTGGACTTCCACACGGAGCAAGGCCATCACCCCCTGCGCGTCTACACCACCCGGCCCGATACTTTGTGGGGCGCCACCTTCATGGTCTTGGCGCCGGAGCATCCGCTGGTGGAGGAGTTGACCGCGCCCGACCGCCGTGCCGAGGTGACGGCCTACGTCGCGCAGGCGCAGCGGCAAAGCGACGTTGAGCGCGAGGCCCTGGATAAAGAAAAGACGGGCGTCTTCATCGGCGCCTACGCCATCAACCCGGTCAACGGCCAACGCATCCCCATCTGGATCGCCGACTACGTGCTGATGACCTACGGGACCGGCGCGATCATGGCCGTGCCGGCGCATGATCGGCGCGACTTTGACTTCGCCCTGAAGTTTGGCCTCCCCATCATCCCCGTGATCCAACGGCCCGACGGGTTGACCAAGAGCCTGGTTCTGGCGGGAAGCATGGAGGAGGGCTTCCTCGCCGCGCTGACCGCCGCCGGCCTCGCGCACGAGGTGCAGACCAACGGCGATGTGTGGGTCACGATGACCCCTGCGCAGGCGGACGCCTACATAGAGATCGCCCGTCGGCACCTGCGACCCGGCCGTTGGACTGAGGTCGTCGGCGGGCGTTGGGCCTTCGTCTTCCCGGACGAGGTCTTGGTTCTGGATTCGGTGGAGGCCGATCGCGCCATCCTGGCAAAGCGCCGCGCCCTGGAGCCGGCCGCGCGCGAACGCCGCACCGTCATGGAGATGCTGTGGGAGGTGGAGTGGTATCGGGACGCCCTGTATCATGACCAGTACGGCGAGATGATCCACTCCGGCCCCTTCTCCGGCACGCCCGGCGACGTGGCAAAGAAGAAGGTCACGGCGTGGCTGGAGGAGACGGGAAAGGGGAAATACGCCGTCAACTACCGGCTCCACGATTGGCTGATCAGCCGGCAGCGCTACTGGGGCGCGCCCATCCCCATCATCTACTGCCCCCGCTGCGGCACCGTCCCCGTGCCTTACGAAGACCTGCCGGTGCTCCTGCCGGAGGATGCCGAGTTCCTGCCCACGGGCGAATCGCCGTTGAAGTTCCACCGAGCCTTCCGTTATGTCAAATGCCCGCGCTGCGGCGGCGACGCCGAGCGGGAAACCGACACGATGGACACCTTCATGTGCTCCTCCTGGTACCAATACGCCTACGTGTCGCCTTACTGGAAGGAAGAGGAGCCGCTGCATCGGGACGACCTGCCGTGGGACAAAGCCAAAGGCGACTATTGGCTCCCCGTAGATCAATACACCGGCGGCATAGAGCACGCCACCATGCACCTCCTCTACACCCGCTTCTTCACGAAGGCGATGCGGGACATGGGGCTGGTCTCCTTCGGTGAGCCGATGCTGCGCCTCTTCAACCAGGGCACCATCCTGGGCGAGGACGGCGAGAAGATGTCCAAGTCGCGCGGCAACGTCGTCGCGCCCGACGGCCTGGTGGAACGCTACGGCGCGGACACGGTGCGCGCCTACCTGATGTTCATCGGCCCGTGGGAACTGGGTGGCCCCTGGAACAGCCAGGGCATAGAAGGGGTACATCGCTTCCTGAACCGCGTCTGGTCGCTGGTGGTGGATGAGCCGGCCGCGCGGGCCGCCGGCCAGCCGACGGCAGCCGAGACGCGCGCCCTGCGGCGCATCACCCACCAAACGATCCAGAAGGTCACACAGGACCTAGAGAACTTCCGCTTCAACACCATGATCGCCGCGTTGATGGAGTTCACCAACGCCCTGCTGAGGGCGAAGGAGACGTCGGTATACGGCACGCCCGCGTGGGAGGAAGCGGTGGACAACTTGCTCCTCTTGATGGCCCCCGCCATGCCCCACATCAGCGAGGAGTTGTGGCAGCGACGGCATCCGGGGCCCAGCGTTCACGTGCAGTCCTGGCCTGAATACGATGCAGAGGCGGCCAAGGAGGAGATGGTCACCCTGGTCGTGCAGGTCAACGGCAAGGTGCGAGATAAGGTGGAGGTGCCGGTAGGCGTTGGCGAGGAGGCGGCGAAGGCCGCCGCGCTGGCGACCGCTGGCGCGCAGCGCTACCTCGCGGGCAAAACCCCGCGCAAAGTCATCTACGTGGAAGGCAAACTGATCAACTTCGTCATGTGAGCGTCGCGCGGCGCACGGAAGCCGATGGCCGGGGGCGTCCTCAAGCAAGGGACGCCCCCGGCGTTTCCTCTGCCGCCTGCTGTCCGTTTCAGGTTGACGGCTCCCTGGCCCTGCGTTATACTTGCGCCGATGAACCCTTGCAAATGGCCTCTCTTCACGCATACGCGCCAGACCCACGCCATTGAGCATGCAACCATCCACCTGCTCAGCCAGCGTGATCCGTCGCTGCGGCTGGTGGGGCGCAGCACACGGCGCAGTTTTTTCATCTACGGCCAGGTGCCAACGGAGATGCTGCGGAGCGCGGTGGAAGAGGCGCTGCGACGCTTGCAAGCCGGCGAGACGGACCTGGCGATCCACCCCAACTGCGGCACCAACCTGTTCACAGCGGGCATCCTGGCGGGCCTGGCTGCGCTCCTCGCCAGCGCGGGCCGTCGCCGCTCCTTCTTCTGGGACCGGCTCCCCAGCGCGATCGTGGCCGCCACCGCCGCGCTCTTCTTCGCGCAACCCCTGGGCTTTCTCCTCCAGGCGCGCGTGACGACGTCGGCCCAGGTGGCCGGCGTTCGCGTGGGGCGCATCACCCGCCAAGGCAGCGGCGCCCTGACCGTCCATCAGGTGGACCTGGTGCGCGAGGGCTAGGCCCGATGATCTACTTGCTGCACGGTGAAGAGGAGTTCTTGCGGGCCGAGGCGTTGTCGCGCCTCAAAGCGGAGTTGGGAGACCCTGAGATGGTCAGCCTCAATACCGTCTGGCTGGACGGGCGCAAGGTCTCCTTGGCCGACGTGCAGACGGCTTGCGACACGCTCCCCTTCCTCGCGGAGAGGCGGCTGGTTGTGGTGGAGGGGTTCCTGGCCCGGCTTGTGGGGCGCAGAGGCGAGGCCGTGGGCGCCGGAGAGGAGGAGGGAGAAGCGAGCCCTGCCGGCCCCACCTTGCGGGCGCTGAGCGATTACCTGGAGCAGGTTCCGCCGACCACCGCCCTGGTGCTCTGGGAACCACAGGAGATCTCCCCCGCGCACCCCATCTATAAGACGCTGATGCGGCTGGCGCAGGAAGGGCGCGCGCAGGTGATCCCCTGTCAGCCGATCAAGAAAGAAGAGGAACTGGCCGATTGGATCATGGCACGCGCCAGGGTAAAAGGCGCGCGCCTCACTTACGATGCCGCCCAGGAGTTGGCGACCTACGTCGGCAGCCAGTTACGCCTGCTGGACCAAGAGTTGGATAAACTGATCGTCTACACTGCCGGACGCCCCATCACGCCCGCCGATGTGCGCCTCCTCGTCTCTGCCACCCGCGAGGCGAACGTCTTCCAGATGGTGGACGCGTTGGGCGCGGGCGGCGGGCGCCAGGCCGTGCAGATCTTGCGCGACCTCTTGGAGGATGGCCAACCGCCCCTTGCCATCCTGGGGATGCTCGCGCGGCAAGTTCGTCTCCTCCTGTTCACCAAAGACCTCCTCGCGCGCGGCCTTTCCTCCGCCGAGATCGCGCGCGAACTGCATCTCCAAGGTTGGCAGGCGGATCGCCTGGTGCGCCAGGCCAACCGCTACACCTTCCCCCAGTTGGAGAGGATGCACGATCGCCTTCTGGAGGCCGACATCGCCATCAAGACGGGCCAAATGGAAGACGATGTGGCGCTGGAGATGCTGGTCGTCGGCTGGAGCCGTTAAACCCGCGCCCGGCCGGAAACGGTTTTCAGCGGGCGGGGCCTTTTCTCCTTCGGCTTGGCCTGCACCGGCCGCGCCTGCCAGAGCGCCAACCCGGTCACCAGCCCGAACCCGCCGGCGTAAAGCAAAAGGAAGGGGATGGCCCAGAAGTGCGCCCGCGCCGCGGCGACGGCGATGGCCGCCCACGCGTAAAGGGATAGCAAGGCCTCTCCTACAACGATCCCCTCTAGCGGCAGCGTGTAACGTTGCCCTAGCCATCCGCCGCGCTGTCCCTCTCGCCGGAACTTGGGCGTGCGACGGAAATGGCCTCCCCAAGTGCCCAGGCCGCGCAGCACCGCTAAGGTGTTGCTCAAAGCCACGCCCGCACCGATGAGCGCCAGAACCGGCAGGAAGGCGTAGCGTCGCAGCCAGCGCCAGCGAGGATAGAGCGCTTTTTGCGCTGTGGCATAGAGGAGGGGCGGGCCTAGGCTCGCCAGGCTCATGTAGGCCAACGGCCAAGGCGTGCCCGCGCCGTACCACAAAAGGGGCAAGGCCGTCAGCAGGAGGATGAGCATCAAAGGGTGGACCAGGTAGCCGGAGATGTGCAGCAACGCGGCCAGGCGCGCCGCCAAGGGGCGGCGAGAGCGCCACACCGGCCCGGCCAGGAGGCGCAGGCATTGGATAGAGCCCTGCGCCCAACGGCTCTGCTGACGCTTGAAGGCGGCCAGTTGCGGTGGAAGTTCCGCGGGCGACGCGACATCGCCCAGGTAGCGTCCGCGCCAGCCTCGCAGTTGCGCCCGGTAACTCAGGTCCAGATCCTCGGCCAGCGTATCGTTTCGCCACCCCCCCGCGTCCTCAATGCAGGCGCGTCGCCAGAGGCCCGCCGTGCCGTTGAAGTTGATGAACCAACCGGCGGCCTGGCGCGCGGTCTGCTCCACAACGAAGTGCCCGTCCAACGCCAGGGCCTGGGCCTGGGTCAAAGGCGATTCGGACGCGTTCAGATGGGTCCAGCGGGTCTGGATGAACCCCAATTGGGGATCGGCCAGGAAATAGGGGACGGTGCGCCGCAAGAAATCGGGCGGGGGGACGAAATCAGCGTCAAAGATGGCGATGAACTCACCCGTTGCCGCCGTCAGCCCGTAAGCCAGCGCGCCCGCCTTGTAGCCCGCGCGCGTCGGGCGTCGCAGAAGCGCGACATCCACCCCTTGCCGTCGCCATCCCTGGACGCTGGCCTCGGCCAAGGCCGTCGTCTCGTCGTCGGAGTCATCCAACACCTGAATGTGTAGCCGTTCGCGCGGCCAATCCAGACGGGCTACTGCCTCTATCAGGCGCTGGACGACGTGCGCCTCATTATAAATGGGAAGTTGCACGGTGACGTCGGGCGTCTCCGTGAGCGGCGGGGGCGCGGGATCCTGACGCCGCCGGCAACGTCGCCAATAGATCCAGGTGAGAACCAGGGTGTGCACCCCGTAGAGCGCGAGCAGGAGCGCCGCGCCGACGTAGAGGATGAGGATAAGGACCACGCAGGTAGGATCTCCACAATGGTGGCGATGACAAGCCCGCAGTATAGCACCGAAGGGGCGCTCCTGCAAAATCGGGAGGGGGCTCACATGGCTCAGGCGGGCCATACGCCAGGGACAACCCTGGCGGCTGCGTCCTGCTCCTGGCACGAGAGCCCCTGTGGCCGCTTAGCCGACGGTCGCGAACGTACATCTTTTCGCCATCTCAAGTGTTTTTAAGGATAAGCGTCCTTGGTGGTTCATTTTTGGTTCGGCGCGGTCTATGGCATAATTGGCTATTGCGCACGAGCCTGCGCGTTCTCTCGGCGCAGACGAGGTAGAGTAGAGGCGTGCAGGGCTGCTTGCGTAGTCCGTCAAGGCCAGGGGCATCTGCTATGAGGATCGCCGTTGACGCCATGGGGGGCGACCACGCGCCGCGCGTGGTGGTGGAGGGCGCGGTGCGGGCTGCCCGCGCCTACGGGCTGGAGATCATCCTGGTCGGGCCGGAGGAGATCGTGCGGGCGGAACTGGCCCGCCACAAGGCCGATGGCCTCCCCATCTCCATCGTCCATGCCTCCGAAGTGGTGAGCATGACGGAGCACACCATCGCGGTCAAGCAGAAGAAGGACAACTCCATGCTCGTAGCCGCGCGGCTGGTGAGGGAAGGGAGGGCCGACGCCTTCGCCTCGGCAGGCAACTCCGGCGCGGTGATGGCCGCCGCGCTCTTCGCCTTGGGGCGCATCCGCGGCGTGGAGCGGCCGGCGCTGTGCACGATCTGGCCGGCTTCTCCGACCCCATGCCTCCTGCTGGACATCGGCGCCAACACCGACCCCAAGCCCGAACATCTGGTGCAGTTCGCCATCATGGGGGCGGCCTACGCGGAGCGCATCCTCGGCATCCCGCGCCCACGCGTCGGCATCGTCAGCAACGGCGAGGAGGCGGAGAAAGGGAACTTCCTGGTGCGCGACACCTACCCTCTCCTGCAGCGAAGCGGCCTCCACTTCGTGGGCAACGTGGAGGGGAAGGACGTGACGCGCGGCCTGGCCGACGTGATCGTTACCGATGGCTTCACCGGCAACGTCATCATCAAACTGAGCGAGGGGATCGTTTCCTTCCTGATCAAGACCCTGAAGCGCGAGTTCACCCGCGGCCTCCTGCGCAAAGTTGCGCTTGCCCTTTTGCTCCCCGGCCTGATGCTCATGCTTCCCAGCCTCCTGATCCTCAGCCCCGCGCTCCTGCGACTGGTCAGGCGGATGGATTACCGGGAGTACGGCGGCGCGCCCCTCCTGGGGGTGGACGGCGTGGTGGTCATCGGGCATGGCCGCTCGGACGCCAAAGCGATTGAGCGCATGATCTTCCGAGCCGCGCGCGCGGTGGAGCAAGGGCTCGTGCCCGCGATCCAGGCGGGCCTGGCCAAGGAGCAACGGGAAGCAAGCGAACCCCAAGGGATAGCCTCCGGCGAGGCCTATTCCAGGTGATATGATCGTCAAGGAAACCAAAGGAGGTTAGAGAGGTGGCCGGATTGCGCGAACGTTTAGGCAGGTTGTCTCCCAGGCTGCGGGCGGCCCTGGCGCGGGTGCTGAGCGCCACCGCAGAGGATGGCGAGATCTCCCCATCGGTCTGGGCCGAGTTGCGGGCGGCGCTGAGCGAGGGGGTGGAGCGGCTGCGTCGCCGCGTCGTCATCACCGGCCTCGGCGCGATCACGCCGGTGGGCCTCAGCGCGCCCGCAACGTGGGCCGCGCTCGTCGCCGGGCGCTCCGGCGTCGGCCCTGTGACCCAATTTGACGCCAGCCCCTTCCCCTCGCGCATCGCGGGCGAGGTCAAGGGGTTTGACCCCGCCATGATCACAGCCGTTCCCCAGAAGGAGGTGCGCCGCCTGGCCCGCTCCTCCCAACTCGCGGTGGCCGCTACCCAGGAGGCGCTCACCGACGCGAACCTGAGGTGGCCCCTGGCTGAGGGCGAGGAGGCGGGCATCGTCATGGGCACGGCCCTGGGCGGCTTTGAGTTCTACAACACGGGCATCAAGGAGATGGTGTTGAAGAACGCGACTCGCATCCTCCCCCACGTCGCCATGGGCGGCCTTCCCAACATCCCTGCCTTTCAGATCACCCAAGCGTTCGGCATCAAGGGGATCAGCAACACCATCTCCACCGCCTGCGCCGCGGGCACCCAGGCCATCGGCGAGGCTGCCGAGTTAATCCGCCGCGGCGCGGCCAAACTGGTGATCGCAGGCGGCGTGGAGGCCCTTATCATTGACCTCTTCTACGCTGCCTTCACCACGATGCGGGCCATCTCCACCCGCAACGACCAGCCGGAGAAGGCAAGCCGCCCCTTTGACGCCCAGCGCGACGGCTTCGTCATCGGCGAGGGCTGTGCGGTGATGGTGTTGGAGGAACTGGAACACGCCAAAGCGCGCGGCGCGAAGATATATGCCGAGGTGCTGGGGCACGGCGCCTCTGCCGACGCCTACCACATCGCCCAGCCCGACCCCGAAGCCGACGGCGCGGTGCGGGCCATGGCGATGGCTCTGGCCGACGCGGGCCTTCGCCCCGAAGAGGTGGACTACATCAACGCCCACGGCACCTCCACCCCGCTGAACGACGCCACCGAGACCTTGGCCATCAAGAAACTCTTCGGGGAGCATGCCTACTCCATCCCCGTCAGTTCCACCAAATCCATGATCGGGCATGCCTTCGGCGGCGCGGGCGCCATTGAGGCGCTGGCCTGCGTCTACACGCTCCGCGACGACATCATCCACCCGACCATCAACTATGAGACGCCTGACCCAGCCTGCGACCTGGACTATGTGCCCAACGTGGCCCGCAAGGCCGAGGTGAACGTGGCCCTCTCCAACTCCTTTGGCCTGGGCGGGCAAAACGCGACCATCGTTTTGGGCAAATACGTGGAGTAACATGCGCATCATCACCAACGACAAGCTCATCGCCCGCCGCGGGCGCATCGGCCAGGTCGTCTCCTGGGGAGGGTTGGGCGTCCTTTTCGTCGGGATGATCGTCAGTTTCCGGGCGCGCCCCGATTCCCCCTCTTATGGCCTGTGGATCATGATCTCCTTCCTGTGCCTGGCCGTCGGCTTCGTTTCGGCCAACATCGGCGGCTACTTCCTGCGGCGCTGGGGCCGCCGCCCTCGCCCGGACGAACTGGTGGCCCGCGCCTTGAAAGGGCTGGATGACCGCTTCGCCTTCCTCGCCTGGACCCTTCCTGCGCCGATGGTCCTCATCGGGCCGCGCGGGCTCTTCGTCTTCGTGACGCGAGACCAATCAGGCCCCATCTACGCCGACGGCGACCGCTGGCGACAGCCGTTCCGCTTCAGCCGCCTCCTGACCGCCTTCGCCCAGGAGGGGTTGGGCAGCCCCTCTCTAGAGGCGTTGGACGACGCGGAACGCCTGCGCAAGCACATCGCCAGCCACCTGCCCGATCTGGAGAACGTGCCGATCACGCCGGTGGTCGTCTTCCTGCATCCCAAAGCGGAACTGCACCTGAACAACCCCTCCGTGGCCGCGGTGCCGATCAAGACCCTCAAGGAGTACGTGCGCAACCCCGAATCGGGCACCCCCCTGAAGGCCGCGGACCGCCAAGCCCTCTTTGAGTTGTTCGGCGTGCCGGCGAGGAAGTCAAAGGCGGAGAAGGAGCGCGAGGCGGCAGAAGCGGGCTAGGGCGTCGTTCAGCGGAGAGTCGGTTTTTCAGGCGCGTTCACCTCTCTACCCGCACGCGGCGCACGACGGCGAGGGCGGTGCCGCCTCGGCCCAGGACGGTCAGCCGCAAGGTATAAAGGCCTTCCGCCAGGTTGACCGTCTCCCATACGCCTAACACGTCTCCCCGCACTGCGCTCGTGCCCTCCGTGATGGGGAGCCAATCCACAGGGTTCGTCCCCAGGCCAAAGTCTAGGCGATAACCGGCGAATGCGGAACCTGTGGCCTCGCCCACGATCTCTACCGCATTCCGCACCGTTGCGCCCTCTTTCGGCTTCTCTATATTCCCGCGCAGCCCTGCCGTCTGCGGGGGAGGAGTTGCCGTCGCCTCCTCAGGCGTCGGCGAGGGGGACGGCGTGGGCGCGACCGTCTGAGTGGCCGGCGGGGTGAGAGAAGGCTCCGGAGCAGGGAGAGGCGTCGGGGTTTCCTCGGCGGGGGGCGTAGCGGCCTCCTGGACGGGCGTCGTGGTAGGAGAAGGCGAAGGCGTCGGCGAGAGGGGCCAGGCAGGGGGCGCGGTCGGCGTGGCGCTGGGCGAGGGGCTCGGCTCCGGCGTCGGGTTTTGCACGAGGACGTGCACCGGCGCGGAAAGGTAGGCGTTCCCTCGGCGGTCGTAGACCACCACCCGCAAGGTGTGGACCATGTTCAGCAAGCCCGCCGTGTTCCACGCCGCCAGCAGGGCCGGCTCCGGTCGCCGCTCGCGTCCTTCGGCCACGAATCCCCAGCCGATGGGGTCTGCGCTCTCGCCGTATTCCACCACGTAGCGGTCAAACTCCGGCGCGTCGGCCATTCCTACGATGGGGACGGTCCCCGTGACCGTCGCGCCTTCCACCGGCTGCAACAACGCCACCTGGGGTGCGAAGCATTCCTGTGCGACCTCCGTCGGTGGCTGGGGGATGTTGTGCTTCAGGGCCCATTCCCGCCCCTCCGGCGGGTAAGCGGTGAACACCCTCTCCTCCACCAGGGCATCCGGGCACCCTTCCGGC
This sequence comes from Anaerolineae bacterium, assembly GCA_034434975.1. Classification (GTDB taxonomy): domain Bacteria; phylum Chloroflexota; class Anaerolineae; order JADYZS01; family JADYZS01; genus JADYZS01. The sequence goes on along the minus strand of DAOTYP010000018.1, from coordinate 8,425 downwards.
GCGAGGAGTTCCCGATCGCCCACGCGGAAGAGGCGAACGCGGCGATGGATATCGTGCTCGGGGCCGAGGGGGCCACGCCCCTCCGCGAAGATTTCCATCCGCCGGGCCGGGCAGAGCTCGCTCGGCTGGGTGCCGCCCTCGGCGCAGATCTCCACCTGGATCAGCCCCGGCGGTATCGGGAAGTCGCGAGGCGGGATACCCTTCAAGCCGGCCTCCATCACCTCCTTCCAAATGGGCCCCGCGCCGGCCACGCCCGACATCTTGCGCATCGGTTTGTAGTCGGCGTTGCCCACCCACACGCCCACGGCCAGGTCGGGCGTATAACCGAGCGTCCAGTTGTCGCGGAAGTCGTCGGTAGTGCCCGTCTTGGCGGCAGCCGGGCGCGAGAGCTTGAGGACGCTGTTGCGCCCGAACATCGGCGCGCGCGCTTCGTTGTCGGAGAGGATGCTGGTGATCAGATAGACGTAGCGCGGGTCTGCCACGCGCACCCCGCGCGCAGGCGGCCTCTCCGCCACCAGGTTGCCCTGGGCGTCCTCCACGCGCAGGATGGCGGTCGGTGGCACGCGCACGCCGCCATTCGCCAGGGTGGCGTAAGCCCCGGTGAGTTCCAAAAGGGTCACCTCGCCGCCGCCCAGCGTCAACGAGAGGCCGTAGTCGGGCCGGGTGAGGGTGGTGATGCCCATGCGCCTAGCCATGTCCAACAGCGCGGGGATGCCGATGTGTTGCAACGCCTTCACCGCCGGGATGTTGTACGAGTTCGCCAAGGCCGTGCGCACGGTGACCAAGCCGTGCTCTTTCTCGTCAAAGTTCTTGGGCACGTAAGGCGGGTTGGCCCCATCCGGAAACTCGGTGCGCACGTCCATGATCGCGGTCGCCGGCGTCCACCAATCCTCCGCGCGCTCAAAGGCAGCCAGGTAGGTGAAGGGCTTGAGCGCGGAGCCGGGCTGGCGGGGGCGCAGGGCCATGTTGATCTGTCCGGCGATGGCGGCATCATTGAAGTCCACGCTCCCCACCATGGCCAAGATCTCGCCGGTCTCCGGCCTCAGCGCCACCACCGCCGCGTTGCCGGCGTTCTTGTCCTTCAACTGGGCGATCTGCTTCCTGGCTGCCTCCTCGGCCGCGGCCTGTAGGGCGGGGGCCAAGGTCGTCGTGACCCGCAGCCCGCCCCGGTAAAGGATCTGCGGGCCGAACTCGCGTTCCAGTTCCTCGCGCACATATTGGACGAAGTGGGGCGCCTTCATCTCCACCCGGGGCGCCGTCAGGACGAGCGGCTCGGCCCAGGCCGCGTCGGCCTCCGCCGGGGTGATGTATCCCTGTTTGACCATGAGCCCGAGCACCACCCCTTGCCGCGCCTTCGCCGCCTCCCAGTTGCGGTAAGGGTCATAAGAAGCAGGGGCCTGCGGGAGACCGGCCAGGAGTGCAGCCTGTGCCAAGGTCAACTCCTTCGCCGGACGCCCGAAGTAGGTGCGGGCCGCGGCCTCCGCGCCGCAGGCCAGGTTGCCGTAGCAGATCTCGTTCAGGTAGAGCTCCAGGATCTTCTCGCGCGGGTAGCGCCGGGTGATCTCCGCCGCCAAGAAGGCCTCGCGCACCTTGCGCGCCAACGTTTTCTCGGGGCTCAGGAAGACCAGTTTGACCAACTGCTGGGGGATCGTGCTCCCGCCGGCGACCACTTCGCCCGCGCGCAGGTCGTAGTACAGCGCGCGCAAGATGCCCACCGGATCCACGCCGGGGTGATGGTAGAAGTTGGCGTCCTCGGTGGCGATGGTGGCCTGCACCAGGTAGGGCGAGATCTCGGACAGCGGGACGAGGGTGCGCCGCCCGACGTTAGGGTCAAACACCTCGTTCAACGGCGTGCCGTCGCGCGCCAAGATCTGGGTGCTCTTGAAACTGGCGGCGCGACTTTGGAGTTCGTCAGGAGAAGGGAGGGTGCTGGCGATGGCCGCATAGCCCGCGAGCGTCGCCGTGAAGGCCACCGCGAAGACCGCGATCGCGGCTACCATCACCAAGAAAGCGCATCCCCAGCCCGACGTTTTCTCCGGTTGGGGCGGAGGGGGAGGGGGCATGTACCGACGTTGCGTTCTGCCGTTGCGCAAGTAAGCCTGATGCATAGACCACGTTTCCTCTGACCGACGACCAGTTGATTTTAAGACGGCAAAGGGGCGGGAAAGGTTGCCTGGGCCTTGCCTTCTCAACGGGGCCATTCCCAAGGCCGCGTGTTGGAGTAGACCCACGCGGCGGTGTGCCAGAGGCTGACCGCGATGAGGGCCAAGCCTGCCCGCGCCAGCGCCTTCCGATCGGGGAGGGCATGGGATAGCACCTGGGCCGCGAGGAGGGCCGTTGGCAAATAGGCGGGCGCGAAGAGGTCCCAATCGCGCCGCCCGCCGTAGTCCGGGTTCCAAAGCCAAGTCAGGAGCAGGTAACACGCGGACGCGAGCGCCAAGAAACGGCCCTCCGCGTTCAGCGCCGCGCGCGTCGCGCGCGGGGCGAGAAGGGCCGCCAGGGCTAACGACGGCAGGATCACGGGGGCAACCAGCAACTGCTCGTTCAGGATGTCCAACAGGTGCGCCCAGGAGAACATGGTGTAGTGCTCCCAGCGGGTCTCGGCGTGGAAGAGAGGGACGAGCCAGCGCGCGTCGCCGCCGCCGGGGCGATCGGTGGTGAAAAGTTTCTCCAAGCCGTGTCCCCCTGCCGTCATCAGGGCCACCGTGCTGCCGATGATGAGGACGTAGGGGGCGACAACGGCGACGCAGAGGCGCACGAAGCCCCCCGCGCCGCGCTCCCGCCAGGCGAGGTAGAGGAGCGAGGGGAGGAGGATCAGGCTGGAGGGATGCAAGGCGTGGGCGCAGGCGAGAGCGGTCGCGGGCCAGGCCAAGCCGACCTCGCCCCGCAAGAAGCGCAGCCCCAAGTAGAGGTAGGCCAAGACGGCGACGGTCATCAGCACGTAGTTCTCCACGTAGCCGAAGAAAAACTGCATGAGCCCTAGGCTGGCGACGAGGCCGAAGGCAAGCCCTTTTTCCGTCCGCTCGCGCCCCAACAGGTCGGCGAGGCGCAAGAGGAGGGACAAGAAGACGACCCCTGCCAAGGTGCTGGTGAACCAGTAGGCGGGCATGGCGTCGGCCCAACCCCACAGCCGATTTCCCAAGGCCCACAGCCTAGCATGGAGAAAAACGTCCAGCGGCGCCTGCCAGGTATAGGTGAGGCGATGATCCGGGTGAGGGATCCCCTTGGCGAGGATGTAGGCGTCGCCCCAGCGGGTGTGCACGATGCGCCCTAGGTAAAAGAGGGGGAGCGCGGCCAGAGGGAGGAGATGCTTTCCTCGGCGCGCGCGGACCCGAAGGCGAGCCAGAAGCCGCAGCAGGGGCTCCTGCCACCAGATCAGCGCGCCGCAGGCGGCGGCCGAAAGCCACCTTGCCCAGGGAGCGACAGCGGTGATAGGCCAGAGGCCCCACGCCCTCTCTTCGGGGAGGAGGGGGGCGGCCAAATGCAACGCCAGGAGGGCCGAAGCCCACAGCCGCAGCGCACGCCCCAGCCTTGCGGACGGGTCAGGCATGGCGACATTGTACCCCAGGCCTCTTGGCGAGGCAAACCCTTCGTTGTCAACAGCGGATCGGTGGTACCCCGTTTTGCCCTAATGGGCCTGATTCCCCTTGACAGGTGAAAGATAGTGTGCTAAAATATACATTAAAGAACTAAAATGAACAAGAATGGACAATGTAGCGCGATCGGCTTTCTCACCAAAGCACCATAGGGCGAAGCATGTATCCGGCTGAGAGAAGGCAAGAGATCGTGAAGTTGCTTTCACGCGACGAACGGGTGAACATCGCCGAGCTGGCGGCATATTTCGGCGTGAGTCGGGCCTCCGTTCGGCGTGACCTTAATTACCTTCATCGGAAGGGATTCCTGCAAAGGACCTACGGGGGCGCTCTCAGAGTGACGCTGACGAAAGGTCGCTCCGAAGCGCCGTTTAGCGAGCGGCAGGTTATCCACGAAGAGGAGAAGAGGCGGATCGGCGAGTTTGCCGCGCAGCTAGTTGAACCGGGCGAGACGATTTTCATAGACGGTGGCACGACCACCGAATGCATGGTCAGCCACTTGGTCAAGCAGCCGTGTTTAACCGTTGTCACCTTTGGCCTGAACATCGCCAATCGCCTCATCGGCTATGAAAACATCACCGTGATTTTAGTGGGAGGCACGTTACATCATAGCTCGTTGACCTTGGTGGGCATCTTGGCCCTTGAGAGCATTCAAGCATACAAAATGCATTTTCATAAGGCGTTCATCGCGGCAGGAGGAGTCTCTGCCAAGTGGGGCATCACGAACGCCGATTTTGAGCAGATCCCGATGAAGCGCAAGGCGATAGAAACCTCTGCGCAAGCCATCCTCTTAGCCGACTCTTCCAAGGTTGGCGTGGTTGCGGCAGGGCAGGTCTGCCCGGCCGAAAAAATCCATCGCTTGGTTACAGACGTGAAGGCGCCCTTAGACGAGATCGACAAAATACGCGAGTTAGGGATCGTGGTAGATCTCGTGTGAGTTTAGGTATGAGCGCGATCGCTTCTGACGAAGGGATAGGCCAGGTGTTTTTGTAGGTTACACGCAGAGGCGATCGTGATACAACCTCTATATTTTGGCCCTTTGTTGCTGTCCCCTGGAGCGCGCACGCGGTTGCGCGCGCCACCGGATAGTCAAGGCCTGAAAGGGGGTGGTTCCTCGGACATTCAGCCTTCAGGATGCGCCCCGCTACGTCCCATTTCTAAACACAAAATTGTAAGGAGGAGTTCGTATGCTGCGCTCAATTCTCGCCAGAGTGTTCTCTTTGCTGGTGATCGTCTCCTTCGTGGCCGCGTGTGCCACGCCGACACCCCAGATCATCAAAGAGACGGTGGTTGTCAAGGAGACAGTCCCCGTAGAGAAGGTCGTCAAGGAGACCGTGGTCGTCAAAGAGACGGTCCCCGTGGAGAAGGTGGTCACCAAAGAGGTGGAGAAGGTCGTCAAAGAGAGGGTAGGGATTGAGGTCGGGCCGGACGGCATGATCGTCCCGCGGCCTCTCTTCACCGACTCCTCCGGCAAATGCACCAAGAACGTCAAGTTGACCATGCAGACCCATGGCGACTACACCGACAAGAACGTGGATGCCCGCTACGCGATGGGTCTTCTCATCAAGCGCTGGGATGAGGGTCAACCGTGCATCACCCTGGAACTGTTGCCGGTGCCTGCTGCGGATGCGCCCGGGTTCGTTAACAGCCAGCTCATCGCCGGCACCCCTCCCGACATCATCAACACGTGGTGGTACAATGAGTGGTTTGATAACAAGTGGGTGATCCAATTTGACGACTACCTGCAGAAGAAGAACCCCTACTCCCTGAACGAGACCTGGTACGAGGATTTCCCCTATCCCGACATTTCAATGCAGCCTTACCAGGATGGTCATTACTACCTCATCCGCATCGGTATTCGCATCGGTGAAAGCGTGCCGGATGCCGTCATCTACACGGTGGACCTCCTCAAGGCTGCGGGTGTGGACGTGGATAAGGAGATCCCGCCCAAGAACTTCTCGGAGCTCTTCGCCATTTTGGAGAAGGTGAAGAAGGCGGGCAAGATCGGGTATTGGTTCAACCTGGCCGGCGATACGCGTTGGGAGGCGTACTGGTACAGTGCCTTCATCCTGGACCAGCTCATGCCCGACGTCATTGAGGCGATGGACAAGGCCATTGACGAGAACGACGACAAATGGGGCTCCGTCTCGGAGATGGAAGCCACCTACGGCATCCTCAAGGGGATCTTCAAGGGCACCGATCCTAGGCTAGGAGAATACTTCCGTCTCCTTAAGACCTGGAGCCAGTATTGGCAACCTGGCTACGCCTCGCCCGGCGAGATGTTGGCGGAGCTGCCCGTCGAGTTCCTGAAAGGCAACGTGGCCATGGCTACCATGGGCCGGTGGCGCATCGCCGCCGTGGAGAACTACCCGAATCGGGGGTTTGAATGGGGCACTTTTGCCTTACCGCCCATAGATCCAGGGGGCACGAAATATGCGACGGGGCAACCCCCTCGGCGAGCCGGGGCTGGTGACCCCATCTCCGCGGGCGAATTCGTGCCGATCTTCATCCCCTCGGTGCTGCAGAAGGATGCTGACAAGCTGGCTGCCGCCATTGACCTCGCCCAGTATCTGAGCGCGCCGAAGTCAGCGGACTTCTTCTGCAGCCAACTTCTGTTCCCTTGCTATGCGCCCGGTTCTAGCCTAGAGGGGATCTTCAAGGGCGACATGGTGAAGCTCCGGAAGTTCCGAGGCTTCGTGGAGCCGAAGCCCCTTCTCCCCTCCTTGGGCGCCCATGGCCCTCTCTTCCAGATGAGAGGGGGGTACGATGAGGTCATCCGCCTCCTGACAGAGTACCTGCAGGACAAAATCACCCTGGAGGCCATGCAGGCGAAGATACAGGAGCTCCTCGTCTCCGGCGCCATGGATAAATGTGCTGATAAGCTGGATAAGAAGGTGGCAGGGTGGGAGTGGTGCTCTGAGTTCGTGAAGAAATAGCGGCCTCGCCCCCTTCTACCTTTGTCCAGGTAGGCCCGGTTGCCTTACCGGGCCTACCTAAGCCTTGCAAACAAAAGAGACTTCTCTAGAAAAGATCACTCCATGATCGTGATGAAGCTCTCTGCCCGAGGGTGGTTAAAGGCTATAGGGGCGTTCTGCCTGAGCGGCGGCTTGGTTTTGGCCGTGAGCTTTCCCTACCTTCTCTACCTTCTCTTCTCTCCCCGTGCCCCAAGGGTTCACGCGCAACCGGCCGGCCAGTTGACCTGGCTCAAGCACTTGGACGTTAAGCCCCATGTCATAGCCTTTTCACCCGAGTTCAGCACCGACCGCTTGGCCCTCTTAGGTACCGCCAGGGAAGATAGAGAACACGGTATCTGGCGCTCCACAGATGGCGGCGAGACCTGGACGAAATCCAGCGACGGCATCCCGGAAGGTAAGGAGGTGGATGTGTATGACATCGCGTTCTCACCTACCTTCGCTCAGGATCAAACGGTGTTCGCCAGCGTCCATAAGCAAAAGGTAACGGTCAAGGAGGCCGTCAGCGCGCTCTTTCGTTCCACTGATGGCGGGAAAACCTGGGAAGAGGTCATCATGCAGGGTTTCCCCATCAGGAGCGATGGACGTCCGCTCCAAGACCTGATCGCCCTCAGCCTCTCGCCCGATTTTGCTCATGACGGCACGATGTTTGCTGTGGTGGCGACAAAAGGAGTCTATCGCTCTACCGACCGAGGGAGCACTTGGCAGCAGGTCCTCGTGGAAAACGCCAACGATGTCCAAGCGGCACCCACCTTTGCCCAAGAGCGCCTGGTCGCCGTGGCGACCACCAGTTCCGGCCTTCTCCTCTCTACCGATGGTGGTGAGACGTGGTCGCCTAGCGCCGGCGGCCTGGAAGGAGTTCGCAACGTCAAGCAGGTTCTCTTCTCGCGCGATTTCGCCCAGGATAGGACGATCCTGGCGATGAGTCCTACTGAAGGCATTTTCCTCTCACGCGACGCTGGCGCCTCGTGGGAGAACATTGCCCGCCCACCGGGCAACCAATTGATGACCCATGTCGCGGCCACGCCCACATTTGCCTCAGATCGCTTTCTGGCTTATGCTCTGTTAGGAGGCGAGATCTACCTCAGCGAAGACCTTGGCCTCACTTGGCAGGCTACCGGTTCTGCGGAGCTCTTGGCGAGGCAAGTGGAGGGCTTGTTCATGCCCCCTGACTACGCGAGGAGTCGGACGTTGTATGCCTCGTCTATCTACAATGGTCTCTTTCGCTACTATCCTGTGGAAGGGGGATCTGAGGCTGCGGCGATGGCTACAGCCGTCGCGGTGCAGGCGACGGCCACAGCCGAGGCCATTCCCACCGTCATGGCCCGAGAGCGACAAATCAGAGAAGAGACGCTTAAGGAAACGGGATGCATTACGTATTACATTCCCCCGACAATTTTTCTGGGGATTTGGGCCCTGCACCGTCGCAGGCGCGGGGGCAAGGGGGGAAGGTGGTGAAGTGATGGCTACGCAGACGATCTACAAGGCTCGCATCGGTGATCTGAGGACGGCTTCCTTGAGCGTAAGAGCCAGACGCCTCATGCAACGGGCTTGGCGCGCTCGGTTTCTGTACCTGCTGATCCTGCCCAGTTTCTCGCTCCTGTTGGCCTTCAACTATTACCCCGTTGTTTTAGGGCTTGTCTACGCCTTCTACAGGTGGGATGGATACCACGCTTACTACATTGGGCTGGCCAACTTTCAGCGTTTCTTCACCGATCCGGCTTTGGTCCAGTCGTTCAAGAACGTCTTTTACCTTCTTCTATTCTCTCTGGCGACGCAACTGACGATGCCGATGCTGGTGGCGGCGTTGATCTACCACCTGCCCCAGGCCAGGGCTCGCTATTGGTATCGGGTAGGGTA
>DAOTYP010000017.1:0-13791 GCA_034434975.1 Anaerolineae bacterium | reverse complement strand
CGCTGGATGTAACGATCCAGGCCCAGATCCTGGACCTCATGCGGGAGATGAAGCGCAAGTTGCAAACTGCCACCATCTTGATCACCCATGACATGGGCGTGATCGCGGAGATGGCCGATGAAGTGGCGGTCATGTATGCCGGGCAGATCGTTGAACAGAGCGACGTGCGCACCATCTTCTCCGATCCTAAGCATCCCTACACGCAAGGCCTGCTCGCTTCCATTCCCGTGTTGGGCGTGGTCAAGGAAAAACTGGAGGTCATCCCCGGCACGGTCCCAAACCTGATTGATCCGGAGCCGGGGTGCCGTTTCGCGCCGCGGTGCTCCTACCGCATGGACATCTGCGCACAGGACCCTGTGCTGCTGCCGGTGAGCGAGAACCACCGCGTGCGCTGCTGGCTGTACCGATGAAGTGGTGGCATTGGGAGCTGAATATGATGGACAAAAACGGCCGCGACCTGTTGGTCGTGGAGAACCTGGTGAAATATTTTCCCGTGCGGGGCGGGATCCTGCAGCGTGTTGTCGCCTGGGTGAAGGCGGTAGATGGCGTCTCCTTCACCGTGCGAGAAGGCGAGACGCTGGGCCTGGTGGGCGAGTCGGGTTGCGGCAAGACGACCGTAGGCCGCACCGTCCTGCGGCTCATCCCCGCGACCGCGGGCAAGGTGTTTTTTGACGGCGAGGATGTCTTTTCCCTCAAGCGTCAAGATCTGAAAAGGCTACGCCGCAACATGCAAATCATCTTCCAGGACCCCTATTCATCGTTGGACCCACGCATGCCAGTGGGGCAGAGCATCGCCGAGGGGTTGGAGGTACATGGGATCGGCACGAAGCAGGAGCGTCTTGAGATCGTGCATGACGTGTTGCGCAGGGTAGGTATGTCGCCCGAGCACGCGCGCCGCTACCCCCACGAATTCTCGGGCGGCCAGCGGCAACGCATCGGCATCGCCCGCGCCCTGGCGCTCAGGCCCAAGCTGATTATCTGCGACGAGCCGGTGTCGGCGTTGGATGTTTCGGTCCAATCGCAGGTCTTGAACCTCCTCAAAGACCTGCAACGAGAGTACGGCCTCACCTACATTTTCATCGCGCACAACCTGAGCGTGGTGGAGCACGTCAGCGACCGCGTCGGCGTCATGTACCTGGGAAAGATGGTAGAACTGACGGATCGGGAAACGCTGTACCAAGACCCCAAACACCCTTATACCCAAGCCCTCCTGTCCGCCATCCCGGTCCCAGATATCAATCTGAAGCGACAGCGGATCATCCTGAAAGGCGACGTACCCAGCCCCTTGAACCCGCCTTCAGGATGCCGCTTCCATACCCGCTGCCCCATCGCCGTAGATCGCTGCGCGCAGGAGGAGCCGGAGTTCCGTCAACTGGCACGGGGCCATTGGGTGGCATGCCACCTGGCGGAGGAGAGCCAGGTACGCATGAGGGAAAAGGCGATCGCGATGGCCTGAGCGGGAGGAACGGCCGACCGTTTTGCCGTCGCAGGAGACGGCGGCATCACAAGCCCTCGGGTAGGGCCGATGCCGCCGTCGCGTTTGTGAGGGGGCCGGGGAGGCTTTCATGCTCGCACGAAGATGGCCCGTGGTCGCGGCTATTCTGTTGATCGGCGGGCTGGGGCTCGTCGCTTGCTCGTCTCGCCGACCGACCGCCCAGGTCGTGAAAGAGACGGTGGTGGTCAGAGAGACAGTCATCCAAACCAAGGTGGAGACCCGCGTCCTGACGCAAACGCAGGAGGTTCGGGTCGTCGTAACCGCCACGCCGATTCCCAAGCCCGCCCATGCCGAGGCGATCGTGGTCGCCATCGGGCAGGAACCTGATACCCTCTACTCGCTCACGGCTGCCCTGGCCGCGCAGCCTCTCCTGTCGCGGGCCATCAACGAACCTTTCATCACCCGTCTCAATTACGATTATCAGCATAACCCCAACCTGTTGGAGTCGCTCCCCACCCTAGAAAACGGCGGCGCCGTCCTGGACGACGGCGGCACGCCTAACGACCCCACCGATGACCAGTTAACCATCACCTGGAAGATGAAACCGGGGCTCAAGTGGTCCGATGGACACCCCTTGACCGCCAAGGATTGGCTCTTCGCCTACAACGTCGCCAAGGACCCCGATTCTGGCCTCGCTTCCACGGTGCTCCTCAACAAGATAGAAACCTACGAAGCGGTGGACGACCTGACGGTGCGCGTCAGGCTGAAGAAGGGCGTCTTAGACCCTGCTTACGTCCTCGCGCTGGACTTGACGGACAACCTGCACCCGCTGCCGGAACACGCCTGGGGCAAATACACGCCTAAGGAGATGATCGGTGCGGAGGAGGTGGCACGTCGCAGCAGCCCCAACTACGGGCCTTACAGTGTAGCGGAATGGATCGCAGGCGAGCAGATCATCCTGAAGGCGAACCCGAACTACTACGGCGCCCGGGACGGCAAGCCCGCCGTCAAGACGCTGATCTTCAAAATCATGCCCGATCCATACCAGGTCATCGCGCAGTTGCTCGCGGGCAAGGTGGATGTGGCAACGCCCGACGCGCTCCAAGGCCTCCCCGTCTCTCTCCTGGAGCAATTAAATGAGGCCGGCCTGCTCAAGGCGCATTGGCTCCCCAGCACCACCTGGGAGCACCTGGATTTCAACCTTAACATGCCCAGTTCCGTCAACAAGGATCAGGCGAACCTGTCGGAGCCGCATTTCGCGCTGAGCGATGCGCGCGTGCGTCAGGCCATCGCCTGGGGCATAGATCGCCAAGCCATGCTCAACAGCATCTACGCCGGCCATTCCGTCGTGTTGAACACGCACATCCCCCAGGGGCATTGGGCCTACGCGGGCGACGAGCACATCACCGTCTACAGGCCCGACCGGGAAAAGGCGAAGGCGCTGTTGGAGCAGGCGGGGTGGAAGTTGGGCGCGGACGGCATTCGCGAGAAGAACGGCAAGAGGCTTTCTTTAAAGGTGACGGCTGCCTCTGACCCTTTGCGTGAGAAGATCGTAGGGCTCCTGCAAGGGCAGATGAAAGCCATCGGGATTGAGATCGTGCCCGACCTCATCCCCTCGCGCCTCTGGTTCGGCGACGAAGGACGGCTCCTCCGCCGCGATTTTGACATCGCCGAGTTCGCGTGGATGGGAGAGGCAGACCCCGGGGGCGAGACCCTCTATCGTTGCGATCAGATCCCGTTGCCCACGAACCGCTGGACCGGCCAAAATGTGATGGGCTGGTGCAATGAAAAGGCGGACGAGGCGGTGCGGCGGGCCAACAACACGTTGAGCCGAAAGGAGAGGGCCGCGGCCTATCGGGTCTTGCAACAGGAGTTCACGAGAGACGTCCCCTCGCTTCCCCTCTTCAGCCGACTGCACATCTACGCGACGAACCCGAATTTCCGCAACCTGAAGCCCGACCCCACCGAAGAGGTTACCTGGAACGTAGCCGAGTGGGACCTGCCGGGGAAATGACGGGGAGCGGTGCCTACCACTCCCCTTGCCACTGTAGGCTGACGCCCTCGGCGGCGGTGCAGACGTAGATGAATGGAGTCTTGCCGGTCTGTGCTTCGTAGCGGGTCGCGACCGCCCGGGTGAACTCGTCCACGGCCCCCTCTGCCACCAGGCTAACGGTGCAGCCGCCGAAGCCGGCGCCCGTCAAGCGGCTGCCGTAACACCCTTCTACCTGCATCGCTGCCTCTACCATCCAATCCAGTTCGGGCCCGCTGACCTCGTAGTCGTCCCGCAGGCTGCAGTGCGACTCGTACATCAAGCGGCCAAACGCCGCCAGGTCCCCCCGACGCAGGGCCGCTACGGCCTGCTGCACACGCTCGTTTTCATAGACGACGTGACGGACACGCCGCCGTACCACCTCGCTCAATTCGCCGGCCCGTTGTGCAAACATCTTCGGCGTTACATCTCGGAGTGCGCGCACGCCCAGTTGTCGCGCTCCCTCTTCGCATTGCGCCCGCCGCACGGCATAAGCGGACCCGGCCAGGGCGCGGCCGACGCGCGTGTCGGCCACCACCACGCGCGCCCCGCTCGGCAAAGGAACTTGTTGGTAACCTAGGCTGCGACAGTCTATCAAAAGGGCGTGGCCTTTCTGCCCCAGCGCGACGATGAACTGATCCATGATGCCGCAGGGGACGCCCGCGAACTCGTTTTCTGCCCGCTGGCAGAGGAGCGCCATGCGCACCCGGTTCAACGTGAAGCCGCCCAAAACGGAGAAGGCATAGGCAGCGGCTAACTCCACCGCCGCCGACGAACTGAGCCCCGCGCCTATCGGCACGTTGCTGGAGAAAAGGGCATCCATCCCTTTCAGCCAATAGCCTTCGGCCTGCAGAAAATGGGCGACACCCCTCTGATAGTTGCTCCAGCGTTCCGTCTCGTCCTCTTCAATGTAACCCAGGTCAAACGCAGCCTCGCGGCCCAGGTCCAACGCGTGGAGAACCACGCGGCGGTCCGGGCGAGGAGCCGCGGCGAAGAGGACGCTACGATCAATGGCGACGGGTAGGACGAAGCCTTCATTGTAATCGGTGTGCTCTCCGATGAGGTTCACCCGCCCGGGCGCGCGCACGATGACCGCAGGCTCGCGGCCGTAGCGTCGCGCAAAGGCTTCTTTGATCTGCTGAGAGCGACTCTGCTCCAGGTCCATCGCATCTCCCAATTCGGTTCTATCGCTGATTCAAGTCGGCCAGAAAACCGAGGACCGCGCGATTGACGGCGCGCGCGTTTTCCAGGGGGGAGAGGTGCCCTGCCTGCGGAATGACCATCAGGCGCGCGCCGGGTATGGCTGCGGCCATCCGTTCCGCCTCGGCAGGAGGGGTCAGCGCGTCGCTCTCCCCGACGAGGATCAGGGTCGGCACGGCAATGGTGGGGAGAAGCGGTGTGGCGTCGGGACGCTGAGCCATGCCGCGCAACGCGCCCGCGATGCCCGTGGGGTTCGTGCGCGCCATCATGTTCTGCACGCGCGCGACCAGGGCTGGCCGTCTCTCACGTGCATAAGGGCCTAGGAGGTTAGGGAGCATCTGCGCGGCGATCGCGGCCGCGCCCTCTTTCTCCGCCAGGCGCGCCATCGCCTCGCGCCGTTCGCGCCCTTCCGGCGCATCTGCGCCGGCGCGGGTATCGGCCAGGATGAGCGCGCGCAGCCGGTGCATGTACTTGCGGTAGAAGGCGAACGCGATGTAGCCGCCCATGGAGAGGCCACCGAGGATGACGCGCTCCACCTGCAGGTGATCCAGCAGGGCAGCCAGGTCGTCGGCGTAGAGATCCATCAGGTAGGGGCCAGGCGGGACCTCGCTGCGCCCATGGCCGCGCAGGTCCGGCAGGATAACCCGGTATCGGGACGCAAGGGCGCGCGCTTGCGGTAGCCAGATGGTATGGTTCAACGGGAACCCGTGCACCAGAAGCACCGCGTCGCCCCGTCCACTCTCCTTATAGTATAACTGAACGCCGTTGATGTACGCTTTCATCGTTATTCCGGCCCTTCTCCGCAAGACTCTGGCCTCAACTCGCCTCTGGCTCCGCCTCCGCCGGGATCGGCTCTTCGTCCTCACGGCCATGGCGGATGTGGTGATAGATGTAGTAAACGAAGGCGGCCAGGATGGCGACGGCGATGGGGATATCAAACGGACGCATGATGCGTCGCAACTCCTCCCAATGCTGACCGAAGTAAAAACCGCCTAAAGCCAGGAGGCCACACCATATGAGGGAACCCACGAAGGAGAGGAAGACGAAGCGCGCGAACTTCACTCTCATGACGCCGGCCGGGAGTGAAATGAAGGTGCGCACGATCGGCAAGAGGCGAGAGATGAAGACGGCCCAATCGCCCCAGCGGGCAAACCAGCGATCGGCCTTTTCCAGGTCGTGCCGACTGACGAGGATGTATTTACCGTAGCGTTGGACGAAGGGGCGCCCCCCGTACATCCCCAGCCAGTAAGAGGCAACCGAGCCCAACGTACAGCCGATCCCGCCCCATAGGCCACCCAACAGGAGGGCATGCCAGGCCGATAGCCCCTGCGCTTGCACGAGCAACCAGCCCGATAGGGGCATCGTGACCTCGCTGGGAATCGGAATGTTAGCGCTTTCCAAGGCCATGATGAGGACCACGCCCGGCCATCCCATCGTTTGAAACAGGTTTTGCAGGAAGACAACCAATTGGTGCTCTAAGGCTTCCATGACTTTATCCTTTACCGAGTTTGCAGGGCACGGGCGCGATTATATCATCTGGCGCGGGCTTTGGCAATTTTCCGACCAGGAAGAAGCCGCATCATCCCTTACATGGTAAGATTGTGGGGGCGGTTGAGCATAGGACATGCTGCCCTTACCAACGCTCTGCGAAGGCGAACCGTACTACGACCTGAGGGCTTCTTCCACGACTTGACAGGGGAAGAGATTTATGTTATTGTGTTAGCGTAGGTTGCAGGATGCTTCTGTTTCGGACGTAGGTACCTATGCCGTCAGGCTCCTCGGCCTGGCGGCCTTTTCTTTAAAGGTGCGGCCTGTCAGGAGCATCCTCGCCTGCAAATCCTTTTCTGGAGGAGGTGCTCGCAATGGGCGAGCGCGTGGTCGGCACGGTCAAATGGTTCAACCGTGCAAAAGGGTACGGGTTCATTGCCCGTGAGGGAGGCGAGGACGTATTTGTCCACTACTCGGCGATCCAGGAGAACGGATTCCGCAACCTGGAGGAGGGACAACGGGTAGAGTTTGAGGTAGAAATGGGGCCGAAAGGCGCCCACGCCGTCAGAGTCGTCAAGTTATAGGCCCACCAGGCCCCAGTTGGTGCGCCGCCATGCGGTTGGCGCCCGGAGAGAAAGAGAGAAAGATAGAATGGGCAACAGACTCTATGTCGGCAATCTCTCGTACAGCACGACCGATGCCGATCTCCAAGAACTGTTTGGCGGCGCTGGCGCGGTGCGCTCGGCAGAGATCGTCCGAGATCGCGAGACCGGCCGCTCTAAAGGCTTCGGTTTCGTGGAGATGGAAACGGACGCCGAGGCGCAGAAGGCCATTGCCATGCTCAACGGTAAGACGTTCCACGACAGGCAGATTCGCGTCAACGAAGCCCGCCCCCGAGAGGAGCGCGCGGGCGGCGGCCGTGGCTACGGCGGCGAGCGCGGCGGATCCCGCGGCGGGCGCGGCGGCTCTCGCTGGTAGGCCTTTCCCCATCCTAAACCGCAACCTGATCGGGGCGTCGGGCAGCCGGCGCCCCGATTTGACATCCGCAGGAGGGGGCGACGATGGAGACGTTTGAGGCGGTGCGCACGCTCCTCGCCGTGCGCGAGTATCAGGATAGGTCGGTTTCTGATGAGGTGATCTCTAGGGTTTTAGAGGCGGGGCGTTTGACCGGCTCCTCACGCAACCGTCAACCCTGGCACTTCGTCGTCGTGCGCGAGCGAGAGGCCCTGCGACAGATCGCTCAGCATGCGGTGACGGGAGCCTACATCGCGCAGGCGGCCTTCGCCATCGCCGTTTTGGTGCCCCCTAGCGGGCAAGGGCCCATGGACGCGGGGCGGGCCGGGCAGGATATGGCGCTGGTGGCCTGGGAGATGGGTCTCGGCTCCAACTTTGTCACCAACGTGGACACGCCGGAGATTCGGCAGATCTTCGGCGTGCCCGACGGCCTTGCGGTGCAGGTCATCCTCCCCTTCGGCTACCCGGCCCGAAAACTAGGGCGAGGTCGCAAACAACGCAAGCCGCTCCGCGAGATCGCGCATCGTGAGCGCTTCGGCCTCCCCTGGACGGCCGATTAAGACGACCTGACGAAGAGCGCCACGCTCTCCACGTGGTAGGTTTGCGGGAAGAGATCTACCGGCTGCACCTCTAGCAGCCGGTAGCCTCGCTGTATCAGCCAGGCGGCGTCGCGTGCCAAGGTCGCGGGATCGCAAGAGACGTAAGCCAGGCGGCGGGGCGCGAGCCGCGCCAGGCTTTCTACGGCCTCACGGCCCATGCCGCGCCGCGGCGGATCGGCCACCGCCAAATGGACAGGCCCTGGCAGACGAGGGAGCGCCTCCTCCGTCAGTGCCTCCAGCAGTTCCACATGAGGTAGCCCTTGCGCGTTGGCGCGAAAATCGGCTGCGGCAGCCGGGTGCGCCTCTATGCCGATGATGCGGGCCACGCGGTCGGCCAGCGAAAGGCCGAACAACCCTACACCACAGTAGGCGTCCAAAAGGGTATCGGTGGATCGCGGCTCCAAGTACCCTTGCACGACCTCCACCAAGGCCTCGGCTCCTTCCGTGTTCACCTGAAAGAAACTGGCGGCGGAAATCTGAAGCTCACGGCCGCCTACTCGCTCCATCAGGTGACCGTAGCCGACCAGAGTGAGCGCGAGGCCATCTTTGCTTAAGAACACGCAGGAGACGGGCATGTCTACCTCAAGGTGAGGCGGCTCATCATCCACCGTCTCAAAGACGATCATTTGGTCTCCTGTGCGGACCCCCGCGCGCAGATGCAACTTCTCCAACTCCGGCAATTCCAGGTCAAGGGACAAGAAAAGTTCATCCAAAAGGGGATGCATCAGAAGGCAATGGTCAATCGGCACGACGCGATGGCTGGCGTGTTCCTGGTAGCCCAAATGGCCGCCTCCAGCGGGCACCAACTGCACATGGTTGCGATAGCCGAAGGGCTCGCCTACGGCGCGCGTGGGGTGCACCGGCACGTCGGGCAGATGCGCCAGGCGCGCCAGTTGGTCGCGCACGATCTCACGCTTAAGTTCCAACTGGCGTGGGTAGGCGATGTGCTGCCATTGACAACCACCGCAATAGCCTGGGCCTAAGCCGAAGAAAGGGCATGGCGGCGCGATCCGATCGGGAGAAGGCACGAGCACCTCCAGCAGCCGGGCGCGCGCCCAATCCCGTTTGCTTTCTACAATCTCCGCGCGCACGCGCTCACCGGGGATGCCCCCAGCGACGAAGATGATCTTCCCTTGGTGGTGCCCAACGGCTTCGCCGCCGTGAGCAATGGCGACCAGGTCCAGATCTACGAAAGCCATGCGATCATCCTCTCCCCACCGCAATAGGGGCTATGGGTGTGAGCATATACCCCTTGCCGAAAAGATTAGCCC
Organism: Anaerolineae bacterium; assembly: GCA_034434975.1. Lineage (GTDB taxonomy): Bacteria > Chloroflexota > Anaerolineae > JADYZS01 > JADYZS01 > JADYZS01. The sequence continues at coordinate 4,755 of DAOTYP010000017.1, read as the reverse complement.
AAGTCCCCACTTTCCGCAAGTCTCGGTAAACGCCCCTCGCCGGCCGTATCAGCCCTCGCTTATGCAGCTCATCCTAGCGAAGAAGATGAAATAACCTTAAAATTTATGACGCCCCCCCTTGACGTAAGGGAGAAAACCTGATATATATGGTGAGCACGGTAGCGTTAGTTTGCGCCCGTTTTCACCGGGCTACGCCAACGAGGACGTTGGAGGGAGATGAAGATGCGCACACGAGCAGAGTTAGCCCAGCAGGAGCGAGCACGGCTGGAGGAGGAGCGCGCAGAGGCGGAGGCGGAACTAGCGCGCGTTCGTGAGTGGCTGAGGACCGAGGTAGATGTGGACGCCGACGAGGGCGATCCGGACCTCTTTGAGCGGGAGAAAAACCTGGCCTTGGTGACCGCGCTGGAGCGGAAACTGGAGTCTATCGCCGCGGCCCTGCGCGCGGTGGAAAAGGGAACCTACGGCATTTGTGAGCGGTGTGGCGAGGCGATAGATCCGGCGCGCCTGGAGGTGCGCCCGGATGCCACCCTTTGCTTGAAGTGCCAGTTAGAGGTGGAGCGCATTGCCCACCGAGCCGCCGCGCGCGCCACGGCGGAGGCCACCCCTCCTCCTTCACGCCGAGCCAAGCTCATTGAGTAGTGTTCAACCCATGGCCTACAAACGAGGTGCGCGCGGGCGCGAAAAGTCCTTGCTCGTTCGTATGGTAGCGGGGTTGGGCGTTTCCCATAGGAAAGCCCGCCCCGTATTTTATGTCAGGAGGACCACCGTGTGGCAACAGGTTCACATTTCCCATCATCCCCTTGTTCAGCACAAGTTGGCGATGCTGCGCGACATCAAGACCGAGCCCAAGAAGTTCCGGGAACTGATCCGCGAGTTGGCGATGCTCATCGCCTACGAGGCGACCACGGATCTAGGCCTCTCGGAGGTGGAGGTGCAGACGCCGATGGGCGTGGCGCGCGGCAAGCACCTGGCCGAGAAGATCGGCCTTATCCCTATCCTACGGGCAGGCCTGGGGATGGTAGATGGGATCTGGGAAATGATGCCGCAGGCGGAGGTATGGCACATCGGCATCTTTCGTGACGAACGCACCTTGAAGCCAGTGCAGTACTACAACAAACTCCCCGTTGCGCCGCGGGTGCAGGTCTGCCTCATATTGGATCCGATGCTGGCGACAGGTGGTTCCGCCGTCGCCACGGTGGATATCCTCAAGAAGTGGGGCGCGCAACGCATCAAGTTCGTAGGGCTCATCGCGGCGCCGGAGGGGATCAAGGCCCTGACGACCGCGCATCCCGACGTGCCCATTCACATCGCCGCGGTGGATGAGCGCCTAAACGACATCGGTTACATCGTGCCAGGCCTGGGCGATGCGGGCGATCGTCAGTTCGGCACAGGATGAGAAGGCACGGTTTTCCTCAGTTGACAGCCCGACATATCCTGTGGTATCCTAGCCACCGTTGGTGAGGGGTATGAGGGTCTATCTGGAGACGTTGGGCTGTCGCCTCAATTTCAGCGAGATGGAAACTCTGGCCCGCAGGCTGATCGCTGCGGGCCATGTCGTCGTGCCTAGCGCGGCGATGGCGGAGGTGTGCGTGCTCAACACGTGCGCCGTCACCCATCGAGCAGCCAGCGACTCGCGGCAAGCCGTGCGCGCCCTCGCTAAGGAAAATCCCATCGCGCGCTTGGCCGTCGCTGGCTGCTATGCCGAATTGGAGCCTGCGACCGTGGCCGCGCTCCCTCAGGTGCGTTGGGTCGTGGGGAACCGGGACAAAGATCGGCTGTTGGACCTGCTGGAGGAAGAGGCAGGTCGTTGTTCTGACGAGGCAAGCGAGGTAGCTGTCGTGTCGGCCTCTTCCCTCTCCCCGGACGCTACGCCGTTTCCCCTCTCTCGTACCCGTTCCTTCGTCAAGGTGCAGGACGGCTGTAACAATCGCTGCACCTTTTGCATCGTGAGCGTCGTCCGAGGGCGTGAGCGAAGCCGCCCCTTAGAGACGGTGGTGAGGGAGGTAGCGAACCTGGCCGCGGCAGGCGTGCAAGAGGTGGTGTTGACGGGCGTACATCTGGGCGGCTACGGGCGCGACCTGGGGACAAACTTGCGCGCGCTGGTTGCCGCCCTCCTGGAGAGGACGCCGATTCGCCGTTTGCGTCTCTCCTCGTTGGAGCCTTTTGACCTGGATGTGGACTTCTTTGATTTGTGGGCTGACTCGCGCTTATGTCCCCATTTGCATTTGCCGCTTCAAAGCGGCTGCGACGCCACGCTCCGGCGCATGGCCCGGCGCGGTTCCACCGCACAGTTCGCCCGTCTGGCCGAGGCGGCCCGCGCCCGCATCCCCGATTTGACGCTAACCACCGACGTGATCGTCGGTTTCCCCGGCGAGACGGAGGAGGAGTTCGCCCAGAGCCTGGCCTTCGTGGCGGCGATGGAGTTTGCTCATGTCCACGTCTTTCCCTACTCATTACGCGTGGGGACGGCTGCGGCGCGGCTTCCTGACCAGGTGCCGCCGGAGGCGAAGCGCGAGCGCAGCGCGGCCATGCGCGAGGTGGACCGCCGCAGCGGCCGCACGGTGCGACGCCGTTTCCTGGGCCAGACGCGCCCGGTGCTGTGGGAAAGCCAGGGGCAGAAGGTAGTAGGCGAGAAAGGACGAATCTGGTCCGGCCTGACCGATAATTACCTGCGAGTATTGACCCTCGCGCCGGAAAACCTGAATCTGCATAACGTGATCACGCCTGCTCGCCTGACGCGCTTGGAGGGGGACGCGCTGTGGGCGGAGGTCGCCGAGGCCGATGTCGCTCATGAGGCTGCTGCCTGACGTTTTCTCGGGGACGAGGAAGGGCGCTCTGACGCGTCTTGCCTGGAAGGTGCTGGAAGGAGGAGGGTTAGTCCTATTAGGTGTGGCCCTCGCCCTCCTCTTGCTGGAAGGCGGCGTGCGGCTTTTGCGTCTGGGACCACCGCCAATCTCCCCTGGGTTCTTCTGGACGGTGCCTCATCCCCTCGGCTGGGCGCTGACGCCCAACGCCCATGGGCGCTGGTTTGACGACTGGTACGAATACGACGTTGATTTCCGCGTCAACTCGCAGGGGTTGCGCGATGACGAGCACACCTACGCCAAGCCCGCCGAAACCTTTCGCATCCTCGTTCTGGGTGATTCCTTTGTAGAGGCCGCGCAGGTGCCTTTGGAATCTGCTTGGCACCAGGTGCTGGAGCGCGAGTTGAACGCCGCAGGCGGCCGGCCGGTGGAGGTCGTCGCTGCAGGCGTCGGCGGCTGGGGGACCGATCAGGAACTCCTTTGGTTTCGCACGGAGGGGGTTCGGTATCAACCTGACCTGGTTCTCCTCGTTTTCTTTCCTCCCAACGACTTCATGAACAACAGCCGCGCCTTGGAGGGCCGCAACTACGGGCGCATCCTCAAGCCCTTCTTCGATCTGAAGGACGGGGAGTTGGTGGTGGATAACTTCCCCTTCCAACCGCCCACCCAGGAGACAGGCGTTCCCATGCCACCCGATCCGCCGCGCCTGCTCTCTTTCCTTCGTCCTTGGCTCAGAGGGCATTCGGCCCTCTACCGCTTTCTGGATCCGGTGCTGCGCGAAGGAGCGCCCCACCTCATGCGTCCCTTGGTGGGCGTCGGCCTCTACCCGCCGGGGCGTGAGACGAAGTTGGCCGAGGCAGGCCCTGATTACATCCCCGTGGCCTACGGCATCTATGCGGTGCCGCTGACGGCGGAATGGGAAGAGGCGGTTAGGTTGACCGACGCGCTCCTGCGCGCGCTCCAGGCGGAGTCTGTGGCGATCGGTGCCCGGCTGGCGGTCATCCTTCCTTCGGCCAAAGATCAACTGTACCCGGAACACTGGCAGCGTACCCTGACCGAATACCCTGCCATGCGCGGCCGAGAGTGGGATCCTGAGCAGCCTTACCGCATCGTGGCCCATCTCCTGAGCGAGGCGGGCATCCCTTACCTGGATTTGCTGTCCTACTTTCGGGCTGAGGCGGCCCGTTCCTCTTCCCCTTTGCACTTTCGCCACGACGGCCATTGGACTCCTTATGGGCATCGGTTGGCCGCCCGTCGCGTCGCGGAGTTCCTGCGCGCTGAGGGGCTCTTCCCGCCGTCACCTCCTGAAGCCCGGTAAGGGTTGGACCGATTTGACTTTTATCCTCAGCGAGGGTATATTCTCTGCTATGGCCGTCAGCGCTGAAACCGTCAACGCCCAGCGGATGGAGTTGGGTCGCTTGCTTCAGGAGGCCCGGGAGGAGCGGGGGCTTACCCTGGCCGATGTGGAGGCTGCCACACGCATTCGCGCCAAGTACTTGGCCGCCTTTGAGTCGGGCGACTACGGCCTTCTGCCGGGGGGCGTTACCACGCGCGGGTTCTTCCGCAATTATGCGACGTTCTTAGGGTTGGACCCCTATGAGTTGGCCAACCGCTTTCGCCACGCGCTGCCGCCGCCTGCGCCGGGCTCCAATTATGTGCCGTTGGAAACGATGCCTACCTGGCAGACGGAGCAGCGCCCCGTTTCGGTTACGCTTGACGAAGGCCCTAGTTTTCCTTTTCTGCTCGTCCTTTTGGGCATCCTCCTCGTCGGTGGTGTGGTGGCCGGAGGATGGTACCTTTACCAGCGCAATCCCGGCTTTCTGAATGCACTCCTACCGCCCCCGACGGCCACGCCGACGCTGACCGTTCCCCCGACGGCTACCTCGCGCCCACCTACCGCCACGCGCCCTGCACAACCGACGCCGGCCGCAACCTTGCCGCCCTCGCCGAC
>DAOTYP010000016.1:0-33498 GCA_034434975.1 Anaerolineae bacterium | reverse complement strand
GAGCATGGTTGGCCTCCTTCGGCTTTCTCGGTTGGCGTTGTCGTTCCCCAATATACCATAGAAACGGGCGGATGTCAGGATCGTCTGATCACCTAATTTATGGGTCAATCTTTCCGGGCCACCGGTCGGTCGGCGCGTCAGCCAGCCGCCTCGTGACGCAACCGCCTCGTCCAAAAGATCAGCGTGCCGAGGGCGGCCAACCATACGAGGCCCTGCAAGGCAAACAGGAGGAGCGTGCCGAGGCCTCCTAACGCGAGGGTCGTGGGATCGGTGTAAAGGTTCCCCGCTAGGCGCAAGCCGAGGAGCGCGATCCCGCCCGCGGCGGCGTTCCAGAGGCCGTGCAGCGCGACGGCGTAGAGGTAAAATCCCAAGGCTCGCCAGGGCCGGCGTGTCGTCAAAAGCGACTGCCAGCCCAAGCCCGTCAATCCACCGCCGACCGCGTGGATCACCGCGGTCGCCGCACGCATCACGATCGTTAAGCCCCAGTTCTGTAGCCCCAGCGCGCCGTTGAAAAGCCCTTCGGCCAAGGCGAAGCCCACGCCGCCCGCCACGCCCCAGGCGAAAGCCTGCGCGCGGCCAGGGCGGCGATAACCCAGAAGGAGCACGCCTAACCCTTTCAGCGCTTCCTCAGACGCAGGGGCTACGACGACCAGGATGCCCCCTGCGGCGGCCACGATCCAGGGATTGCGCGCCAGATCGCGCAACCAAGACAGGTCTTGCCAGGCCTCAGGTGAGCCGAGTTGGTCGGCCCATGTCTGCACAGATGCCGTGCCTCCCGGCGTGAGCGCGAGCACCAACAGGGCCAGGAGGAAGAGGATAGCGATGGCCAGCATCTCCAGCGCCCCCGCGCCGGTGGTGGCGATGAAGCCGCCGTGGGCAAGGTTGAGGGCTAGATCGCGGCGAGAGATAGGGACGCCTGCGCGCACCAAAGGACGGACCACAGCCGATAGGATGAGGAAGGGCGGCAGGAAAGAGGCTAGCGCGTGCAACGGCGGTAGAAAGAAAGGTTCGGCTAGGCGAAGGGAGACGACGGCCTGGCCCAGAGCGACCGTGACGATGAAAGCCCCAGCCAGAAGCCCAGGTGAAGGGAGCCGCGCGAGGGGGGATGGCTTGCGGAGAAAGGCGCGCAAGGCCGTCCAGGCCAGCGGTAGGCCCAACCCTACGCTCAGCGCGGCGAGCGCGAAGGCGACGGTGTTTTGCAGCGCAGGAGAAGGCTCTATCAGGCCGACGGGCGGCTCCTGCGCGGTCAAAAGGAGGTAGGCCAAGGCAACGAGCAACCCCAAGCCAGCGATGCCCAAGCCGACGATGCCAGTGAGGAATTGAGCGGCGCGGCGCATGGAGCGCCTCCCCTTGTGAGATCGGGGGCATCATAACCCAACCTCGCGCCCCTGTCAACTCTGCCGAAGGTTTCCTGGGCTGTGGCGGGCGGCCACTGGCGGAGAGAAGGGTGTCCAACCTGTTACGGTAAACGCTCCGCCCGGTACGAGTAGGCCGCGGGCTCCGTCGTGGTCGGGGCCAAGGCGCTGATGACCAACACGGCGTCGCGGCTCCCGCCCAGGCCGGTGATCGTCCAGGCGCCTTGACCGTCGGCCCCCACGTCTAGACGTCGCACCGTCTTGGCCCGGCGTCCGTCGCGCTCCACCACTTGTACCAGCCAGCGTTGGGGAAGTCGGTTGTCGGTGCGCAAAAACCCCTCCGCCTGCCATCCTCCATCCCCCGCCTCAAAGTCCTCGTGGTAACCGATCTCCGGAACGCTCACGTCATCTATCAGGATGCCCGGGTAGTTGACGGCGTCGTCCGTAACGTACTCAAAGCGCACAAGGACTTGCCGTCCTGCAAAGGGCGTGAGGTCGTAGCGTTCCTGCACCCAGGCCGGCTCCCCTTCGGCGTCGCCGCTCGTGCCCGTGTATCCGGGCCCGAAGGCGTTGCCTACGGGGTTCCGGTCGGTGGTGTGCTGTCCTGGCAAGATGGTCCAGGTGACGCCGCCGTCGGTGGACACTTGGGCGTAAGCGTAATCAAAGCCGTCTTCCAGATGGTACCAGAGCCACGCCTCCAAGGTGGCGTTGCGGATGCCGCTCAAATCTAGGGCGCGGGTCAAGCGCGCGTCGCTGTCGTCGGCGCGGTTGCCCCAGAAGGCATAGCGGCCACTGTGCGCCGTGGTCGCCGCCAGGCGCGTTTCGGTCGCGCCGGTGAAATGCACCGTGACGTTGCCAGACCCTGCGAGCACGATGTAGTCCGTCGCGTAGGGCGGCAGACGGCCCTCCCCCTGCGCCGGGTAGGTGCGATGGGTGACGGAGGGAAGGACTTTGCGCAGGTCCAGGTCGCGGTAGCCGTAGCGCCCGCCTAACAGGCTTTCATCGTCCAACAGGTTCGCGATCACCCAATCGGCGAAGACCTGATCAAAGCGCTCCGGATAGCCGTTGGCGGCCAGGGCGTCATCAAAGCCGGACGTGCCGTTCAGGGGAGAAGCGACCACGGCCCGCATGGTCGCCTCGCCGAACCGCTCCAGAAAATAGGCCATGAACAGGTAGGCGGCGGCGTAGTGGGCGGCGTTGCCTTGGGGGTCGTCCGTCCAAGTGGTCAGTTGCGTGTCAGGGGAGCGGGTGAAGAAGAAAGCGGTTTCGCCTCGCTCAAAGCCGTTGAGTTGCGCCGCCAGGTCTGATAGCCCCTCGTTGACCCAGGTATCTTCGTTGCGGTCTTGATACCAATGGATCATGTGCTGGAACTCATGGGCCAGGACGCTATCGTAGAACTCGGTGTTGGGCTTCAGGTTGTCAAGATTGACATAAAACACCTCGCGCTCGTTGGAATAGGGGTTGGCCAGGCGCGAGTATTCGTCGGCAGCCGAATAGTAGCCCGCGATGGATGAGCCGAGCCCCTTAGCGTGCAGAACGAAGAGGCGAGGGTCGCCATCCACGCCCGGCGTCCACTCGCTGCCGAAGAACGCGCGGGTGCGCGGGTAGGTGTGTTGCTCAAAACGCTGGGCGGATGCCTCTAGGTCGCGCTGGTTCACCTCCGCCCCTTTCTGCACCCACATGTAGGCGTGGTCGGTCATGTAGCGCAGTTCCGCGGTGATCTGGAAGTGGCGGTTGGTGTCTTGGTTGCTGACCCAGAAGGTCTCGGTGTCGCCTAGACGATAGGGCTTCGGCGTCTCCTGAACGACCTGGGGAATAGGCCCTATGCCTGGGCGCAAACGTTGGGCCAGATCGCGCAGGTCGCGCGTGGGGACCTGGACGGTTCTCAGCAGGGTCAGGGTATCTGCCGTCGGCTGCGGCGCGGGCGTCGGGGTGGGAAAAGCGAGGCGAGATGGAGTGGGCAGGGGCGTTGCCCTCGTCGTCGGCGTGGATGTAGGGTGGACGGTAGGGGCTGACGGGGGGCTGATGGCAGGCGTTGCGGTGGGCGCTACGGTAGACATGGCCGTGACGGGGGGCGGAGCGGGACGGCCGCTGAAGAGGACGTAACCTGCGACGAAGGCGCACAGGCACAGCGCGGCGCAGCCGAGCAGGGCAACGGCCCAAGCCAGGATCAACCAGGGGCGACGAGGGGCATCCATCGCGATTCGTGGTCGGCCCTAGAGGAGGCGGCCGTTCGGTTCTACCGTGGGCGTCGGCTGCGCGGGCGGGGCGCCGGCGCGCTCCAGGCCTGAGGGCATGGAAGGCGCTTTAGCCTCTCCAGGCTGCGCGAGGCGGCTGAGAGCCGCGTCCAACGGGTCATCGCGGCGTACCAGGTAGGCAGGGATGCCGCTGAGGTTGAGTTCCGTCAGGGCTGCCTCTGGGGGCTGCGCGCGCCCGAAGGTATTGGCGGCGACGAGGATGGCCACGGCGCGCAGGCCGCGCCGCCCCAACTCGCGCAACGAACGCACCCAATCCAGATCGGGCGAGGGCGTGACGGCGATGATCGTGCCGTTGCGGCTGAGGTAGCGTCCTTCCGCGGAGAGGACCTGCGAGAAAGCCACGCGTCCGTCGGCCCGCATCACGGCCAGCGCCTCCAAGATCTTGGTCAGTTGGCGCTCCCCGCGATCGGCCTGGACGACCTCGCGCTGACGTGCGTAGGCGATCAGGCCGACCGCGCGGTTGCGGGTCAGGAAATGCTTGGCGAGGGAAGCGCCGATGGTCACGACGTATTCCTCCGTGCTGGGCATCAGGCGCAAGGATGGTTTCTCGGCGGCCCAGGAGATCTCGGGGCTGAGGCTTGCCGGCGCCGGCTCCGCGCGGGGCGTGAACCATTGTACCTCGCGGTCCATGTCCAGGAAAAGCCAGATGTCGGCGGCAGGATCCAGTTCGAACTCTTTGACGATCAGCCGACCGGTGCGGGCTGTGGATCGCCAATGGATGCGGTTGAAGGAGTCGCCGGGCTCGTAGTCGCGCACGCCTGAGACGTTGGTCGTGATGTGATGGGTGCGGCGTTGTATCGCCTCGCCGCCGGAAAGTTGACCTTCTTGCGGGGAAAAGGTTAACAGGTCCACGGTGGCGGGGTAGACGATGAAGGGCGCGGTGGCGGGAATGGTGCGCTCCAGGCGGAAAAGGCCCAGAGGGTCGCCGCTTGCGATGGTCATCGGGCCCAGCGTAAAGCGGCCGCGCTGCTGGCAAAGGGTGCGCACTGTCCAGCGGCGTCGCCGCCTGCCGCCGAGCGAGGTGACCACCCGACTGACCTGGTGGCCGGGGAGGTTGGAGCCATCTCGCACCTCCAGCCACAGTTTGGGGATGTAGGATAGGTTGTGCACCTCCAATTGTTCATCGGCGGTCTTGCCTACCTGCGAGCGACGCGAGCGGGTGTAGCGGGAAAGGCGCACCCCATTGATGTTGGACCATGCCCACAGGTAAGAGAGGACGATCACGGAGGTCAGGAGGTAAAAGGTATTGTACGCCAGGTCCCGTCCGGTGTTGAGCGCGAAGATGAGGGAGAGAACCCATAGGCCGATCGCCGGCCACGCTCTACGCACTGCGACCTCTCCGTTTCACAAGGGCCATCATCGGGCCCGCACGCGGGCGCCCGGCACCGGCACGCTGTTCAACGTTTCCTGGATCACCGCCCGCGGGTCCACGTTTTTGATGCGCGCCGACGGGCTGATGATGAGACGGTGGGCCAGCGTCGGCTCGGCCAGCGCCTTGATGTCATCGGGAATGACGTAATCTCGCCCCTGGATGGCCGCGCGGGCACGGCTGCCCTTGTAGAGGGCGAGGGAGCCGCGTGGGCTCGCGCCGAGGTAGACGTCGGGATGTTTGCGGGTCGCGTTCACCAGGGAGACGATGTACTCTTTGATGAGGTCGTCCACGTAGACCCGTTTCACCGCCTCCTGCGCGGCCAGCAATTCTTCCACCGTTACCACCTGGTCCAGGCTTTGCACGGGGTGGGCGAAGCGCTGCATGTCCAGCATGTGCATTTCGTCGGCGGGCGAGGGGTACCCCAAGGTGATGCGCATCATGAAGCGATCCACCTGCGCCTCAGGCAAAGGGAACGTCCCCTCGTACTCAATGGGGTTCTGGGTGGCAAGGACAAGGAAAGGCGAGGCCAGCGGATAGGTCACGCCGTCCACCGTGATCTGCCGTTCTTCCATCGCCTCCAGCAGGGCCGATTGGGTCTTGGGCGTGGCGCGGTTGATCTCATCGGTGAGGACGATCTGCGCCATCACCGGCCCTGGACGAAATTCAAACTCTCCCGTCTTTTGGTTGTACACCGAGACGCCCGTGACGTCGCTGGGCAACATGTCGGGTGTGAATTGGATGCGGCGGAAGGCGCAGCCGATGGATTTGGAGATGGAGCGCGCCAGCATCGTCTTGCCGACGCCGGGCACATCCTCAATGAGGAGGTGGCCTTCGCAGAGGAGGGCGATGAGGGTCAGATGGATTTCCTCTCGTTTGCCGATGATCACCTTCTCAACGTTGGCGGTAACCTTCTGAACCAGGTCCTGCACCTCTTTCATGCCCCAAGGTCCTCCTCAGCAAACAGTAGAAAGATTATACCAGGTTTCCGAGGCCTCGGCCAGTAAGATGCAACCCATTTACGAGCGAGACACCTCTACCACGACGCGCAGGGCGCCATCGGCGTATGTTTCGGCCAGCCGGAAGGCGTCGGCGGCGCGCGCGAGGGGAAACCGGTGGGTCACCAATCCCCTGAGGTCCACGTCGCCGGCTTGGGCGAGGGCGATGGCGCGGGGGTAGGTGTGCTTCATCCGCCGTGAGAAGACGATGGTCAGGCCCTTGCGACGTGCGGTAGAGGCGCGCATGTGCAGCGCGTCCTCCGCAGGGATGCCGACCAACACCACGCGTCCTCCCATGCGGGCCATCTCTGCTGCCTGCTCCACGGTCTCGTCGGCCCAGGCTGCTTCCAAGGCGACATCTACCCCACGCCCGCCCGTAGCCCGCAAGACCGCGGCGACGGGGTCTACCTCGGTTACGTTGAAAACCTCATCGGCGCCATAGCGTCGGGCTGCGGCCAAGCGGTGCGGCACGCGGTCCGTAGCAAAGATGGGGCGTGCGCCCGCCAGCCTTGCCAGGCGGATGAGCAAGAGGCCGATGCCGCCGCATCCCAGCACTGCCACGCTGTGCGCCACCCGCAGCTTTGCCAGGTCCATCGCGTGGATGCCGATGCCGAGCGGCTCCAACATGGCGCCTTCATCGTCTGACAGGGCCTCGGGGAGGGGGAAGCAGGCATCGGCAGGATGGTTAAGCCGCTCGCGCAAGGCTCCGTCGTCGGGCCAGAGGCCGCAGAAATGGAGCCTTCTGCACAGGTTCGGATGGCCCATGCGGCACATCTCGCAACGCCAGCAAGGGATGGCTGGGTCTGCCGCCACGCGTTGTCCTATCGTCAGGCCTTCCACGCCGGGGCCGACGGCGGTTACCACGCCAGCGAACTCGTGGCCTAAAACCACCGGCCCTGCTGCCGACGCGTTGCCGATCTGGCCGATGGCCCATTGGTGCAGGTCGGAGCCGCAGATGCCGACGGAGGTCACCCGCAATTGCACCTCGCCGGGGCCGGGGGGAGGCGGCTCCGGCATCTCTTCTATGCGCATGTCTCGTGGGCCGTACAAACGTGCTGCGATCATGTTTCCTTGCCTGTGATCGTTGATGATGAGGCTGCGCGCCTATTATACCACCGTTTCTGCCGTGCGCAGGCATCGGAAGCCGAACGGGGCGGACCGCTGGGCCCGCCCCGTTCGGTGACGGCTCTGCCAGGGGGAGTTACGCTTTCTCGGCTTCTTGCTCGCGCTTGGCCTGGGCGATGACCTGTTCGGCGATGTGGCTGGGCACGACATCGTAGTGGCTGAATTCCATGGTGTAGAAGCCGCGTCCCTGCGTGATGCCGCGCAGGTCGTTGGCGTAGCGTTGCATCTCCGCCAGAGGCACCTGGGCCGTGATGACGCTCTTGCCCTTTTGTTGTTCCATGCCTTGCACCCGTCCGCGGCGGGTGTTCAAGTCGCTCATGATATCGCCCGTGTACTCTTCGGGCACGATGATGCGCACGTTCATGATGGGTTCCAGCAGCACCGGGCCGGCGTTGGGGATGCCTTCTTTGAAGGCGAGGTGGGCGGCCAGTTTAAAGGCCAACTCCGACGAGTCCACCGGATGGTAGCCGCCGTCGTAGAGCGCGGCGCGGAAGTCCACGGTCGGGTAACCTGCGAGGACGCCGGTCTGCATGATCTCGCGCAGCCCCTTCTCTACCGCTGGGATGTACTGGTTGGGCACGGCGCCGCCGAAGATCTCGTCTACGAACTCAAAGCCCGCGCCGCGCGGCAACGGCTCAAAGCGGATGTAAACGTCGCCGAACTGGCCTCGGCCACCCGTCTGTTTCTTGTGTCGCCCGTGGGCTTGCACCGTCTTGGTGATCGTCTCTTGGTAAGGGACCTTGGGGACGTCGGTGGTGATCTCAACGCCGAACTTCTGTGAGAGTTTACGCGCGGCGATGGCGATGTGGTTGTCGCCCATGCCCGACAGGATGATCTCGTGGGTGCTGGGCTCGGTTCGCACCTGCAAGGTGGGGTCCTCTTCTATGAGCCTCTGGAGGGCGGGGCCGAGTTTGTCCACGTCGGTCTTCGTCTTGGGTTTCACCGCGGCGGAGTAAACCGGGATCGGGAAGGAGATGCGCGGCACTTCCAAGGGGTGGCCTTTGTCGCAGAGGGTATCGCCGGTGACGGTGGTGGAGAGTTTGGCCACTGCGCCCACGTCGCCGGCCATCAGTTCTTTGACGGGCGTCTGCTCCTTGCCCCGCAGGCGGAAGAGGGTGCCGATCCGTTCTTCCTCGCCGGTGCGCGCGTTGACGACGCGGCTATCTGCCTGCAAGGTGCCGCTGAACACCCGCAGGTAGGTCAGTTTGCCCACGAAGGGGTCTGCGATGGTCTTGAAGGCCAGCGTCGCCAGGGGACCGGTGGGGTCTGCCCTCAGTTCCTCGGTGCCGCCTTGTTTCAGGGTCGCCACCACCGGCGGTCGGTCGGCCGGAGAGGGGAGGTAGGCGACGAGGGCGTGCAAGAACGCCTGGGTGCCGAGGTTGGCGGTGGCGGCTCCGCAGAGGACGGGGATGATCTTACCTCGGATGATGCTGGTGCGTAGGCCGCGCTGCATTTCCTCGGCGGTGAGTTCGCCGCCGTCCAAGTATTTCATGATGAGTTCGTCATCGGATTCGGCTGCGGCCTCCACCAATTGCTGATGGCGCTCCGTCGCGAGGGCCTGAAGTTCAGGCGGAATGCTTGCCTCCTCGCCCTTGCTGCCCAGGTACGCGCGCATCGTGACCAGGTCCACCACGCCGCGAAAATCCTGTTGGCTGCCGATAGGCCATTGGAAGGGAAGGAAATTGCCCGGGAAGACGGCACGCAGCCGCTCCAGGGCCTGGGCAAAGTTGGCATTCTCGCGGTCCAGCATGTTGACGAAAACGAGGCGGGGCAGGTTTCTCTCGTCCGCATAGCCCCAGACCATTTCCGTGCCTACCTCTACGCCGGCGACCGCGTGGAGGACGATCACGGCCGCGTCTGCGGCGGCGAGGGCACACTTGACCTCGCCGACGAAATCGGCATATCCTGGCGTGTCCAGGACGTTGATCTTACATCCTTCCCACTCGCACGGGATGACGGAGAGGTTGACGGAGATTTTGCGGCGTATCTCCTCCGGGTCGTAGTCCGAGACGGTGGTGCCGTCCTCTACTCGGCCCAGGCGCGTCGTGCCGCCGCTCGCGTACACCATCGCCTCGGCCAGCGACGTTTTCCCCGACCCGCCGTGCCCTATGAGCGCCACGTTGCGCAATTGCTCAACGGTATGACTTGCCATCGCGCCTCCTGATGCGTTCGTACACAAGCCGCCGCCAGCGCCATGCGGCCGCCGGCGGCTACCGAGAGATATCTTAACACAAAAGGCCCTGCCTGTCAATCAAAAAGGGGGTGTGTGTACAGGTCGTAGGCCCCGCTGGGGCGTGTTAAGGCTGCGCGGGCCTGTAAGGAGAATTGACAGCCCTCCCCATCGGGGTTATACTGATTCGCATGGCGCGGGTTAAAGCGTTCTACAAGGCGCTGAAAGGTTGGGTAAGATCACGCCGGAGGCGCCTTTTTGTCTCCGGGCGGAAAGAGGTCGGCAAGCAGGGGCCGGCAGGCGGCGCGCCCCGCTCGGCGCAGGAGCCGCCCGTGCCGGCATCCAGGCGGGCTTCCGAAGGATGGGAACTTTGGTGGCCTGCGGGCCTCGCCGGCTTGGGGATAGCCCTGACGGTGTTGGCCCGCTGGCTCCGAAGGCGAGAGGGCCGGCGCAAGGATCAGCAGGGCTGAGATCATCGTCCTCAACCCTCTAGCAAGGTCCGCGCCCGTCGGATCTGCTCCACGACCGCCGCGCGAGCCGTCCCCCCCGTCGTCGCGCGTTGCTCAACCGAACGCTCAAAGTCAAAGACCTGATACAGGTCTGGGCCGAAGGCAGGCGACAGCGCCTGATACTCCGCGAGCGGCAGCGCGCGTAAGGACACCCCCAGCGCCTCGGCCCGCCGCACCGCCAGTCCGACCAGACGATGGCTCTCGCGAAAGGGGACACCGCGCCGCACCAGGTAGTCGGCCAGGTCGGTCGCCAGCAGGTCGTCGGAGAGGGCTGCGGCCATCCGCTCCGGTCGCAGGCGCAGGCCGGCCAGCACCGCTGCGACCACCGGCAAGGTGGCCTCCAGCGTGTCCACCGCGTCAAAGAGTCGCTCCTTGTCCTCTTGGAGGTCGGAGTTGTAGGTCAACGGCAGACCCTTCAGGGTGGTCAGGAGGGCGGCCCAATCGCCGATGAGGCGGCCGGCCTTGCCGCGCGCCAGTTCCAGAGGGTCGGGGTTCTTTTTTTGGGGCATGATGCTGGAGCCGGTCGCGTGGGCGTCGGCCAATTCCACGAATCCGAACTCCGCCGTGGTCCACAAGGTCAGATCGCCCGCCAATCGGCTCAGATGGACCCCTAACAGCGCGGCCCAGGCCAGGAATTCGGCGATGAAGTCGCGGTCGCTGACCGCGTCCATGCTGTTCTCCGAGGCGGCGCGGAAGCCCAAGGCAGCGGCCAACGTCTGCCGGTCAATGGGGAAAGGCGTCCCTGCCAGCGCGCTGGAGCCAAGGGGGCAGACCTCCAGACGGCGGCTCAGGTCGGTCAGCCGTTCCTGATCCCGTTGCCACATCCAGAAGTAAGCCATGAGCCAATGGGCGAAGCGCACGGGCTGCGCCCGCTGTAGGTGGGTGTAGCCCGGCAGGATGATGTCTAAAGATTCCGCGGCGCGCTCCACGGCGACCCGTTGCAGGTCTGTGAGCGCCGCGCGCAGGATGGCGATGTGCTCACGCAACCATAGGCGCACGTCGGTGGCGACCTGGTCGTTGCGGCTGCGGCCCGTGTGCAGTTTGCCTGCGACCGCGCCGACCTTCTCGGCGAGGCGTCGTTCGTTGGCCGTGTGGATGTCCTCGTCGCCCGGCTGCAGGACGAAGGCGCCCGTCTCCCACTCTTGCGCGACCTCTTCCAAGCCGGAGATGATCTGGTCCCGCTCTGCCTCCGTCAGCAGCCCTGCCCTCGCCAAGGCCTGCGCCCAGGCGATGCTGCCTCGGATGTCGGCCTGCCACAACCGCCGATCAAAGCCGATGGAGGCGGTGAAGCGTTCTACCTTCGGGTCGCTTTCGCCTGCAAAGCGCCCCCCCCACAATTTGCCCATGCGCCCTCGCTTTCATCTTTGCTGAAAGAGGTCACGGTTGCGCGACCGGAGAAAGGCCCTGGAGCACCTGAGCGTTATTATACTTGAGGAGCGCCGGATGGGCTAATCTCCTTGACGGGGAGCGCCTTTCCGTGGCATACTCGCGTGGAGATGAGCCAACCCGTGGTGCGCGCGAGCCGCTGTGCCGATTGGCCTGCGGTGCGTCGCCTGTATGCCCTGGCGCGCCGCGCCTTCGTGCACTTCGGCGATGAAGACCTCCCCGCCTACGTTGCCAGCGAAGGCCCCCTTTACGGCTGGTTGGCCGAGGAGAAGGGGCGGGTTTCCGCTTTCGCGGCCTGCGCCGCGCGGCGCGCGGCGTGGCCCGAGTTGCGCGGGCTCCTCCTGGCCGATGCCTGGCCGGATGCATCGCTCCTCTTGGCCCTCTTCGGGCGGTTGGAGGCAGACCTCGGCGGGCTGGGGGCCGAAGGGATCATGTGCCTGGTGGCCGACGAGTGGCTGCCGGCCTTGTTGGAGCGGGCTGGCTTTCGCTTGGAGGAGCACGTCGTTGCCTTGCGTTGGCAGGGCGCGTCCTTGCCTGAGGCCCCCTCCGGTGATCCCCTCCTGCGCCTCCGTCCGGCCCGAGGGGACGACGTGTCTGCCCTCGTTGCGCTGGACGACGCCGCCTTTGACCCCCTGTGGCGGTTAGGTCGTCACGGGGTGTCGCTGTACCTGGCCACGACGGCGCACTTCGTTGTGGCGGAGCAGGAGGGCGCGCTGGTCGGCTACGTGGTTGCCGACGCGCGCGGCAACGAGGCGCAGGTCATCCGCCTGGCGGTGCATCCGGCGAGGCAGGGCCGGGGGATCGGCCGTCGGCTCCTGGTGGATGCGCTGGCCTACGCACGCGGCGCGGGCGCGGAGACGGTCGTCCTCAACACCCAGGCCAGCAATGCGACCTCGTTACACCTCTACCATCACCTCGGCTTCCGCGATTTTGGCCGGGCGGTGCCGGTGTGGGTGCGTCGGCTGCGTTAGGCCGATGGCATCTTCCTCGCGGAGAAGGGCTGCTTTTTGCTCAGCGCGATGCTTGACAGGATGAATGGTTCGTGGTATCATTATCGGCGTTTAGCACTCTCGGCATGAGAGTGCTAAAAGGGGATGGCTATGGACGAGTTGAGCGAGCGACAGCGGACCGTGCTGAAGATGGTGGTGCGCGAGTTCATCGCGACGGCTCAGCCTGTCAGTTCGCAACGCATCGTCGCGACCTACGATCTGCCCTGGAGCTCTGCCACCGTCCGCAATGAGATGGCGGCGCTGGAGGCAGCGGGCTACCTGACCCATCCCCATACCTCGGCCGGGCGGGTGCCCACGGAGAAAGGGTATCGTTACTTCGTGGAGCATCTGTTGGAAGAGTTGACCCTGCCGGTGGCCGAGCAGGTGCGCATCCGGCATCAGTTCGGGCAGGCGCGCCTGCAGCTGGAGCAATGGGTGCGGTTGGCCGCCTCCATACTGGCTCAGGAAACCCAGGCCGCGGCCCTCGCCACGCCGCCGCGCGTGGAACGCTGCCACCTCAAGCGTGTGGAGCTGATCCCCTTGCGCGAGGGGGTGATCCTTCTCCTGCTGGTGTTGCAGGAGGGTCGGGTGCAGGAGCAGATGCTGTCGCTGGACCCGCCGCTCTACGCGGACGACCTGGCCCGTGCGGAGCATCTTTTGAACATCGCTTTTCGCGGCGCGGATGCCGACCAGGTGCAGGCACGCTGGGTCGTTCTGCCTGGGCCGGCGGCGCAATTCGGCCGGGTGGTGGCCGACCTCATGCGTCGGGTGGACGCGGGGCTGGGCGACCACGTCGTGCGGGAGGGCCTGGCGCGGGTGTTGGCAGCGCCGGAATTCGGCCGCGCGGAGGTTGCGCGTCACGTGATGCGGGTGTTGGACGAGCGCCCTCTGCTGGAGGCCATCGTCTCCCAGGGGCCGGACGTGGGCGAGGTGCGGGTGATCATCGGCGGCGAGGGCCGTTGGGAAGCCCTGCGCGAGATGAGCCTTCTCCTCTCGCGCTATGGGCTTCACGGTGGGCCGACGGGGGTTTTGGGCGTGCTGGGCCCGTTGCGCATGCCTTACGGGCGGGCCATCTCTACTCTGCGCTACGTGAGCGGGCTGATGAGCGAGCTCCTGGCAGATTGGTATGGCTAAACCTACAGACCGAGAACGAGAGGTGGTAGAAGTGAACGATGCAGAAGAGAAAGCGGTAGAAGCGCCTGCCCCTTCCGGCGACAGCAGCGGCGCGCCGGAAGCGGAGAGCATGGCCGACCCTGTGGCGGCTTTGCAGCAAGACCTGGAGACCGCGAGGGCCCAGGCCGCGGAATATCTGGATCAATGGCGGCGCACCGCGGCCGAGTTCAGCAACTTTAAGAAGCGCCTGGAAAAAGAGCAAGCAGAGCAAAGTCGCCTGGCCGCCGCCAACATCATTCGCAAACTGTTGCCCGTCTTAGATGATTTTGAGCGGGCCTTCCAAACCCTGCCGCCTAACCTCATGGGCCTGACGTGGATAGACGGCATCGCCCTCATCCACCGCAAACTCCAGTTCATCTTGGAGCAGGAGGGGGTCAAGCCGATTGAGACGCAAGGCAAGACCTTTGATCCCTTGTATCACGAGGCGGTGACCCACGAGGCGGTGGAGGGGATGAGCGAAGGGCAGATCATCGGTGAGGTGCAGAAGGGCTACATGTTGGGCGATCGGGTGCTGAGGCCCGCGCTGGTGCGAGTCGCCAAATGAGTCCGCTGCAGGGTGGTCGGCGCCGGAGGGACTGCGGCCCGATCGCCCGTTGCTTGATGAGATTGACTTTTCAAGGAGAGGGCATATGGGTAAGATCATCGGGATTGACCTAGGAACGACCAACTCCGTGGTCGCCGTGATGGAGGGCGGTGAACCCGTTGTGATCCCTACGGCGGAAGGTGGGCGCCTGTGCCCTTCGGTCGTCGCGGTGAATCCGAAGACCGGCGAGCGCATGGTGGGTCAGGTGGCCCGGCGCCAGGCCATCACGAACCCGGAGAACACCATCTTTTCCATCAAGCGCTTCATGGGACGCAAGTTCAACGACCCGGAAGTGCAGCAGGCGATGAAGCGCGTCCCCTACAAGGTGACGGCCGCGCCCAACGGCGACGTGCGCGTCTGGATGGGGGGCAAGGAGTATTCGCCGCCAGAGATCTCGGCCATGATCCTGGCGAAACTGAAGGCCGATGCGGAAGCCTATCTGGGCGAGCCGGTGACGCAGGCGGTGATCACCGTCCCTGCCTACTTCAACGACTCGCAGCGCCAGGCCACCAAGGACGCGGGCAAGATCGCTGGCCTGGAGGTCTTGCGCATCATCAACGAGCCGACGGCCTCTTCCTTGGCTTACGGACTAGATAAGAAGAAGGACGAGATCATCGCCGTCTATGACCTAGGCGGTGGCACCTTTGACATCTCCATCCTGGACGTGGGGGACGGCGTCTTTGAGGTGAAGGCCACCAACGGCGATACCTATCTAGGGGGCGATGACTACGACCAGCGCATCATTGACTGGGTGGCCACCGAGTTCAAGAAGGAGCACGGCATTGATCTGCGCCAGGACCGCATGGCGTTGCAGCGGTTGAAGGAGGCGGCGGAGAAGGCGAAGATAGAGCTCTCCAGCATGATGCAGACGGAGATCAACCTCCCCTTCATCACCGCCGACGCCTCCGGCCCGAAGCATCTGAACATGACGTTGACGCGGGCCAAGCTGGAGCAGCTGACGGCCGACCTGACGGAGAAGACGGCCGGCCCCGTGCGCCAGGCGTTGGCCGACGCCAAACTGACCCCCGACGACATTGACGAAGTGGTGCTGGTCGGCGGCATGACCCGCATGCCGGCGGTGCAGGCGATGGTGAAGCGGCTCTTCAACGGCAAGGAGCCCAACAAGTCGGTCAATCCGGATGAGGTGGTCGCCATCGGCGCGGCCATCCAGGCTGGCGTCTTGGCGGGCGAGGTGAAGGATGTGCTCCTCCTGGATGTAACGCCGTTGACGCTGGCCATTGAGACGTTGGGCGGCGTGGCCACGCCGATGATTGAGCGCAACACCACCATCCCGACCCGGAAGAGCCAGATCTTCTCCACCGCCGCCGACGGCCAGACCCAGGTGGAGATCGTCGTGGTGCAGGGGGAGCGCCCCATGGCGCGAGACAACAAGATTCTGGGCACGTTCATCTTGGACGGCATCCCGCCCGCGCCGCGCGGCGTCCCGCAGATAGAGGTTACCTTTGACATTGACGCCGACGGCATCCTTCATGTCAGCGCGAGGGACAAGGCCACCGGCCGTGAGCAGAGGATCACCATCACCGCCTCCAGTGGCCTCACTAAAGAGGAAGTGGAGCGCATGGTGAAGGAAGCGGAGCGCTACGCCGCGGAGGACCGCCGGCGTAAGGAGGAGGTGGAAGCGCGCAACAACGCGGACTCCGCCATCTACGCCGCCGAGAAGGTGCTGAGAGAGCAGGGCGACAAGGTGCCGAGCAACGTGCGCAGCGAGGTGGAGAGCAAGATCCAGGCTCTGAAGGACGCGCTGGGCGGCAAAGATGTGGACCTCATTCGCCGTCGCACCGGCGAGCTTGGGTATGCGGTGCAACAGATCGGCGCAGCGATGTATGGTCAGCCCGGTGGAGGTGCCACGCCGCCCTCCGGCGGTGATGGCGGCCGACGCGGCGATGAGGATGTGGTAGACGGCGAATTTCGCCAGGCGTGAGCCGTAAACCGTAAGCGATCGCGGTGGGGTGAGGTAAAGGGCGTCAGGGTAAAGCCCTGACGCCCTTTGCTTCATGGTCGGCGGGGAGGTTTACCGTTCAGCCGACCCGGAGCCGCTTGAAGCGTTCGGTCGGTGGCCCTTCTTGGCGGGCGAGGCTCTCGCGTGCCCTCTCGTAGAACTTGTCCACGTCGCCTATCTGAGTGCGGTGGCAGGCGATGGCCGCGAGGCGGGTTTCGTAGACTTCGCTCGTGTTGAGTTCTAAATCAGGGTCGCCGGCGCCTGCCAGCCAGATCTCCTTCACCACGTGCGGCTCCCAGCCCTCGGCCAGGAGTTCCGGAAAGTAGCGGTGGTTGCGGGCCGCAGGGAAGACGGCATCCAGAACGAGGAGCCCTGCGATCCGGTGGTCGCGATGGTGCACGCCGCGCGAGTACATGCGGGCAGGGTCGGTGGTCAAGACCAATTGGGGCCGGAAACGGCGTATCTCGCGCACCACCTCTCGGCGGATCTCAAACGAATCGTCCAGTTCGCCGTCGCGGTGGCGGAGAAAGACCACCTCTGCTACGCCTAGTCGCGCGGCGGCGGCCCTCTGTTCCTCCTCGCGTCGCCGAGCCAGCGCCTCGTCTGAGAGGGAGCGATCGTCGCTTCCCTTGTCGCCGCTGGTCAAGAGGACGTAGCCGACCTGCAATCCCAGCCGGGTCAACAGGGCGATGGTGCCGCCACAAAACATCTCCGGATCGTCCGGGTGGGCCATGATGACGAGGGCCCGCTCCCAGCCGGCGATCAGCGTGTTGAGCTCTTCAGCGGAAGTCGTCGGCATCGCCTCGTTTAAGCCTGGGTTGAGGCCCACGTGATGAGCCCGGGCAGGAAGCGTGTGGCGAGGTCGGGATGGGCAGGGAGCACCCGCACCGTGTAGCCGTGTAAGCCGCTTTTGCGACGGAGGGTCACTTTCGCCTCAAACAGGTAGGTGCCGTTCTCATCCAAACCGACGGGTTGCATCGGCGTCGTCTCCGCGTCCGTGATCTCATCATGGGCGTTGATCCTTCCCAGGTAGAGTTCTACGGCGACCTCTTCCGGCTTCAGCGCGCCCAGGCTCACCCACGTTCTAATGCTCATCTCGCTGCCGGTCCGCAGGCCAGTGAGGGGGCTGGCCTCCGCGGCCTCCACCCGAACCTGAGGCCAGTTTTCCTGTACGCGCGTCCGCCAGGCGGCCAGCGCCTTGGCTCCTGCCATGTTGTCTTCGGTCAGGCGAAGGTAGCGGTTGGCCGCCGGCAGGTAAAAACTGCCGGTGTATTCCCATAACATGCGGTGGGTGTTGAAGAAATGGCACAAGGTGCTGAGGGAAGCCTTCATGCGGGCGATCCAACGCATGGGTAGCCCGTTGGCGCTCCGTTCGTAGAAGGTAGGGATCACTTCTCGCTCCAGCAGGTCGTACAGGGCTTCGGCTTCCACTTGATCCTGATAGGCGGGATCGTCGTAGGTCTCTCCCCGTCCGATGGCCCAGCCGATCTCAGGCCGATAGGCTTCGTCCCACCATCCGTCCAAGATGCTCAGGTTGAGGACGCCGTTGGCTGCTGCCTTCATGCCGCTGGTGCCGCTGGCCTCCAAGGGGCGGCGGGGCGTGTTCAGCCAGACGTCGGCCCCCTGCACCAAATAGCGGGCCATGGCCATGTCGTAATCTTCTAGGAAGACCAACCGTCGTCGGAACGGCTCCTGGCGGGCCAGGCCCACGATTTGCCGGATCACTTCTTTGCCGGGGTCGTCGCGCGGATGGGCTTTACCGGCGAAGATGATCTGCACCGGGCGGCGAGGGTCGTTCAAGAGACGCGCCAGCCGTTCCGGATCGCGCAGGAGGAGGTAGGCCCGTTTGTAGGTGGCAAAGCGGCGCGCGAAGCCTATGGTCAACACCTCGGGATCTAGCATCTCGCTCACGGCTTCTATGTCTGCTTGGCTTGCGCCGCGGCGTTCCAACTGGGCGCGCAGTTGACGGCGGGCGAAGGCAACCAGCCGCTCCCGACGCCGTTCGTGGGTGCGCCACAATTCCTCGGCCGGGATCTGCTCGGCGCGTCGCCATGCCCTCTGATCGTCCGGCTCCTCGCGCCAACGCGGGCCCAGGTAGCGATCGTACAGTTCCTTCATTTCCCGTGAGATCCATGATAGAAAGTGAACGCCGTTGGTCACGTGATCTATGGGGATCTCGTCTTGAGGTACGTTGGGCCAAAGTCCTTGCCAGATCTGGCGGGTGATCTGACCATGAAGGCGGCTCACCCCATTACTGCGGGCGGCCATGCGGAGGGCTAAAATGGTCATGCAGAACGGCTCGCCGTCGTTGTTGGGGTCTCTGCGGCCCAAGGCCAGGAAATCTCGGCGAGAGAGGCCGAGGCTGCGGGCATAGTCGGCGAAGTAGCGGTCCATCAGGCTGGGCGGGAAATAATCGTGCCCTGCCTCTACCGGGGTGTGGGTGGTGAAGATCAGGCCGGCGGAGGCGGCTTCTCGCGCCTCGGCGAAGGAAAGGCCATGGGTTTCCATCAGGCGGCGCACCCGCTCCAAGGCCAGGAAGGCCGAATGCCCCTCGTTCATGTGGTAAACGAGCGGTTCTACCCCCAACGCCTCTAGCGCGCGATAGCCGCCGATGCCCAGCATGATCTCCTGCTTGATGCGCATCTCCAAGTCGCCGCCGTACAGTTGATCGGTGATGTCGCGATCGTCCGGGCGGTTGGCCGGGATGTTGGTATCCAGCAGGTAGAGGTTGACGCGGCCCACCTGGGCGCGCCATACCTGGGCCTTCACCGTGCGGCCAGGATAGGCGACCTCTATGAGGATAGGAGCGCCTGTGGGATCGCTTTCCAGCAGGATAGGGAGGTTGCGAAAGTCGTTGTCTTCATAAGCCTCCTGTTGCCATCCGGCCTGGTTGAGGTATTGGCGGAAGTAGCCCTGCTGGTAGAGGAGCCCAACGCCCACCAAAGGCACTCCCAGGTCGCTGGCCGATTTCAGGTGATCGCCGGAGAGGACTCCGAGCCCGCCGGCGAAGATGGAAAGGCACTCGGTGAGCCCGAACTCGGCCGAGAAATAGGCGACGAGCGGCCCTGGGAAGGCGCCGTGGGTGCGGCGGAACCAGGTGGATTCACCGGTCAGGTAGGCATCAAAGTCTTGTTTGACCCGCGCCAGGTGGGCCAGGAACCCTTCGTCGTTGGCGGCGGCCTCCAATTGGGCCTGGTCAATGGTGCCCAGCATGAGGACGGGATTGTGGCCGCTCTTCTCCCACAGGTCGCTATCCAGGCGGCGGAAGAGCTCTATGGTGTCGTGGTTCCAGGCCCAACGCAGGTTGTAGGCCAGTGCGCGCAGAGGCTCCAGGGGGGCCGGCAGCGCGGGGCTGACGGTGAAGGTGCGGATCGGTTTCGGCATGGCTCCTCCCAGCCCGTTGCGGGGACGCTAGAACGTGGGGCCGCCCAGGCGGCGAATGCGCTCTGCTGCCTCTTGCCAGGTGATCTTGGAGAGGCCCAACTTCTGGCGCAGGCGCTCCAAAGGCATGCCAGCGCGATAGTCCAGCACCGCTGAGGTCCAGCGCAACACCTCAAAGGAGACGGGCTTGTTGATCTCGGCGCGTCGGCCGGCGTCTTCCAGCACGTACTCCAGGTTGCGCGCTGTGCATTCAAATAGGCGCGTTTTCGGCTTGTATTCCTGAAGGTATTGCTGCAGGGCGATGCCCCATTGGGGGCTGAGCGCCAGTTTTCGTTCCTTGTGGGCCATGCGCGGGTTGGGATGGCGCACGTGGAGCACCGGTGCCTGCGGGTTGGAGCGGTCCAGATGGCTCAGTTCTATCGCCATGCATTCGGCCTTCTTGATGCCCGTTTGTAGAAGGAGGTTCACCAGGACGTAAGGGCGCGCGTCGGGCTTGGGGCCGAACAGCATGTCTTGGGTGACGCGTTGGAGGCGCGCGATCTCATCGTCGTACAGGATTTCGGGCATGGGGCTGACCGCGCGCTGGTGTATGATAGGGGCTGCGGGGTCATTGGGCAGGATGCCGCTTTCATGCAGCCAAGAGAAGAAGACCTTGAGGGTGGTCACGCGTCGGGCGTAAGATTTTGAACTGCACGGCTTGCCTCGGCCTGAAACCAGCCAGGTGAGGAAGTGGTTGAGGTCTTGGGTGCCTATGGTGCCGATGGGCCTGTTAGGGGCGAGGTATTTGGTCAAGATGCGCAGGTCGCCCAGGAAGGCCTTGATGGTGTTGTCGGCGAAGCCCTTGCGCAGCATGTGCTCGTAGAAGGCGCCGATGGCGCTGGCCAAGGTGGAATCGGCCGAGAGGGGGCCGGGGGTCGTCACGGGAGGGCCGTACTCGCCGGGCGCGCCAGGGCGTGGAAAGAGGCTCAATTGCTCACGCGGCTCATCGGGCATAGACCACCTCTTCGCGTAGCGACTAACTTATGTTTTACCAGGACATCGGCTCGTTGTCAAGTCTGGGCTTACACGTTCTTCCACGCTGACGGCCTTGTGTGGTATAATGTTTAGGTGAACCTCGCCAGCCGGGAGGAAGCGGGCCTATCCCGCGTGGGCCTCAACGCGCATCTGCTCTCGCTGACCGAGACGTATCGGGGGGCCGGCATCAATGGCTACATCCTTCATTTGCTCCGTGAGCTCCCTTCCGTCACGGCGCGCTTCCATTTCACCGCGTTCCTGTACGACCGACGTTTTCTTCCTCCCGCGGGCTCCCCGCTGGAGGTGCGCCGTTCCTGCTGGCCGACGACCAACCCGTGGTTACGCATCCTTTGGGAACAAACGGAGTTGGCATGGGCCTCTCACCGGGAACGCCTGGACCTGTTACATGGGTTGGCCTATGCGACGCCTTTGGCCGCTCCCTGTCCTACAGTGGTCACGGTGCATGATCTCAGCTTTGTGCGCTATCCTCAGACCTTGCGTGCGCCGAACCGTCTCTACCTGCGCGCGATGACCCGTCTCTCCGTGCGCAAGGCGGCGCGCGTGATCGCCGTCTCTGCTTACACGCGCGACGAATTGACGCGCACCTGGGCGGTCCCGCGCGAGAAGATCGCGGTGGTGCCCAACGGCTTAGATCGGGCCTTTCATCCGACTGACGCTGCGTCGGTGGCCGAATTCCGCCGCCGTCGCGGCCTGCCGGAGCGTTTCATCCTCTCCGTCGGCACGCTGGAGCCGCGCAAGAATCAGGCGCGGCTGGTGCAAGCCTACGCTGCCGCGCGCCGGCGGGATGTCAAGTTGGTCCTGGTCGGCGGCAAAGGCTGGTGCTACCATGAGGTATTTGCCCAGGTGGAAAGATGGGGCCTGTCGCACGATGTCCTTTTTCCCGGCTTCGTGCCGATGGAGGAACTTCCCTGGTGGTATCGCGCGGCAGAGATCTTCGTCTACCCCTCCCTCTACGAGGGCTTCGGCTTGCCGGTCTTGGAGGCGATGGCTTCCGGCACGCCGGTCGTGGCCTCCGCCGCCTCTTCGCTGCCAGAGGTGGCGGGCGATGCCGCCTTGCTGATAGACCCCTACGACGTGGAGGCGATGACGCAGGCGATGGTGCGGCTGCTAGATGACGAAGTTCTGCGGGCGGAGTTGGCGGCCCGCGGTCTGCGCCGCGCGGCGACCTATTCTTGGGCGCGTACGGCGGCCGAGACGGCCGCGGTTTATCAGGATGTCCTATCCGCGCGGGAGGCGAGATCATGAGCGGCCCCTTGGCCGCCTCCGATCATGATCGGGCCACGCCTGGCCTTAACAACAAAGGGGCAGGCGGCAACGGCCCGGCGGGCCTGGGATGGCGACGCTGGATGCCGTGGCTTTTGGCCACGGTGGATGCCGTCCTCATCAACGTGGCCTTTCTGCTGGCCTATTGGATTCGCTACGACCTGCAATGGTTCCGCGCGGTGGACCCCGCGTACGATACGCCGCGCTCTACCTACGCGCCTTTTGCCCTCCTCCTGACCGCCCTTCTCCTCTTGGCCTACCGGTCCGAAGGGTTGTACGACCTGAAGCGCGGCTTGACCTGGTTTGACGAGGTTTACGCCATCTTCAACGGCACGACGACGGCCATCGTCATCATGGTCGTCATCACCTTCTTCTACCGTTCCGCCTTCTATTCCCGGCTCATCTTCATCTACGCGGCCATCCTGATCGTGGCGATCCTCTCCCTCGCGCGCGCCGTGAAGGGAATCATCTTGGAACGGCTGCGCCGTCGTGGGATCGGCGCGGTGCGGACGCTCATCGTCGGCGCCGGTGAGGCGGGCCGCACGGTGATGCGCCATCTGGTGGCGCAACCGGAGTTTGGCTATCGTGTAGTCGGCTTCCTGGACGACGATCCGCAGCGCGGCAACACCGACATCGGGCGCTTCAAGGCCCTAGGCCCGGTCAGCAACCTCCCTGCGCTGTTGCGCGCGGGCGGCATAGATGAGGTCGTGATCACGCTTCCCTGGCAGGAACATCGGGAGATCGTGCGCCTGGTAGAGCAATGCCAAGAGCATCGCGTGCGGGCGTGCATCGTGCCCGACCTCTTTCAGCTCAGCCTGAGCCGCGTGGACGTGGAGCAGGTTGGCGGCATCCCCCTGATCAGCATGCGAGACATCTCCCTGCAAGGCGGCAACCTTCTATTCAAGCGCGTCTTTGATGTGGTGGTCGCGGGAGTGGCGCTGATCCTTGCCTTGCCCTTGATGCTGCTGATCGCCCTCGCGATCCGGTTGGATTCGCCCGGGCCCGTCCTCTTCAGGCAGACGCGCGTCGGGCGTGGTGGGCGTCCCTTTACCTTGTACAAGTTCCGTTCCATGGTGGCAGAGGCCGAGATGGCCCGTGCGAGCCTGGCGGAACTGAATCAGGCCGATGGGCCGTTGTTCAAGATCAAGGATGATCCGCGATGCACCCGCGTGGGACGCATCCTGCGTCGTTTCAGCCTGGATGAGTTGCCGCAGTTCTACAACGTGCTGCGGGGGGAGATGAGCCTGGTAGGCCCGCGTCCCGCCTTGCCGGAGGAGGTGGCCCAGTATCAGGATTGGCACAAGAAGAGGCTGGAGGTAACCCCTGGCCTCACGGGCCTCTGGCAGGTGAGGGGGCGAAGCGAGCTTACCTTTGACGAGATGATGCTTCTAGACATCTATTACGCGGAGAACTGGTCGCTAGGGTTGGACCTGCGCATCCTTCTGGAGACGATCCCCAAAGTCCTCACGGGACAGGGAGCCTACTAAGAAAGGAGCGGCATATGGAATTCTCGGAACTCATCCGTAAGCGCTACAGCGTTCGGGCCTACAAGCCCGACCCGGTGGAGGACGAGAAGCTGCAGCAGGTGTTGGAAGCGGCACGCCTGGCGCCTACTGCGGCGAACCGTCAGCCTTTCCAGATCATCGTGATCCACACCAAAGGCCGCGAGGAGGAACTGAGGCGGATTTACAACCGCGATTGGTTCGTGCAGGCGCCGCTGGTCATCTGCGGCTGCGCCGTGCACGGCCAAAGTTGGGTGCGCGGCGATGCCAAGGACTACATCGCGGTGGATGTTACCATTGCCATGGATCACCTGATCCTGGCCGCGGCCGACCTCGGTTTGGGCACCTGCTGGGTCGCGGCCTTCAATGAAGAGGCCGCGCGGAAGGCGCTGCGTCTTCCTGCCCATGTGGAGCCTCTCATCTTCACGCCTTTGGGATACCCGGCAGATGAGCCTGGGCCGAAGGAGCGGAAACCGCTCTCGGAACTGGTGCGGTATGAGCATTGGTGAGGTCGGCTTGATCCTTTTGCCCGGAGGAGGTTACGATGCTGCGCTACAAACTCATCCATCCTGAGATCTTGGCGGCTTTGGGCATGGCCGGCCATGGCTCTAAAGTGCTCATCGCGGACGGCAACTATCCGTTCGCCACCGGCAGCAACCCCGCGGCCAGGCGCGTGTTCTTGAACCTGACGCCCGGCATCCCCAAGGTCACCGACGTCCTGGCGGCGCTGGTGGATGCCGTCCCGATAGAGGCGGCGGAAGTCATGGTGCCGGAGGCCGGGCCGGAGCCCGCCATCTTCGCCGAGTTTCGCCGGATCCTGCCGCTGGAGATCCATCTGAAGCCGTTGAGCCGATTTGGGTTCTACGAGGCCGCGAAAGGGAGCGATGTGGCGCTCGTCATCGCCACGGCCGAGCAGCGCATCTATGCGAACATCCTGCTCACCGTCGGGGTCGTTCACCCTGCATAGCGTCGTCCAGCGGGTATGACCTTAGGAGGAGACTCAGGCGATCGGTGGGCGAGCGAGCTGGACGTGCGGGCTTCATGGCCTGAGGGGAGGCCCGATCCAGGCCGGGGAGGGTTGGGCGCTCGCCGCAAGATCCTCATCTTGATGGCCGATACCGGCGGGGGGCATCGGAGCGCGGCCCAGGCTTTGGCGGAAGCCTTCGTCGAGCAGGAGCCGACCGTTGAGGTCGTCAGCGTAGATGCCCTGCGCCACCATGCGCCCTTTCCCATCAATTACGTTCATCTGACCTATCGTCCCTTGGTCAATCATGGACGCTGGCTGTGGGCGAAGGCTTGGTATCTGACCAGCAGCGCCCGACGCGTGGGGAGAGTGCAGCGCCTACTTAGGCCCGTTGCCCGTCGGCGTTTGGCTGCCCTCTACCGTAGCCAGCGTCCTGACTTGGTCGTTTCCGTCCACCCGTTGCTGACCCACGTTCCTTTGGGCGTTTTGCGTCAGACGCTGCCGGGCGTGCCCTTCGCCATCGTTGTAACCGACCTGGTGAGCGTGCATCCGGCCTGGCTCTGTCCTGAGGCGGACCTCGTCTGCGTGCCGACGGAGGCGGCGGGCAGGCTCGCGCGGGCGGCCGGTTTGCCGGAGGAAAGAGTGCGGGTCTTGGGGTTGCCGGTAGGTCGGAAGTTCGTCCAGACCGCTGCCCTTCTGAGGGAGGGGAAAGAGACCCGTTCGTCGTTGCGGCGACGGTTGGGCTTGTCGGATGATCTGCCCGTGGTATTGCTCAGCGGTGGCGGCGAAGGGCTGGGGCCCGTCTATCGCATCGTGCAAGCGCTCGCCGTGGCCTTGGGCCAGGGAGGGGAGCCCGCGGGACAATTGGTGGTCGTCTGCGGCCGCAACCGCGCTTTGCAGCGTCGCCTGGAGGACACGAGGTGGCCTATCCCCGTCCACGTAACCGGTTTTGTGACCAACATGCCAGAGTGGATGGGCGCGGCCGATCTCCTTATCACGAAGGCGGGCCCCGGCACCATCAGCGAGGCGCTGGTGATGGGTTTGCCTATCCTTCTGTACGGATATGTGCCGGGGCAGGAAGAGGGCAACGTACCCTACGTGGTTGAGCAGGGGGTTGGGGCCTATGAACCGGACCCGTTCCGCCTGGCCGCACGCGTCGCCGGGTGGTTGCAAGACGGCGATCCGACGCTCATGGCGATGGCCGCGCGGGCCCGCGTGCTTGCCAAGCCCCACGCGGCGGGCGAGATCGCGAGGGCCTTGTTGAAGTTGCCGGCAATGGCTTTTTGATTGTCCAACCGATTCGGTTTCTGGTATAATCCCCTCAGGAAGCGCTAAGGAGAAGACCTTGGGTCAGCCGAGTCCTCAGAAGATTCGCTGTAGCGTGGGCATCACCGCCTACAACGAGGAAGCGAACATCGGCGCGCTGCTGGAGGCCATGCTTTCTCAGCGTCTCTACACCGTAGAGATCAGCGAGATCATCGTGGTCGCCAGCGGCTGCACCGATCGCACGGTTCCCATCGTGCAGGAATACATGGCGCGAGACCCGCGCATCCGGCTCCTGGTGCAGGAGCGACGCGAAGGCAAGGTCTCGGCCGTCAACCTTTTCCTCCAGCACGCGAAGGAGGAGATCTGCGTGCTGGAGAGCGGCGATACGCTCCCCAGCCTGAACGCCATAGAGAGCATGGTCAGCATGTTCGCCGACCCCAAGGTCGGCATGACCGGCGCGCAGAAGGTGCCGGTCAACACGCCGGCCCATATCATTGGCTACCTATCGCACCTGCGCCTGCAAATGGAGCATCAGTTGTGTCTGGAGATTCCGCGCCTGGGGGAATTGATCGCCTTCCGCAAGGTGTTTGACCGCATTCCACCCGACGTAGCGATGGACGAAGCCTTTGTGGAGGCCCTTTCCATTCGCCGGGGATTGCAGGTGCGCTATGCGCCGGATGCCGTCGTCTACAACATGGGGCCTACCACGCTGGCCGATTTCATCCGCCAGCGACGGCGCAACTATGCAGGGCATCTTCATCTGAAGCGCAAGTACGGTTATCGCGTCTCCAGTTTGGATACCTGGCGGGTGTTGCGTTTGGCCGCCAGTCAGGTGTGGGGGGCGATCCGGCTGATCGCGCTCCTGGGCGTCCTGGCCGGTGTGGAGGCCATCTCGCGCCTCCTCGGTGCCTACGACTACTACGTCAAGGGCGAGAAGCACGTCGTCTGGGATATGGCCTGGACGACGAAGAACCCCAGCCAGAACCTGGCCCAGGCGGCAGGCCAGGCCGCGCGCGAGCGAGGAGTCAAGTAGGTGCGCGAGCGCGTTGCTACGGCGACGAAGGTGCTGGTCAGCCTGGGGCTCATCGTTTACCTGTTTCGCCGCGTGGACCTGGCAGAGGTGGGCGAAACCCTTGCTAAGGCCCAGCGTGGGTGGTTGGTGGCGGCGCTTTTCCTTTACTTTGGCGCCATCGTCCTCGGCTGCGTCAAGTGGAACGTCCTCCTGCGGGCCCAGGGGATTCGCGTGCCTTTCCGCGATCTCCTCTCCTATAGTTTCATCGGCACCTTCTTCAGCAACTTTTTGCCGGCGAACGTCGGCGGCGATGTGATGCGCGGCTACGGCCTTGCCCGCCATATCGCTCGCCCTGCTGAGGCCGTGGTCTCCGTCGTGGTGGATCGCCTGGTGGGGTTCATGGCCTTCATGAGTTCTGCGGTGGCGGCCGCGCTGGCGGTGGTGGTAACGACCGGCCGGGCCGACTTGGAGGGGCTGGCCGTGGCGGCAGGCGGCGCATTGCTGACCTTGATGTTGGGTTTCGCCGTCATCCTCAGCCGCCGGTTGCGGGCGCTGGCCGAACGTGCCTTTCGCTGGCGTTGGCTGGAACCCTTTGCGCCCATCTACGGTCGTCTCTCCGAGGCGGTGGGTGCGTATCGTTTTCGTTATGCCGCCCTGGCGACGGCCTACTTCATCTCCTTAGGCGTCCTCCTCCTATCCAACTTGGTCAACTACTTTCTGGCCTTGTCGCTCGGTGGGGGGATTCCTCTCCTTTACATCTTCCTCTTCAACCCTCTGGTGGCCTTCGTCTTGCTGATCCCGGTCTCCGTGGGCGGCTTGGGGGTCAATCAGGGCGCGTACGTCTTTTTTTATGGCCTGGTGGGCGTTTCGGCGCGGCTGGCCTTGGCGGTCTCACTCCTGATGCAGATGGTGATCTACGTCTCCAGCCTGCCGGGGGGCTTCCTCTGGTGGCGAGGGCGCGCCAGCCAGCCAGCGCCCGTGCAAGGCCGCGAGCCTTCCCCTAACCGATAGGGTTGCTCAGGGCGTCCAGTCGGGGAAGCGGTCAAATCCCGGCGCGTCGGTCAGGCGGGTGATGTCGCGCCCATCGCGGTCCATGATGTAGATGTCCCAATTGATGCCGTCCTCGCCGCTGTAGATGATCTTTTGGCCGTTGGCGGCCCATGCGGGCGAGACGACGCGCTGATCTATCCGGCCCACCTGCCTCGCCTCGCCCCCTGCAGCCGGCATGATGTACAGGAGAGGGATGCCGGACCGCTCGCTGGCGAAGAGGATCTCGGCGCCGTCAGGCGACCAGCGAGGGCGCAGATCCGGGCCGGGGCTCGTGGTCAAGCGCACGACGTTGGAGCCGTCCGTGTTCATCACGTAGATCTCGTCGTCGCCGTCCCGGTCCGAGACGAAAGCGACCTTCGTCCCGTCGGGCGATGGGTCTGGCATGTAATCGTTGGCCGGGTGGCGCGACAGGTTGGTGTCTCCCGTGCCGTCCACGTTGACCACGTAGACCTCAAAGTTACCGTCGCGATTGGATTGATAGTAGATGCGCTGACCGTCGCGCGACCAGCGAGGGCTCCAGTTGTCGTAGGGAAGCACTTCTCCGAAGAGGCGGTGTTGATCGCTTCCGTCGGCATTCATGATGTAGAGTTGCGAGTTCTCGGGATCGTCCCGTCCGGAAGCGAAGACGATCCGTCGGCCGTCAGGCGACCAAGCGGGCTCAAAATCTCGCCCAGGGGAGTTCGTCAGTTGGACGGGGTTGCTGCCGTCGTCGTTCATGGTCCAGATCTCCAGGTCACCTGTGCGCTCCGAATGGAAGGCGATGCGTCCCCGCTGGGGCGTCGGGGTAGGAGAAAGTGGGAGCGGGGTCTCGGTTTCGGCGGCAAGGGGGGGGGGAGGGCCGTGCACCTGGGCGCCTTGTTGGACGCCGCGCGGCCAAAGGACGAGCATAGCCAACCAAAGGATCAGGCCGAGGAGCGCCAGGATGAGACGTCTTCGGCGCAGGCGGCCGAAGAGCGCGCCGCCGATGGCGGCCAGGCCGCCGAGGAATAGAAGCGCGGGAGCGAGGAGGCGGAACAAGGAGCGATCCTCCTTAAGCAACGTGTGATGAAACAACATGTGATGTCCGCTTGGGAGACGGGTGGATTATACCGTCCTTCCGAGGCTTTTGTCAAAGGGTCAGGCGAGGCGCTGGTCGCAGGCATGCCGGAAGCCGCAACCGCGACAGCGTGCAGGGTCATTGTGCGAGCGGTTCACCTCGCGTGCTAAGCGATCTGCACGAACGGCCTTCAGGAGGCCTAGGAGTTGGGCGCGCAACGCGGGGGTATAAGGGATGCGCAGGGCGACGTCATCGTAGCGCAGGTAGCCCCAGCGCGGCGCGCGGCCGGTGGTCGCCTCTACCAGGAGGCAATACGCGGCCAGTTGCATGAGGTGCGACGGGTACGGTGTGGGCGGCTTGGGCCCTGACTTCACCTCAACCGGTACGATCCCCTCCCGCGTGCGCACCAGATAGTCCGGCTTTCCGACCAGGCCGTGCGCTCGGTCCGTTAACGGCTCCACCACCCTTTCCCACGCGCCCGTATCGGCATAGATGACCTCGCCGGCGGGGAGGCCGCCGGCGCGCTGCGCCCGCCAGGTCAGCCGCCAGGCGATGGATGCCGCGAGCGACAGAAGCAAGAACAGGAGAAAGAGAAGGTCGGGCATTACCCTTCCCGCGAGGAGCCGCCCGTGTAGGGGAGGATGATGATGGGCATCCCTTCCGGTTGGAGGGAGGTGAACCACTCGGCATCCTGAGGGTGCAGGCGGATGCAGCCGTTGGAGGCCGGATAGAGGCCGAGCGCCTGTGCGTCCTCGTACTCTTTGACGCCGTCCTTGAGCAGGTAAGGGAGGCCGTGGATCAGGATGTTGCCCCCGGGCGCTTGGAAGAGCCACCAGCCGTTATCGGCCCAGACGTTGCCGCGGCCCAGGAAGGTGCCCCAATAGCGACCGACCCTGCCGCTCCAGGCAGGTGTGCGGTAGCCTTTGTCGGGATCGCCGGTGCTGACGGGCAGCGTGCGTATCTCAACGCCTCGTTTCACTACGTGCATGCGTTGGGTGTTCTGGTTGACGACGATGAAATCGCCCGTCGGGTCAAACCCATGGGCGCGCGCGATCTCGGCCAATTCGGGTGCCAGGGTGGGCGCGGGTGTCGGCGTTGGCGAAGGCGTAGCGGTGGGCGTCGGAGGGATGGGCGTTGGGGACGGGGTGGCTGTAGGAGGGGTCGGGGTGAGGGTAGTCGCCATCGTCGGCGTTTGGGTGGGAAGGGGCCGGGTGGCGGTGGCCGTCGGCATCCAGGCCGCGCGCCGTCCCACCTGGGGCGAACGGGCTGCATCGCGCCCGGCGGGGAACGTTCCCAAAAGAAGCCAAACGGCGATGGTTGTCGTCAGGGCCAGCGCAAGGATGATGAAACGACGAAGCGAGGTCATGGTTAACCCCGTATCAACGTCCAGATCAGAAGGAGGCCCATGAGCGCCGCGGCCAGCGAGAGCCCCCAGGCGACGGCGCGCCAGCGTCGGGCCTGAGTGATCGCCTTGCCGTGAAGCAGATGCGAGAACCTCCCTGTGGCCATCGCTTCCCGGTGGGCGCTGGGCACGCCCTTCACTTGGCCGAGCCACCAGGCGCGGGCGCAGTACACGTATTGGCCGATCTCGCTGGCGCGCAGGAGAGGCGCTTCAGGGGGCATCTTCGGCCTCGCGCGGCAGGCGAATGCGTTCTTCCAGCGCTCGGAGCGCGGCCTGCAATTCCTCCTGGCGGATGGCGACGGTCAGGTCTCCGCGCGTCCGCTCCACCACGCCTCGCACCATGTCCGACGTGCGCCGCAGGCCGCCGGTGAGCGCGTCGGGGAAATCCAAGGTCATCAGCGCCGTGTACACCTCGTCCATCACGTTCAAGAAGGGCTCGCATCGCTCCACCTGGCCGCGACGGATGAGGTCTAGGACATGTCGGCGCAGTTCGCCCATGGCTTCACCCAGGCCGTTGAGGTAGGCTGCGTCATCTACTCCCAGCGCTTCCGGCGTCGGTAGTGGCTGGCCTGCCACCAGCGCGTAGACGATGTGCGCTTCGGCCAATTCTTTCAGCGCGTCTTGCGTGTAGCCCGCCTCGTTGAGGTCGGGGTAGGATGCCAGTTCCTTTTGCACGGTGGCTGCGACGGCGCGGGCTGAGGCCAGGAGTTCTGCGGCCAGGGGGAACTCGCCGCGATGGGTGGCGCGGATGCTGTGGGCGCAGTAGCGGGTCAACTCGCGGGCGTGTTGGAGCGCGCTGTCGCGCGCGAGGTTTTTGGCCGTCCAGCGAGCGCGTATTTCCTCAACCACATGGGCGATCTCTTCTGGATACTTTCCCAATCTCGTTCACCTAGTTTACGGTCTTCGCCTCGGAAGCCTGCGCGCTGCCGATCCATTATACTCGGATCGGGCACGGGTGGCAAGGGGGGCCGGAAGGGAGTATTCACATATATTGACAATTAGCATATATTGTGATATAATACCGATGGAGAGAGGAAAGGGAGGGGATTGAGACATGCCGGGGAGACATTGGCGTGGCCGACACGGCGGCGGCCCTGTAGGGGGAGCGTGCCCGCGCCGGATCGTTCGCTTCATAGAGCCGTGCCTTCTCCTTCTCCTCAGGGAAGGCGCCAGTCACGGGTACGATCTGGCGGAGGCGTTGGAGCGGTTCGGCTTCGCGCCGGGGACGGTGGATTTCAGCGTCGTTTACCGGGCCCTGCGAGAGATGGAGAAGGAGGGCTGGGTTACGTCGCAGTGGGATCTCTCCGGCTCAGGGGTGCCCCGGCGTGTCTATCGGATCACGCCGGACGGCGAGGAGCACTTGCGCAACTGGCTGGCCGACCTCCGACGGACCTACGAGGAAATCGGCCGCTTCCTAGAGGTTTACGATGGGGTTTACGATCGGCCGGAGAGGCCGCATCAGAACGAAGGCGGCGGTGAGCCGCGAAGGAGGTGAAACCATGCGTTATCGGTGGATGTACAAGGAGACCGGGCTACCGGGCTGGATGCGTTACGGTGGCCGCCCAGGCCGACCTTATTGCCTTGGGATCGGGCCGTGGTGGGCAGGCGCCCCTGCGGCCGATGAGGTGGGCGCCCTGAAGGATCTGCAGGCTCGTCTGCGCGAGCGGCTGGCTTGGGTGGAGCAGCGCCTTGGCGACCTGGGAGAGGCGCAAAAGCCCGAGAAAGGGGGTTGAGCCGGTGTACCAGGTGGTTGAGTCGCTATGCCTGGGGTGCGGCGCCTGCGCCCAGGTTTGTCCTCAGGGCGCGATCGCGGTCGTTGATGGGCATGCCTCCATCACGGCCGAACGATGCCTGGAGTGTGGCGCCTGCGCGAAGGCATGCCCGCAAGGCGCTGTTCGTCAGGTGAGCCCTGCGATGGTGGCCTTGCCCGCGGCCGTTCCCGCGCCCGAGGCAAGGGCCAAGGTGGTCACCGTGGAAGCCGAGCGCAGGACGCCACCTGCGTTACGTTCCCTTTCCTCGTGGGGGGCGCGTCTGGCGCCGCTTCTGGGGAGCGCGCTGGTGTGGGTAGGGCGAGAGGCGTTGCCGAACCTCGCGGCGGCATGGCGCTCTTCCCCTCTACGAGCGGGGCTACAGGTGCAGTGTCGGCAACACAGGAGGGGCCTGCGAAAGATGTATAGGCAGAGGCGAGGAGGGCGATGATGATCTACCCTTCGCCGACATCTTCTACGTTCGTGAAAAGGAGGTGTCATGACCAAGATCGCCATAGTCTCCAACGACGGTCATACCATCAGCGCGCACTTTGGTCGGGCCACCCAGTATGTGGTGTTCACGGTGGAGGGAGGCGAGATCGTCGGGCGTGAAGTGCGCGAGAAGTTGGGACACAACCAGTTTGCCGACGAAGAAGGGCATGGTGATCAAGGCCCTGGGCACGGGTTCAGCCCGGCGGCGCAGAGCCGACATGGGCGGATGATCGCTAATATCATGGATTGCCAGATGGTAGTGGCGCGCGGGATGGGAACCGGCGCTTATCATAGCCTGCAAGCGGCGGGAATCCGCCCGTTAGTAACGGACTTGCGCACGGTAGAGGAGGCCGTGCAGGCCTACCTGCAAGGCCGCCTGGTAGATCACCCGGAGAGGCTGCATTGAGTGAGCCTACGGCCTGCCTCTGAAAGTGGCAGGCCGTAGGCTTTTCTCCTGTATTCGTCGCTTGACATTTCTCTCAAAACCTTTTATAGTATTTCCAATGATCGGGCCCAAACTGCTGCGTGGGAATGGACAGCATGAGTCTTCACGCCATGCCTCATTCCTCCCATAGTAGATCGGCTCGCCTCTTCCCTCTCCCCTTCGGCGCGTGGATGATCCTGGTAGGTCTTTTGGGCGGGATTGTGGGCCTGGGCGGCTTCACTTTTTCCTATGCCGAAGGGCTCTCTTATTTCTCTGATGACCCCAAGGCTTGCGCCAACTGTCACGTGATGCGAGAGGTCTATGCTGGCTGGAATCATGGCAGCCACAAGGCCGTTGCCGTGTGTAACGATTGTCACACTCCTCACGCTTTTCCTGCCAAATATTTGGTCAAAGGGGTGAACGGGTGGAACCATAGTC
Source organism: Anaerolineae bacterium (assembly GCA_034434975.1). Taxonomy (GTDB): domain Bacteria; phylum Chloroflexota; class Anaerolineae; order JADYZS01; family JADYZS01; genus JADYZS01. Next base: position 610 of record DAOTYP010000016.1, on the reverse strand, counting down.
GCGCTTTCACCACCGGTAACTTCCCTGAGCCCATTCGGATCACCCCTTTCAACCGCGAGGTAGCCCAGGCGAATTGCCTTCATTGTCATGGGGAGTTCGTCTCGTTGATCAGCCACGAAGGGAGCGCTCATCCGACCGATTGCCTGACCTGCCATGTCGGCGTCGGTCACGGTCGTTAGTGTGCTAGGGGAGGTTCTGTAAGGATGGCATCTGCTCGCAACGCATTTCGTTCGTGGCGCAGCGCGCTTTTGCTGTTGATAGCCTTTCTGCTCGGAGCGGCCATCATGGCGGCTATCGGCTTTTTGCTCACCAACATCGCGGAGCGCAAAAGCGAAGCACGGGAGTATCCCCTCAGGATAGTAGAGATCTCACCGGATGAATTGGATCCGGCCGTGTGGGGGGTGAACTTCCCGCGTGAGTATGCTACCTTTCGCCTGACCGAGAATTTCACAGCTAGCACTCCTTATGGTGGCTCCGTCCCTTATAACAAGTTGGAGCGTTATCCGGCGCTGTTGCGCCTGTGGGCAGGTAATCCCTTCAGTGTGGATTACTAATGAAGAACGCGGTCACTATTACGGTCAGATTGACCAGCGCAACTCTAAGCGCGTAC
>DAOTYP010000015.1:0-24385 GCA_034434975.1 Anaerolineae bacterium | reverse complement strand
GGGCGGCAGGGATGAGGAGGCGATGCGCCGGTTGGTGCTGGAGGCGCTACACCAGCACTTCCGACCGGAGTTTCTGAACCGGGTGGACGAGATCATCATCTTCCGCAACCTGACGAGGGAGCACCTCGTACAGATCGTGGAGATCCAGTTGCGCCGTCTGCAACAGTTGCTGGCCGACCGCAAGATCAGCCTGCGGGTTACCGAGGTGGCAAAGGCCTACCTGGCCGACCAAGGCTACGATCCGGTCTACGGCGCGCGTCCGCTGAAACGGGCCATCCAACGGCTGTTGCAAGATCCGCTGGCACTGGCCTTGCTGCGAGGCGACTACCGCGAAGGCGACACCGTCGTCGCCGATTACGCGGCAGGCGAGATCGTGTTCAGCAAGGCCGTGGAGGGTGAGGTCGTAGCGGAAGAGCCGATGGTCGCCTAACGCTCCTTGGATTACTCCTTTCGCACGACCCGAATCGGCTCAATGCGCACGGCGCACACCTTGTACTCTGGGATCTTCGCCAGGGGGTCCAACGCGAAGTCATGGGTGAGAAGGTTCGCCGGCGCCTCCTTCCAATGGAAGGAGAGGAAGACCACGCCGGGCGGAACGCGCTGGCTCACGCGCGCCTGAGTGCGCACCTGGCCGCGGCGGCTGCGGATCACCACCTGGCCACCGTCCCGGATGGCCGCGGCCGCCGCATCTCTCTCGTTGACCTCCGCGTAGCCGCGAGGCTCGCGCCAGGAGAGGCCCTCGCTCCTTCGGGTCATAGTGCCGGTATGGTAATGGTAGAGGATGCGCCCGGTGCTTAGAATGAGGGGGAACTCCTCATCCGGCTGCTCGGCAGGCAATTGGGCCGCTACCGCGTGGAATTTGCCGCGCCCGCGACTGAAGGCCTGCACATGTAGGATCGGCGTACCGGGATGGCCTTCCTCCGGGCAGGGCCAAGTGAGGCCGTTACCCGCCAGGCGATGGTGCTTGATGCCTCGGTAGATGGGCGTTACCCTGGCCGCCTCGGTCATGATGGCGGAGGTAGAGTTGAAGGACCAATGCCCGATCTCCGGCAGGGTGCGTTCGCGGCCAAGCCTCTCATCCAGTTTCTGGCCCAGGGCGCAAAGGATGCGCCAGTCCGGCCAGGCTTCCCCCGGCGGCGGCAGGATAGGGTTCAAGAGCTGCACGCGCCGTTCGGTGTTCGTGAAGGTGCCGTCCTTCTCCAGGAACGAGGCGGCAGGCAAGACCACGTGAGCCAACTGGGCCGTCTCGCTCAAGAAGATGTCCTGCACGACCAGGAAATCCAGGCCGCTCAGAGCCTCCTCCACGTGACCGATGTTGGGGTCGGAGAGCATCGGGTTCTCGCCCATGATGTACATGGCCCGCACCTTCCCGGCCGCGGCGGCCTGCATCATCTCCACCACCGTGAGGCCCGGCCGGGCGGGCAGGTCGGCCAGGCCCCAGGCCTGGGCCACCGCCTTGCGCTTCGCCTCGTCGGTTACCTTCTGATAGCCTGGCAGCACATCGGGGAGGCATCCCATGTCGCACGCCCCTTGGACGTTGGATTGCCCGCGCAAGGGATTGACGCCCGTGGAGGGCTTGCCGATCTGTCCGCAGAGCATCGCCAGGTTCGCCAGGCTGAGCACCAGGTCGGTGCCGTTGCTGCGCTGGGTGATGCCCATCGCGTAGAGGATGGTGGAATGGCCGCGCCCGTCGCCGTAGCGAGACGCCCCGCTGGCCCGCTCGCCCAAGGCATACCACCGAGCCGCCTTTTCAATCTGCTCCGCGGGCACGCCGGAGGCGAGGGAAGCCACCTCAGGCGTGTACGCCTCCACGCTTTTGGCGAACTCGTCAAAGCCCTCGGTGCGCTCGCTGATGAAGGCCGCGTCCGCCCATCCCTCGCGCAGGATCACGTGCGCCATAGCCAGAAAGACGAAGATGTCGGTGCCGGGCTTGGGCTGAAGATAAAGGGTCGCATGATCCACCAAGGGCACGCGCCGCGGATCAATGATGATGAGGTGAGCCCCTTTCTTCGTCGCGCGGACGACCTCGTAGCCGATGACCGGATGGGATTCCGCCGTGTTAGAGCCGGTGATGAGGATGCAATCGGCGTCGCGTATGTCGCGGATGGGGTTGGTCATGGCGCCGCTGCCGAAAGCCATGCCAAGGCCGGTGACCGAACTGGAGTGGCAAAGGCGAGCGCAGTGATCTACGTTGTTGGTACCGATGGTGGCCCGCATCAGTTTTTGGAAGAGGTAGTTCTCCTCGTTCGTGCAGCGGGCCGAAGAGAGGCCCGCTACGGCGTCCGCGCCGTGAGCCCTCACCACCTCCGCCAGTTTGGTGGCGACGATCTCCAACGCCGTCTCCCAGGAGACAGGGATGTAGTCCCTGAGGCTGCGACCCTGCTGGAGAACCGAGGTGCGGGGCACTCCCCACGGCTCCTTCGTGAGCCCTAGGGCGAAGGCGAGATCGCGGCGCACTAGCGGCTGGGTCAGCCGATCGGGGCTGGTCGCGTAATCCCAGGCGAAGCGCCCCTTGACGCAGAGGAACTCGCCGTTGACCGGCGCCTCGCGAAAGCCTTGCGCATAGAGGATAGCGCCGTCTTTCAGCGCGTACTCTATCTGACAGCCAACCCCGCAGTAACCGCAGACGGTGCGCTTGCGGGTCAGTTCCCATTCGCGGCCCCGATGGAGGCGCGACTTGGGCAGAAGCGCCGCCGTCGGGCAGACTTGAACGCAACTCCCGCAAAAGACGCACGACGAGTCGGCCATGGGCCAGTCAAAAGGCGTCGCGATGTGGCTGTCAAAGCCGCGACCCGCATACTCAATCGCGTTCGCGCCCACGACCTCGTCGCAAACCCGCGCGCACTTGCCGCAAAGGATGCAATACTGATGATCGCGCACGAAGAAAGGATTGTCATCCTGGTACAGGGGGCGGGAGAGCTCAAAGTCGTAGGTCGTCTCAGAAAGGCCATACTCATAAGCGTACCGCTGGAGATCACAGGCGCCGTTCTTGTCGCAGACGACGCAACGCAGGGGATGGTCGGAGATGAAAAGATCAATGATGTCCCGGCGCATTCTGGTCAGCGTCTCGCTCTGGGTACGGATGACCATACCGTCCTCGCAGAGGAGGCCACAACTGGGCACCACGTTAGGCCGCCCTTCCACCTCCACCAGACACAGGCGGCATCCACCCGAAGGAACCAATTCCGGATGGTAGCATAGATGAGGGATGTCAATCCCGTTGGCCAACGCGGCCTCCAGGACGTTCGTGCCGGGGGGAACCTGAATCGTCTTACCGTCAATGGTCACCGTGATCATCTCTTACCTCCGTGCGACGCTGAGCATGGCCTCAGAACCCGTACAGGGTGCAGACCCCGGCCGGGCAGCGCTTGTCTACCACGTGGGCTAGGTATTCGTCCTTAAAGTAGCGCATGGTCGTCAAGACCGGATTGGGCGCCGTATGTCCTAGGCCACAGAGCGACGTTCTGTGCACCGTCTCGCACAGGCTTGCCAGGCGATCCAAGTCGGCCGGCGCGGCCTTGGCGCGGGTGATGTTGGTGAGCATGTTCAGGATCTTGCGTGTGCCCACCCGACAGGGCACACATTTGCCGCACGACTCGTCCTGGGTGAACGACAGGAAGAAACGGGCAAAATCTACGATGCAGGTCGTCTCGTCCACGACCACGATGCCACCGGAGCCCACGATCACGCCAATGGCCCTCAGGTCTTCGTAGTCAATGCGCGTGTCCAGCAAGGAAGCCGGCATGCATCCTCCGGAGGGGCCGCCCAACTGCACGGCCTTCAGTTCGCGGCCCCCCTTGCAGCCACCGCCGATGTCGTAGACCAATTCTCGCACGGTCATGCCCATGGGGACCTCTACCAGGCCCGAATGGTTGACCGCGCCGGTCAAGGAGAACGCCTTGGTGCCCCCGCTGCGCTCCGTTCCCAGATTAGCATACCAACTCGGCCCGTTGAGGATGATGCTGGGGACGCTGGCGTAGGTCTCCACGTTGTTGATGTTGGTGGGGTAGCCCCACAGCCCTGCCTCCGCAGGATAAGGTGGACGCATGCGGGGCATGCCGCGCTTGCCCTCAATGGAATGCATCAGGGCCGTTTCCTCGCCGCAGACGAAGGCGCCGGCCCCTTCCTTGATGACGAACTCAAAGTCCATGCCGCTGCCCAGGATGTTCCGCCCGGTAACGCCGTACTCCTTCGCCTGCTCTATGGCACGGCGCAGGGCCCGGACGGCTAGAGGGTATTCGGCCCGCACGTAGATGTACCCCTTGCTTGCGCCGATCGCCCAAGCGGCAATGAGCATCCCCTCCAAGACGCGATGAGGGTCACCCTCGATGACGGTACGGTTCATGAAGGCGCCGGGGTCGCCCTCATCGGCGTTGCAGATGATGAATTTGGGGGTTCGGGGTTGTTTGCGGGTGATCTCCCACTTACGACCGGTAGGGAAGCCGGCTCCGCCGCGACCGCGCAAACGCGATTCGGTAACGATCTCAATCACCCTCTCCGGCGGCATTTTCAGGGCTTCCCGAAAGGCCTGGTAACCGCCGTTCGCTAGGTAGTCATCCAAAGAATAAGGATCAATGATGCCGCACAACTGGGTGGTTACCTTCAGCTGGCGCGCCAGGAAGGGGTAATCGCTCTTGTCCCGACGGCGGCTGATGACCCAATCCCGCGAGACGCCGCGCCCCCCCGCGCCGAAATGGTAGTCCATCAGAGGCGTCACCCGTTCAGGCGTGACCGGGCCATAGAGGGCCGAAGAGCCATCAATGATCACCTCCACCAACGGCTCACGATGACAGGCCCCCAGGCAGCCCGTGCGCTGGATCTTGACCGGCAGCTGGCGACGATGCACGTATATCTCAATGGCCGACAAGACGGCCTCGGCTCCTGCCGCCAGGCCGCAGGTGGAAGTGCCCACACGGATCGTCGCGTTCATGGCCTTTCCTCCTCGCTGGCCGCCGCAGCCTCGGTGCGGAGGGCGGACAAGGCTTCCCATGCCTTCTCCGGCGTCATGCGCCCGTAAGTCACATCGTTGATCACCAGGACGGGCGCTAGGCTACAGGCCCCCATGCAGGCTACGGTCTGCAAGGTGAAAAGGCCGTCAGGGGTCGTCTGATCCTCGTTGATGCCGAGTTTCTCCTTTAGATGCGCCAAGATCTCGGCAGATAGGTTGACGTGGCAGGCCGTCCCCTTGCAAACGCGCACGATGTATCTGCCCGGCGGGTTGAAGTGGAAGAGGTTGTAAAACGTGGCGACGCCGTACACCCGGCTAAGAGGAAAGCCCAGTTCGCGAGCCGTGTAACGGAGGGGCTGTTCCGGGAGATACCCATAATGGCTTTGGATCTCCTCCAGCACCGTGATCAGGGCATCCGGCTGGCCGCGATAGCGATCCAAGATGGCAGCCAGTTCGGGCGGCGGCGGCGCGGTCAGCGGATCGCCTTGGTAGATGTGCTTGCGCAACGTGGAAGCCTGAGGTGCCATGTCCGGTCCTCCTCTCCCCAAATAAGACAAGCAGAAGTGGCGATGGGGGGCCTCGCCATTGGCCGAGGCTCCCCACATCGCTCGTCAAGCGAGATATGGGCTAATATAGCACCATCTTGGCGAACGCGCAATGACGCAGCTCAGTTTCGCCTCTTGCCAAAGCCGCCGGTCTGGAGTACAATGCTACCCATGAGCGCGTCGCAACAGGTAACGATCGGCCTGGCCCAGATCGCGCCCCGCCTGGGCGATGTGGCCGCCAACCTGACCTGCCACCTGGACTACATAGACCGGGCCCGCAGCCAAGGCGTGGACCTCCTGATCTTCCCCGAGCTATCCCTCACCGGCTATCAGGTGAAGGATCTCGTCTCGGACGTGGCTTGCCGTCCTACCCCTGACGATCCGATCTTCGGCCCGCTGCTCGCCGCCAGCCGCGACCTGGATCTCGTGGTCGGCTTTGTGGAGGTGGACGAGCGTTGGCGATTCCCTAACTCGGCCGCCTACCTCTCCGGCGGGCGCGTCGTCCACGTGCACCGCAAGGTCTATCTCCCCACCTACACCCTCTTTGACGAAGGGCGCTACTTCGCCCCGGGGGACACCTTCCGCGCCTTTGACACGCGCTTGGGCCGGGTGGGAATCCTCATCTGCGAGGACTTCTGGCACATGGCGCCGCCCTACATCCTTTGGGCCGACGGCGCCGACATCCTGCTCCTCCTCTCGGCCAGCCCAGGTCGCGGCCTGAGCCGCCCCGGCCGCCTAGACAGCACCCGCTTCGTGGAACTGATGAACCAGGCTTACGCGAGCGCCCTCACCGATTTCGTCCTCCACTGCAATCGGGTAGGCTATGAGGACGGCATCAACTTCTGGGGCGGCTCCCATTGCTTTGGGCCGGATGGGGAGATGATCGCCCAGGCCCCCTATTTTGAGGAGGCGCTGGTCACGGCGCGCCTGGACCTGACCGAACTGCGGCGCGTGCGCACCAGGTTGCCCCTCCTGCGCGACGAACGCCCTGAATTGACGCTGCGAGAACTGCAGCGCATCATGCAACGCAAAATCCAACCGAACTGAGGTCTCTCCGCATGGCTATCCACTTCGGCACCGACGGATGGCGCGCCGTGATCAGCGACGAATTCACCTTCGCCAACGTGCGCAAGGTGTCACAGGCCATTGCCGATGCCCTGCTGACGGGGGCGACAGCCCGCCAGAGCGTTACAGAACCTCCCTTGTGCGTGGTCGGTTTTGACACGCGCTTCCTGTCCGACCGCTACGCGATGGAGGTTGCGCGGGTGCTGGCGGCCAACGGCATCCGCGTGTTGCTGACCAAGGCCGACTCGCCGACGCCGATGGTATCCCACGCGGTGGTGGCCAACCGCGCCGCCGGCGGGGTGATGATCACAGCCAGCCACAACGCCCCCCGCTACAACGGCATCAAGTTGAAAGCCGCCTACGGCGGCTCCGCCCCGGCCAGCCAGTGCCGTCAGGTAGAGCAGTTGATCATAGAGAACGAGCGCGCGGGCCGCGAGCCGAAGACGATGGATTTTGAGACAGCCCAGGCGCAAGGATTGATCACCCGCTTCAATCCCTTCCCCTCTTACCGGAAACACCTGCAAACCCTAGTGGATTTCCCCACCCTGCAACGAAGCGGCCTGCGCGTCGTGGTAGACCCCATGTACGGCTCCGGTCGCGTCTACCTGGCACAACTCCTGCGCGAGGCAGGCGTTGAGGTGACGGAGATTCGGGGAGAGATGAACCCCGGCTTCAACGGCATCCATCCGGAGCCGATCGCCCGCTACCTTGGCCTCCTGATGGCCGAGGTAACGGCCCGAGACTGCGATCTGGGCCTGGCCACCGACGGCGACGCCGACCGCATCGGCGCGGTGAGCCCATCCGGCCGCTTCATAGACCCGCACCATATCCTGGCGCTGGCACTGCGCTACCTGGTGGAAGTGCGCGGATGGCACGGCACGGTCGTGAAAACCGTTTCCACCACGCAACTGTTGAATCGCCTGGCGGCGAAATACGGCCTCCCCTTGTACGAGACGCCGGTCGGCTTCAACCACATCGGTAAACTCATGGCGCGCGACAACGTCCTCATCGGCGGCGAGGAGTCGGGCGGCATCAGTATTCAGGGCCACATTCCCGAGGGCGACGGCGTCCTGATGGCGATGCTCCTAACGGAGATCGTCGCGCACTACGGCCGCTCCCTAGACGCGTTGGTGACGGAGTTGCAAACCGAGTTGGGGCCGTTCGTGTATGCCCGGCGCGACGTGCGCGTGCCCCCCTTCTCCAAATCCGAATTGGTGGCGCGGCTGACGGCGCGGCCGCCGACCACCCTGGCAGGTCTCACCGTCGCGCGCCTGGGCACGGCAGACGGCGTCAAATACCTCTTCGCGGACGATAGTTGGCTCCTCATCCGCCCCTCGGGCACGGAACCGGTGCTGCGCATCTACGCGGAGGCGCACACGCCTCAGACCGTGGAGGCGCTCTTGGACGCCGGCCTTGCTCTCGCGGGCGCGGGGGAGGGGCAGCGTGCTTGACTTCGCCGTAGAAACGGTACGTGAGGCAGGACGCCTGCTGGCGGCGCGCCTGCATCAGCCGCAAGCGGTGCGAGAGAAGGGCCTGCGCGACCTGGTAACCGACGCGGACATGGCCTCGCAAGCGATGATCGTACAACGCCTGCGGGCCCGCTTCCCCGACCATGCCATCTGGGCCGAGGAGGGTGAACGGCCCGTTTCCCTGGCCGGACCTCTGTGGGTGTTGGATCCGCTGGACGGCACGACCAACTACGCGCGCGGGGTCCCGATGTTTGCCGTCTCGTTGGCCCTGGCAGAGGACGGCATCGTGCGCCTGGGCGTGGTGTATGACCCCCTGCGCGATGACCTCTTCGCCGCCGAACGGGGACGCGGGGCATGGTTGAACGGGAGTCGCCTGCGCGTTAGCCAGGTGGATACGCTGGCGAAGGCGATCATCAACCCCGATTGGGGACGCTCGCCCCAGGCACGGGCGCGCGCCGCCGGCCTTACCGCGCTCCTGGCTACAGAGGTAATGACGGTCCGCTCTTTGGGGTCCTCGGTGCTGGCCATGTGCTACGTGGCCGCCGGCTGGATAGACGCGTACCTCAGTCTCTCGCTGATGCCCTGGGACCTGGTCGCCGCAGCCTTGTGCATTGAGGAAGCCGGCGGGCGCGTAACCGATTGGAGCGGGCAGCCTTGGAGCCTGGAGACCGGACAGGCTGTGGCGAGCAACGGCCGCCTGCACGACATCATGTTGGCTATGTTACACCGCGCTGGCGCAAGGCCATACCCCTCGGAGAGCCCTGTTGGGGAGCAGGCCTAAGGAGGTAGGCGAGGATGTTTAACGACCTGAACGTATGGTTGGCGCTGGCCTTGGCTTTCATCCTGGGCTGGTTGACGGATTGGCTGCTGGAGATCCTCTATTGGCGCGGCCGGCGCTTGCAACCAGACACGAGGCCCTGGCAACAGAGGCTGGCTTCGCAAGAGGTGCGCGTGCGCGAGTTGGAGCAAGCCCTGGCAGCGCAGCGGGCTTCGGTGCCCGATGACGATGCCCGCCTTGCCCAACTCGCCCAGGAACTGCGCGCGGCCCAGGCAGAATTGGCGGAGGCCCGCGCGCGCTTGGCCAGACAGGCCGAAGAACTGGACAGGCTGCGCGTGGCCCAGGCGCCCGCCGTTACGGCGGAGGCCGAGCCGCCGTCGGCGCCTGCTGGCCCCGAGGCCGCCCCGCCTTCCATAAAAACCGAATCCGCCGAAGAGCCTGCCGGCGAGCCCCTGTCTGCTCCCTCCGCCCAGGCGCCCGCTGTCGGCCATCGGCTAGATGATGAGGCACGTCGCATCGCTGCGCTTTTGGCCGGGCGACCCTACGAGCCGTCCCCGACGACAACCCAGGAGGAAGTGGCCGCCGCTCCGGCAGAGTCGCCGACCGCCCCCTCTCCTGCCGCATCAGCCAGCGGCGCGCCGTCGGTTTACTCAGAGGGAGCGGAGACCGAACCCCGCGCTGGCTCTGAGGCCGCGAGCCTGCGCAAACAACCCCGCTCGCGACGCGGGAGCAAGTAACGATGAGAAGGCATCCGCCTTACCTGATCTGGCCCTGGGACGGCATCAAACTCCTCCTGACCTTCGCGGCGTTGGCGGCCGTCTTCGCTGGCATCTTGTCGCAGCGCCCGCTACCGGCGCGGTCGCGCCTGGCGGCCACCGCGATCCCCTCTCCCTTGCCTGCCGTGGCCACGCGCCCTTCGGCGACGCCGACCAGACTCCCCCAACCCGCCACGCCCACCGCGTTGCCGACCAAGAGCCCCACCCCATCTCCGACCGCGACCCTCACGCCGACCCCAACGCCGGCGGCCACCGTAGCCCCTGCTACACCCACCCCCGCCGGGACGATCCTGGCCATCACATGGCCCGAACCTGGGACGACGCTCCGCACGCCGCGCCCCATCTTTCGCGGCATGGGCCGGCCGGGCGATGCGATCACCATCCTGGACGGCGAAACGGAATTGGGCATGACCTCGGTGGATGCAGGCGGCCGCTGGCGCTTCGTCGTGGCGGAGCCGCTGGCTGCAGGGGAGCACATTATCCGCGCGGTGGTGAAGGACGAGCAAGGAAGGGTAGTGCTGGAGTCGGCGCCGCTGAAGGTTGCCATCGCCCCTTGAGGGGATGGGCTGAAGCCAAGGTTTCATAAATAAGGGGGCCTCTATGTGCGGACGTTTTGCCCTTTTCACCTCCCCGGAGGCCCTCGCGCGGCTATTTGGCGTGGCCGAGGCGCCCGCGCTGGAGCCTCGCTACAACATCGCGCCGACCCAGAACATCGCCGCGGTGCGGATCGCGCCGGAGGGAAAGGCGCGAGAATGGGCGCTGCTACGTTGGGGGCTAGTCCCGTTTTGGGCCGCAGACCCCCGCATCGGCTCGCGCCTGATCAACGCCCGCTCGGAAACGGCGGCCGAGAAGCCCGCTTTCCGACACGCTTTCCGTCTCCGACGTTGCCTCGTTCCTGCGGACGGCTTTTACGAATGGCAGCGTCTAGCGCGCGAGAGACGGCCCTATTTCATCAGGCTGCGCGAAAGGGAGACCTTCGCCATCGCCGGCCTTTGGGAAGAGTGGCGCGGGCCAGAGGGCGTGGCGATCGCCTCGTGCACGCTCTTGACCACCGAGGCCAACGCGCTCATGCGTCCCTTGCACGATCGCATGCCGGCGATCCTCCCCCCTCAAGACTACGACCTGTGGTTAGACCCCGACGTGCAACGACCGGAGGCGCTGCTCCCTCTGCTAAAGCCCTATCCGGCTGAGGCGATGATCGCCTATCCCGTGCGCCCTCTGGTCAACAACCCCGCCAACGATTCGCCGCTCTGCGTAAAGCCGTTGTCGCAAGGCGGTTCTTTCTGAACAAGGAGGGTTGGTATGGCATCCTCGTCATCCTCCGAGCAGGGCCCAGCACCTCAAGAAGGCGCGGACGACATCATCATTGAGGCCAAGAAGGTGTCCAAGCATTTCGGCAGCGAGATCGCCGTGAACGAGGTCTCGTTTCAAATCCCGCGCGGCAAAATCTTCGGCTTCATCGGCCCAAGCGGCTCCGGAAAGACGACGATGATCCGCCTTCTGGCGGGGATTTACAAGCCCACAGCGGGCGAGGTAACCGTCTTCGGGCTCCACCCCTCAGAGTTCACGCGGCGCACGCTGGAGAGCATCGGCTACATGCCGCAGTTGTTCGTGCTGTACCCGAACCTCACCGTTTGGGAAAACCTCCAATTCGTCGCCTCCATCTACGGGATGGGGTTGCGACGCAGCAAACGGCTCATGCAGGCTTTGGACTTCGTAGACCTGAGCAAGCATAAGAACAAACTGGCGCGCGACCTCTCCGGCGGGATGCAGCGCCGCCTGAGCCTCGCGGCCACGCTCGTCAACGAGCCAAGGCTGATCTTCTTGGACGAGCCGACCGCCGGCATAGACCCTGTGCTACGCCGCAAGTTCTGGGACCACTTCCGAGCGTTGCGAGACCAAGGGCGCACCCTTTTCGTAACGACCCAGTACGTTGGCGAGGCGGCCTATTGCGACCTGGTCGGCATCTTGGTCCAGGGGCGGCTGCTGGCGGTGGAGACGCCCGCCGGCTTGCGTCATCGCGCTTTCGGGGGAGAGATCGTTGACCTGCGCACGAAGGAACGGCTAGATCATTCTTACCTAGAGATGCTGCGCGGCCTCCCCTTCGTGCGCGGCAAGGTGAACCGCCCGGACGACAGCAGCACGGTCGTGCGCATGATCGTGGACGAGGCCAGCACGGCCATGCCCGCCCTGCTAGACTGGTGCGAGGCCCAAAACATCGCGGTAGAATCCATTGAAGAGCACGTGCCGCCGTACGACGACGTCTTCGTGGAGATCGTGAAGCGGGAGGCTCCGCATGACTAGGCTCTTTCGGTTCGTGATCCGCCCGTCGGCCTTCTTGCGCAAGGAGATCGCCGAGATCATCCGCCAGCCGCTCTTGGTGCTCACCTTGGTTCTCGGCCCCTTTCTGATCCTTCTGTTCTTCGGCGTCGGCTATCGCAATGAGGCCAGGGCCCTGCGCACGCTCTTCGTGGTAGAGCCCGGCAGCGCCCTCGCCACCCAGATTGAGGCGTTCGCCAAGTCTCTAGGCCCGCAACTCATCGTGATGGGCGTGACGGGGGACGAAACGGCGGCCAAAGAGAGGCTGCGCAAAGGGGAGGTGGATGTTGTCGTCTTCCTGCCGTCCAACCCGCTGGAATTGATCCGCCAAAATCGGCAGGTTACCTTTACCCTCTACCACGCCGAGATTGATCCGTTCCAAGCCGGCTACGTCTCCTTCTTCGGCCAGTTCTACGTGGACGAGATCAACCGTCGCGTGGTGCGATACGTGATGGAGGAGGTGAAAAAAGCCGCCGCCAACCTGCAGGAGGAGTTGGAGGCGGCCCGCCTGAACGCTGCTGCCATGCGCAAGGCCCTGGAGCGCGGGGATGCAGCCGAGGCCCGCCACTATCAGCGCGCCTTGAGCCGGAACGTCAGCACGGTAGAGATGGCCGCGCGCACGGGCTTAAACCTCTTAGACGGCGTCCAACAGGTGGTCGGCCCCGACAGGAGCACCGACGTCGGCCAAGTGCGGGCCCACCTCGCCAAGACGCTGGACGATACCGACGCGCTGGCTGAGATTGAGGACGACGTGACCCAATACGCCGCACAAGCGGAGAAGGTGGCCGCGATTGAGCAAGACCTGCAAACGCTGGAAGCGGAGTTGGCAGCGCTGCAGGACATTGATCCGCTGGTGCTGATCAACCCCTTCCGTAGCGAGGCGCGGGCGGCAACGAGCGTGCCCCTGAAGGTCTCGGACTACTTCGCGCCCTCGGTGATCGTCCTTCTCCTCCAGCACCTGGCGGTCACCTTTGCAGCCCTTTCCATCGTGCGGGAACGGTCCGTAGGGACGATGGAGTTGTTCCGCGTCTCCCCGCTGTCGGCAGCCGAGACGCTGATCGGCAAGTACCTCAGTTACCTCCTCTTCGGGGGCGTGCTGGCGACGGTCCTCACGCTCCTCCTGGTTTACACCCTGGGGGTGCCGATGCTGGGGGAGTGGCCTGCGTACGCGACGGTGATCGGGATGCTGCTGTTCGCCTCCCTGGGCATCGGCTTCGTCATCTCGCTGATCTCGGAGACCGACAGCCAGGCCGTGCAATATACGATGCTCATCCTGATCACGAGCGTCTTTTTCAGCGGCTTCTTCTTGCGCATTGAGACGCTGTGGCAGCCTGTGCGCACGATCTCCTGGCTTCTCCCCGCGACGTACGCGATTCGCCTGTTGCGAGACATCATGCTGCGCGGCTATCCCCCCGAAGCCGTTGCGTTGAGCAGCCTCGCGCTCATCGGCGGTGTCCTCTTCGTGGTCGCCCTGCTCCGCTTGCGACGTCTGATGGCGCGGCGATGAAGGGATCAGGTTCGCCGCGTCAAGGGAGCCCTCCTTCCTCGGCCAACCAGAGCTCAATCGCTGCCCAACCGTTGCCGGAGGCCATGCCAGTATCCACCTGACCGCATTTGTCTGGCCCCCAGAACTTGCCGCTGTGTTGATCCACCGCATGGACGAGACCACCATGCCAAGGCCGGCCCGGCGCGTTGATCTGGTAACTGGCAATGAAGTTCACCATTTCCCTAGCCATGTGCCGGTAAAAGGGGTCGCCGGTTACCCGAAACAGGCGCAGCAACGGCTCAACGGCCTTAGCGGGGCCAATGGGGTAGACGAGCGGAAAATCTGGCATGCGACAGGCCTGTCCGCCCCGCGCGACGCCGCGGTAGGCATTAGGCAGGTCGTAGAAGTAGGTCCAAGAGAGGCCAAAAGCGGTTGCTTTTTGACATAATGAGAGGACTTGCGGGTCGTGGGTGGCCTCGTAGAGGGGAACCAAGCCCTCAAGCGCGTAATAGGCGCTCTCGCCATCACTGAGCTCAATAGGCGCCTCCATAGCGTCTATCATCTCGTTGTAGAACTCATATCGGTCAATCTCTGGCGCAACAGCACGCGCTAATTGCATGCTCCGTGCCAGGTATTCCTGCTGGCCGGTAACCTTCGCGAGCCTGGCCCATAGGCCACAAACGACCACGCGGGCTGCTATCCTGTATCGCTTAAAGTTGGCTTCCCGGTCCTGTTCGTCAAAGATGTCCTGCAAGTCGCCGCTTGAACGCTGATGGGACGCCAGGAAATCTGCTATCAACTTTGAGAATAGGAGCCATCGTTGACGAGTCTCTGGCCGGGGATAATCCGGCGCGTCAGTGTAGTTCTGGATGAACTGGCTTCCGATGTGGCCCAGCGAGTGTGTCCAAATGCGTTTGCTGAGTTGGAAATCGCCGAAGGTGCGGCCATCAGAGCGATCATAAAAGGCTGCTCCCTCGCGGAGGCCTTCACCGCGCGGTTGTGGGTCGCGGCGATAGAGCTCCGCGTTGCGTGTTATCTCGTCCACAAAGTATAGCAAGTCCTCCGCGCCGGTGCGTCGCCAATGGCGCACCAACGCGGTCAGGGTCTCAACGGCAATCCCTTCACCCCAGCCCAGATCATAGTAGCCGCTGCCAATGCCTTGTTTGGTCGGCTGCCCGCCGTGGGTATAGACCCACATGTTGCGAAACCAACCGCGCCCGGGGCCAAGCGCGTGGGGTTCCCAAAGCTCACAATGCCGGAAATATTCGGCGATGCCATCGGCGACGCGAGACAAGTCGGGGTGCAGACTCGGCGGGCCGGACAACAAAATGTCAGCGGCGATCCTTTCTGCTTCCAGGAGCGCTTCCTGGCCGTCCCCCAGCGCCTTACCGCCGACGATCTCGCTCAGAGTGAGCCGCGTACCGGCCTGGAAGCGTGCGGATTCAGGGATGGCGGCTGGCCTGAATATTTGCTGATGGATGTCGTCGACTTGGCTGGTCGTATCGGGGTAGTAAACGCGCAGGAGCGCGGCCCCCTCGCCGGGCAAGGAAAAGTCCAACGTACCAACTGAGCGAGTGCGGTCCACGCCGTACAAGGCTACCCACCGGCCGTTCTGCCAAACATGGAAGGGAAACGGCAAAGCCCAGGCCACGTCGGCACGCAACGACGGTAAGCCGGCCATAGGCTTATCGTAAACGTGCAAAGGGAACGTGTAACGAGAGTCCGGCCGGTTGGGCACTCGCCAGCCGGGATGGACGGCTCCCTCCCAATCGGCCAAGAAACGATAGGTTTGTTCGCGGCGGAGATAGGGCTTGCCGACCTCAATGGTCAAAAGTTCCTCGGCTTCCCAGGCGGAGCAGCGCCCCGATAGGCGCAGCCTCCAGTTACCCGCCGCGTCTTGTTCGGCCTGGAATGTGGTGGCGTTGATGCCTCCGGATGAGGTTGAGAACTCCTGCCCTGGGATTCCATAGGCGATGGGCTGCCAAGCCTGGGGTGTCTTGATCTCTATCGCTTCGGTGTAGAACTCAGGTCCTCTCATGCCGGGAACTTCTCTTATCAGCACGCGGATGTGATCGCTGCCAAAGGTCTGCTTTAATGCTCCCTCCATGTCCTCTATACCCCTCAGCCCACTAAGGTGATCTGTTGCCTGGGAACACTGATCCTGGAGATTACTGAATAATGAAGAGATATGCGTTATGTCGCGGCCCGATATACCTCGGCCAGCGCCAAGGCAGCGGGCTTCGGCTCGCCGTGAAAATCCACGATGGAGGTATTCGTCGGACAAGGGAAACTATCGTGGCCGCACCAAAGGATCACGCCGCCGCAGCGCGGGAAACGGGCCTTGCACGCACTCACCGCGATGGTGAGCAGTCGGGCTTGCCGTTCCTGGCTCCAGGCCACATACTCCTCAACGCTCGCCGGGGGCCGGCCGTGCTCCGCCGCGAACTGTTTTTCCTCCAGCCACCAAGCGACCGGATAACGCCACAGCGGGTTTTCTGGGCCGATCGGCAACAGGTCGCGATCACCGGCATAGGCGCGAATCAGCGCGGCCGGTGCCGCGCTTGGCGCGCCTACCTCGGAACGAAACAGCGCATCATCGTTCCGATAGTACTCGGCACAGGACTCTATGCTCCCTTCCGTCTTCCACGGCCCGTGCACGTCCCAGTGCAGGCCCAGTCCGAACTCCTTGGCATCCGCGCCGAAGCGGGGGCCGCTGGGCGAGGTCGGGATGAAACGGCGGCCTGGATCTTCCGCCGCAACGATCTGTTGCAGCGCGTGCAGCATGGGATGACCAGTGTCTAGCGGTCGCCAACGCAGGTCTATCAGTTCGTTGCCGCCGCTCCACATGAGAAGAGAGGCATGATGTTGTCGCCGGACGATGAACGAACGCGCGATCTCGCACAGCGCCCGCACCGATTCCTCGTCGGCGGGCGGGATGTTCTCCACGCCGGAGGAGGTCAGGGGAAACTCTTGCCAGACGAACAACCCCAACTCATCACACAGGTCGTAGAAGGTTTCCTTCTCCAGGAAGCCGCACGCGTTGATGCGCAACACGTTCATGCCCAGGTCGTGGTACAACTGTAGCCGCTTGCGATAGTCGGCCTCGGTCACGTCTGCGAAGTTGGGCCGCACGGGCGGGAAGTTGACCCCTTGCAGGAAGATCGGCTGACCGTTCACGACGCAGAGCCACGGGTCAGCCTCCTTAGGCGCGCCTTCGCAAGGTCGCCACTCCACGCGCCGGAAGCCGACGCGACGAACGGCTGTGTCCACGACCGCGCCGCGCGCGTCCAGCAGCGCGCAGCGCACGGTATAGAGCGGCTGCTCGCCCGCCAGGTTCGGCCACCAGAGCGCGACCGGCAGGTCGCGCCACGTGATGCCCTGCGCGTTGAACTCACCAGCGGGGATGCGAACCTCGCGAATGACCTTATCCCCCTGCGCTAATGTGATCTGTACGATCGCGTCGTTCCCTGCCATGACTTTGCCCCAGGCCTTGAGAACCCCCGCGCCCGACGCTTGCCCCTCCTTCTCGGACAGCGCGGCCCCTAGGTCGGCATCGGCGACGCAGCGAAACTCGGCGATCTCCTGACCATCGCTGACCTCCAGCATGATCGCGTCCCAGATGCCGATCTGCACCAGCCGAGGCTGCCAATCCCAGGTGTAGTTGAAGCGCACCTTCCACTCCCTCATGCGCGAGGTATAGCCGAACTGCCCAAGCCAGCGTGGCGGCGGGTCAAAGACGATGCGCAGGACGTTTCCTTGCGCGGCCAGGTATGGCGTGAGATCAAAGACGTGAGGGATGTGCGTGCCGCGAAAGTCGCCCACGTGTTTGCCGTTGAGCCACACGCTGCCGCTGTAATCCAGCCCCAGGCATCTCAGGCGATGCGTCTGCCCTGGCTGCAGCCAGCCGTCCGGCAGGATGGTCTCATACATCCATTGGCGATTCTCAACCCACTCCGCCTCGCGGGCCCGCAGGCCGATGTTCCAGTCGGGCAGGATGCCGGCGGCGCGCAGGGCGTGCTGCACCGACCCCGGCACCTTCGCCTCGCAGATCACCTGCGCATCGCGCGCCTGGTCCAACGTGCCGACCTGTTCAAACTGCCACAGGTAGGGAGTCCAACCAGCCAGCCGCCAAGTCAAGGTAGAGAGGTCATGAACGGTGCGCATAGGCCCTCCTTCCTTGTGTCCTCAAGCCTCGCTCTTATGCAATCCGCAGGGTCACGATCTGTTTCGCGCCTAACGTGAGCGCAACCTCATCGCCGACCGCGCGTGGTTCCTCCAACCCCCGGCTCTCCAGGTCCACACGTTGGACGGTCCGCGGGCCAGCGGCCGGCCATAGGTGGAGCATCGCGCTCACGGGCAAAGGCTCCGGGTTGAACAACCGCACCTCCAGCCCATCGCCGACCTGCCGGGCGCTGGTGATGACGGCCGGGCCCTCCAGCCGCAGGAAACTTGCCGTCGGTGGCAACGTTGGCTCCGATCGGTACAGCGGCAGGTCCTCGGGGCGCAACTGGGCAACGCGCAGCCCAGCCGAGAGAAGTTGCCCCATCTCGCACAGCCGCGCCCGCTCCGGCGCAGCAGCCAGCGGCACGATGCGATAGGCGAACTCCAACCGACCGCGCACCTGTCCATCCGGCTCGCCCTCCGTGTAGGGGGTGCGTCGGGTGCCGCGAAAGAGCGTCAGGGCCAGGGTGCGTTCGGGCAGATCGCGCACCGCAGTTTCCAACAAGGCATCCGCGGCCACGGCAAGGCCACGCCGACCATCGTAAACGGCGGTCCAACTCTGCTGCGGTCTCGTCTCAACCTCCAACTCCCGATAGAGGTGGCGATCCGGTTGCAGGGCGATGGGGCGCTCAACGACATCAAAGGGGCTATCGGCCAGGTAGGTGGTCGCGCCCGCCGCGCCGGTGGGGAAGAGGACGCGCAGGCGATGGTCATCGGCCGTGTTGTGAACCGTCGTGCGCACGTCCAGGTAATCCTGGCCGGGGCGCAGGCTCACTAGGCTGTCAATCACCAGGTCAGTCATCTGCTCCGAGCGGACCATGCGGTCAAAGCGAAAGGCCTCGGGGACCGCCATGGTCGTGCGGATGCGGAACGTCGTCAGATAGGGGCCATCGTGAACGAGTGCCACCTCGGCGCGACAGGCGGTGGAGGTGAAAACCTGGTCGTTGACGGCGAGGCCGTGATACCAGCCATCGCCGATGTCGGCGCGGTCTTCAAAGGTCAACAACCGCTGGTACACCTGGCCCGTACGCTTATCGGTCAGGGTCAAAGTGCCGTTGGGCGCGATCTCAACGCGTAGGAACTCGTTGGCCATCGCGCACTCGCTGACCGCCAGGCCCGGCGTCTCCGGATGACGGGGAGGGCTGCCGGGATGCTCGGCGCGCACGGTAAGGGTCGTGTAACCCGTCGCCGGCACCGTGAGCGGCAGGGCGATGGACACATCGTGGGTTCGGTAATCCTGCACGAACTTCGTGGGCCGGATGCGATGCTTGATCTGGTTCATGGCCTGGGCCAGGCGCTGGTAAGGGATCTCCTGGCCGTCGGGGCCATAAACGCGAAAGGCCGGCTTCGGCTCGTAGCCGAAGAACTCGTTGAAGGTCGGCCATTCGGGGGGGATCTGCAAGGTCAGTTCGGTCACGCTGCCGAAGGGGCGCGGCAGGGGGTTGAAAACCGCCACGCGCAACTCATCCTCAGCGACATCGCCCGCCACCCCGGCGGCCAGGCGATGGGTGGCCTCCCTGGCCAAGTGGTCGGCGATCAACCGACATTGGTCAAAGCGGTGCATCATGTCCTTGTGCACTTGGTCTATGCTGCACCCATCAATGGAATCGTGCGCATGGTTGGTCAGGAGGTAACGCCAGGCCACGCTTAAGAAGCCTTGCGGGTACTCCAGGCCGGTCACGGCGCTGGCGAACGCGCTGAACGGCTCGGCCCATTGGCAAAGGAGCGCCTCGCACCTGCGGTTGGCCTGCTTCAGGTTGACCCGGCTGGAGAGGACGCCGGGGATCACCCATTGCTGATCTACCGTCATCGGGTCTTGCCCCGGCGCGCGCGTCTGACGGCCCGGCGCGCGCAACTCGCCCTCTACGATGGTCTTTACCCGGTCGCGCTGCGCCAGGAACTCGCTGGCGTAAGCATCCAGGTCGCTATGGATGAGGAGGAATCGGTCATCGGGCCGGGCCATGCGCTCCCGCACCAGGGCATAGGCGGCCTGATCCCACTCCTGATGGTCGGAACTATCCAACACCAGGATCGGCTCCACATCGCTGTGCGCGGCCTCGTCTTCCAGGTACCTCTCTAAGCGGGCCGCGAAGGCCGCCGGATCATAGGCGGTTTCCTTGAAATCGTGCCCACGACGGACGTAGAAGGCATAGCTCCCGTAGCCGTGGGTACCGAACTTGTGGCAAAGGAGCACGGTGCCATCGGCCCCGCGCCAGAGGAGGTTGCGTCGGTCGCTGTTCACCCCGCGCCAGATGAAACCGACCGCGATGCCGAAGCCGGCGAAGATCTGCGGCAATTGGCTGTTGTGGCCGAACATGTCGGGCACGTAGCCGGCGCAGGAAGGCTCCGCGCCCAACGAACGGACAACCTCTCGCCCCAGATGCAGGTTGCGGATCAGCGATTCGCCCGAGACGGTGAACTCGTCCGGCAACGTGTACCACGGCCCGATCACCAACTTGCGCTCTCGCGCCAGGCGGGCGACCTCCTCGCGGCGCTCGGGGCGGACCTCCAGATAGTCCTCTATCACGATGGACTGGCCATCGGTCACGAACGGCCCTTGCAGTCGGCCATCCTGCAATCCGGCCAACACGCGATCAAGCAGCCGCACCAGATCATACCGCAGCACCTGGAACGGTTCCCGCCACTCGCGATCCCAGTGGGTGCTGAGGACGAAATGCGCGCGACGTTGGCTCATGGCTCCTCCTTGACCAACCGTTGCCTTGGGAAGTGGGGATTTGCTCTACGGCGATAAAATGGCCGCCTCACTAGGGGATGCGGGCCAGGGGCGATCTATCTGCGTGGCCTGATCCACAACCCGTGTTCGGCGTCGGGCTGCCAACCGGCTGTGTCCAGCGTTAAAGTATGTCTTGGCCAGCCGGACGCGATCCGAGCGATCGTCTCCTCCCACGGCCGGATGCCGCTCAAGGTGTCGGCCGCCTCCACGCAGCACGCGCCCACGGCGACCGCGGCGGTAACCGCCTCCGCCGGCGAGAGGCCGCGCAGCAGGCCGGCCAGGAAGCCGGAGACCGTGGCATCGCCCGCGCCGGCCGTGCCGACTACCTCCACTTGGAAGCAAGGCGTCCAGATCTCCAGGTCGGCCCAGGCGGCAGGGTCGCGCGGCGCGGCGCGGCCCAAGCGCGCTATCGCCGCGCGATCGGCAGTGCGCAGATAGAAGCCCCGGTGCCCCAGCTTCAGCCCGACGATCTTGGCGCCCATCGCCAACAATTCGTCGCCCAGGTTGGACAACAGTTCAGGGGTGATCCCTTCCAGGAGATCCGCGCCGTAGCGACGGTGCAGGTCCTCATAGGTAGAACGCCGCAGCATGAAGAGGATCTCCTCAACGCTCGGCAAGAAGATGTCCACGTACGGCAGGACGCCCCGCAGGATCTTCGCCCAATCGGCGCGGCCGGCCGGCGCAGCGGGATCGGGGAAGGCCATGTCCAGCGAGGTCGTGACGCCATCCGCGCGCACCCGCCGGAAGATCTCTATCAGTTCCGCGCCGTCGGCCTCGTACATCCGGCGCATGATGGGGGGGTATCCGAAGTGGAAAAGCGTCGCCTGCGCGGTCAAGTCGTAGCGCACGTCTGCGGCAGAGAAGGTGTCGTTGGGGCCGGGATAGTGCAGAAGGATGCGGTCCACTGCGGGCGGGTTGATGATGACCGTGTAGGAGGTGGTAGCCGTAGGGTCCACGATCAGCCCATCGGCCAGGCCGGGGCCCCTTGCTTCTACGATCTGTCGCACTGCCTGACCGAAGAGGTCGGCCCCGATCTTGCCCATCAGTGTCACGGGGATGCCCAGGAGATGGAGAGCCTGGCCGACGTTGGATACCGCGCCGCCGGTGGCGAGCGCGGCCGGGCCACACTGGATCAGGTGGCCCGGCGTGAACGACTGCGCGAAGGCTTCCGGGCTGACGCCGGCCAAACTGGGAAAGATGTCCAGGCAGATGTGTCCGGCGACGATGGCATCCATAGATCAACCTCGGTAATACCGCGCGTAGTCTTGGACCAGCAGATATAAAGGCGGCACGTCCTCCACGATCTCCGGGAAACGGCCGACCGGCCTGTAGAAGCGGTTATCCGCGGTGTCGTCATTCACTAAAGAGACCTCGCCGGCCAGCACCGGGCTGCCCTCGGCCCAAAATTCGTGGTAACAATGATCTACCAGGGTGATGCTCTCGCCAGGGGTCAACACGACCTTGCCGCCGGCCGGCACCGTTCGCTGGACCCCATCAATGCTCACAGTCACATCCGTGTCGGCCAGGCCTTCATCGGGCGTGGCGTTGTACAACTGAATGACCAGGTTGCCGCCGCCTCGGTTGATGATGTCCTCGGTCTTGGTCCAATGGAAGTGCATCGGCGTCACCTGGTCCACGCCCACCACCAGGACCTTCTCGCAGTAGAGCTTGCCGCGCATGCGCTTCAGGTTCTCCGGGTGACCATTGCGGATGGTGAAGACGGCCAGGCCGATCTTCCGGTAATCGCCGCTGCCGAAGTCGGTGATGTCCCACCCCAAGCCGCGTTCAACGATCTCTCGCACCTCCGGCCCTTTCGTAGCCCACACCTGAGGCGTCCAGTAGGCAAAGGGCGGCAGGTGAAAACCACGCGAGCGGATGAAGGCGTCGGCCTCCTGTATGATGGCGTTAACCTCTGAGCGTTTCATGGCGATCCTCCTCATGAGCGAACGAACTTGAATCTACCCTTGGCCTGAGATCAATGGGCTGTCAATCGTTCCTTTTCAGCCGCGAAGGCCCGCGCGGCTCGCATCATCGCGTTGATGTTCTCCACCGGCGATTCCGGCGGGATGTTGGCGCCGTCCGCGAGGACGAAGCCACTGCTGCCGCGGCCGAAGATGCGCAGAGCCGTCATGGCCTCCTCAAACACCGAATCAGGCGTGCCCAGCCAGATGTTCATCGGGTTCACGTTGCCCGTCAGCACCACCCGGCCTCCCATGATCTTCTGCACCAACTCCCTATCCACCTGGTAACCGAAAAGCGCAAACTCACTGATCCCCAACTCGTCAGCCAGACATTGTAGCAGATGATCCACTTTCCCGCACATGTGGAAGGCGAAGTGGCGCCCCGGGAAGGCGCGGCGGATCCGCAACAGGCAAGGAAGCACGAACCGGCGGAACTGCTGCAGCGAGAGGTTGCCGGCGTAGTCATCGGCTATCCACAGCTCGCTCATGCCCTGCACGCGTTCCACGAACGACATCCACTCAATGATCTTATCTGTCACCACGGAGAGGAGCTCGGCTGCCCACCCGGGGCGATCGTGCAAGGCCAAAGAGACCTCGGCCATCCCTGCCACTTCGCAAGCCACCGTAAAGGGCCCCATCGTCCCGCTGGTCATTAGGGGGTTAGCAGCCGGACGCAGCTCGGTGTCATCTTTAAGCCGCACGATGTAGCGGTCGCCGATCTCCCTCATGCGCTCCACGAAGGCCCTGCTTTTCGCCATCAGGCCCGTGTTGGTCGGATCTAGGCGGCGTAGCCGTTCCAGGTCGGCCTCGGTTTTGACCCAGCCCTCGCGGATCCAGATGTTTCCTTCACCGATCTCGGTCTCACAACCCAGGGCGCTGGCATCCAAAGCGTTTCCGCAATCTACGAAGACGTTGGGCAAGCCCATGTCAGACTCAATGTTCTCCAGTAGCCATTTGGTGCCATAGAGCTGGCCGCGGATCATGGCCTCCGGGTCATTAAAGTACTCGCTGAAAGAGCCGCCGACCTTCGGCAACCAATAGCGCACGACCATGCATAAACTGACCGGCACGCGGTCCACCGGCTGGAACCTTCTGGCGCGGGCCAGTCGTTCGTCCCGCTGGCGCAGCTCATCGCTGGTGATCGCAATAGGAATGACGTTGACCATGAGCGCTCACCTCAGTCTGGCATGCAGGCAGCCTGCCCTGCGCTGCCATAAAGCCTCATTAACTCAACGATCTCGGCTTTCATCCGCTCCTTGCCTCGCAGCAGAACGTCCTCCGCCTCACGAGAGCCGACGAAGGGATGAATGTTAGGCACCCCCATAGGGTCCGGCATCGCCTCTCGGATCCCTGCTAAATACAACCGTTTCAGCCGCGTGCCCACGTTGAACTTGGCGACACCCTGGGCAATGGCCGCTTGCACCGCCACACGGGGGAAGCCGGTGCCGCCGTGAATAGCCAAGGGGATGGGGACGGCGGCATGAATCCGCCCTAGGAGCTCAAGATTCACCGGCACCTCACCGCTCGGCACCAGATGAGCATTGCCGATGGAGACGGCCAACACGTCCACGCCCGTCAGTCCCACGAAGCGCGCCGCCTCCTCAGGGTCGGTCAAGACGACCGAGGTGTGCGGATCCAGGGCGTCGGAAAGGCGCCCCAGCTCCGCCTCCACCGTGGCCCCGAACGCGCGCGCCATGGCCACCACCTGGCGCGTGAGCGCCACGTTTTCCGCAAAGGTCAAGTCCGCGCTCTCCAGCATGACCGCGTTGCAGCCGGAGGCCAAAGCGCGTTGAATCTGGTCCAGGCTTTGGGCTTCGTTAAAGAGAACGGCCGTGGGCACCCGCGCGCGCTCGGCCAAGCGACGGGCTAGGCGACTCATGTCCTCCACGCCTCCGCGATCCAACCACGCCCGGCTGGTCACCGCGCCGCCGAAGCCGATGATGGCCGGGGAGGAGGCTTCTTCGGCTGCCTCCATGGCGCCTTCCAGCGAATATTGGTCCCAAGACTCGTAGTAGCCGATGGCGTAACCGGAGCGAAGCGCCTGGGAAAGAAGTTCTCGCATGCTGGCGATGGTCATGGCGTT
>DAOTYP010000014.1:0-2528 GCA_034434975.1 Anaerolineae bacterium | reverse complement strand
GCTTCCGGCGACTGGCCGGCGCGGGTTTTCAGCTCTTCGCCGAACGACTCAATGACCAGCGCGCCGTTGTAGCCGATCTTCCTCAACGCGGCGCGGATGCCATGCCAATCCATGTGGCCGCTTCCGGGCGTGGTGCGATCGTTTTCGTTGGCGTGGACGTGCACCAGGTGGGCGCCGATCTGCTCAATGGCCCGGGCTACATCCTTCTCCTCCACGTTCATGTGGAACGTGTCGGCCATCACCTGGATGGCCGGGCTGTCCACCAGGGCCACCAATTCCAGCGCCTCCGCCACGGTGTTGATGAAGCTGCTGCGGAAGCGGATGAGGGTCTCCACGCCGAACACGACGCCCTTCTCTGCGGCGTACCGTCCGACGGCGCGCAGGTGGTGCGCCACGCGCTCCAGCGCACGTCGTCGCTGCTCGGGGGTGGCTCGCCAGATGCGCCCGACCCCGCCGTAGATGCCGCCGCCCACGCGGTTCCCCCCGAGGGCGGTTACCGCGTCCACGCAGTGTTGCAGGTAGGTGAGGGCGGCATGGTTGCGTGCCGGGTCGTCCACCGTCAGATCCCGGTCCAACCTCAGTACGGCGGTCAGGCTGACGCTCAGCCCGCGCCGGCGACAGGCCGCGCCGATTTTCTCGTAGTCAAACTGGTTGATCTCTTCCAGCGGGAACTCAATCCAGTCAAAGCCTATGTCCGCGATCTTGTGGATCAGGTCCACGTCGTCGTTGGTGAAGCGCGGCGTCCACAGCCACGTGCTGATGCCGACTTTCATCGTTTTCCCCTCGGCTCATCCCTGTTGCGGTAAGGCCGCGGCCAACCTGACTCCGGCTTGCTGGAGAAAAGCCTCCACCACGGCCGCCGCGTTCTCAACGGGGGTTTCAGGCTGCAGCGGCTTGGCAGGGCTCAGGATGTAACCGCCCCCTCGGCCCATCTCGCGGCAAAGCCTCTCTACCTCGGCGCGAATCTCCTCCGGCCTTCCGAAGGGGATGAGGGATTGTGAGCCGAGGCCTCCCCAGAAGGTGATCCCCTGGCCGAAGCGACGCTTGAGCTCATAGGGGTTCATCCCCTCGGCTTCCGGCTGCACGCTCTCCAGCACATCCACCCCTATCTCAATGAGGTCGTCCATGATCTCTGCAATGGAGCCGCAGCAGTGGTGAAGCACGTATTTGCCGGCCTGATGCACCTGCGCGTAGGCCCGCGCCCAGCGCGGCTTCAGCAACTTTCGCCAACGTCGGGCTCCCAGCAGGAGACCGCGCTGGTGCCCCCAATCGTCCATGAAGAGGATGCCGTCAAACGGCAAGGCCAGCAGGCGCTCTACAATCTGCATCTGGTGCTCTGTAACCTGCTCTATCAGCTCCTCAGCGAAGTCCGGCTCGGCGGCGACATCCAACAGCAGTTCGGCGAAGCCGCGCAACGCCCAAGCGCGCTCCCAGATCCCCGCGCCGAGGACGGCGACGGTGAAATGGTCGCGCGCCGCCGCCAGTTCTCGCCGGGCGCGCTGCTGCCAATCCGGCGCAAAGATCGCGTCCAGGGGCGGAAAGCGGTAGCCGGCTAGCGACGCGGCCGGCAAGGCCGGCTCTACCATGTGGTAAGGGCGCAGATCGGTGCGCCAGACGGTCCCGTAGGGATCCCTGTAGGATCGGGTAGGGGGCAGATCCGACATAAGGAGGTTGGGGCCTCGGATCCGGACGATGGCGTTGTCCACCAGCCTGCGCCAGGCGTCGCTACCGTAATGCGCGTCCAGGCGCGCCTCCACGTCTCCCTCAAAGCGGATCGTGTAGGGGAGGTGGTCCGTTTCCTGGTGGTGGATTTGCGCCAGGACGCGTTCCTTGGCTGTGAGACCCATGCGTGCAGCACCCTTTCTCAAGTGGATGGCAAGGCAACCGTGTGCCTGGCGCGCTGAGAGCCTCGTCCGGCACACGGTTGCACAGGGGGTATGCCTGGTTCAGCGGCGCCACGGTGACGCTACGCGCTCCGTTTTTTGACCTCTATCGCCTTGAGTTTGGGCAGCAGTTCTCGCCCCCACAACTCCAGTTGGGCCGGATCGTCGGTATAGGGGTGCAGGATGAAGTGCTCCACGCCCGCGTCTATGCGTCGGCGGCAGTTCTCCAAGATCTCGTCAATCGTGCCGAAGAGGTAAGACATCTCCAGCAGTTCGCGAGGGCGATGGGTTCCCAAGATCTGGATCGCGGCCTCATATTGGATCTCCACCGCGCGGTCGTGGCGGTCCTCTTCGGTCAGGTGCACCCACTGGCCGTGGGCGAACACGATGTCCTCCGGCTTTTTTCCGGCCTCTCGGAGGTACGGTTGTAGCATCTGCCAATCCGCCGCGATCTGCTCCGGCGTAGAGGCGGGTCGGCTGAACCAGCCGTCGGCTTGGGCGATCCGGCGGGCTACCTGCGGGCTGAGCTCCGGCTTCTCCATAGAAGCGGGGTGGGGGGTCTGGCTGCCGCCGCCGATCCAGATCGGCAGCCGGACGGGGGAAGGTTCTATGTGCACCTCGTTGAGCCGGTAGTACTTCCCCTGG
>DAOTYP010000013.1:0-3700 GCA_034434975.1 Anaerolineae bacterium | reverse complement strand
TCTGGCTACACTAGAACGATTCGCCGAGGCGGTCCCCCATTACCAAAACGCCATCGCCTTGAACCCTCTGGACCCCGCCCCTTATCTGCCCTTGGCCCTGATCCTAGCCGCTCTGGGGCGAGAACGAGAGGCGTTGACGCTCCTAGAGCAGGCCACGGCGCTGAACCCTCAGGACGGCGGCGCATGGCTGGCATTGGCCCGCACGGCGGAATCTTTGCAAGAGCCGGAGATTGCCCTGACCGCCTTGCGCCATGCCGGCGCGCTGCTGCCGGCCTCGCCCTCCGTGCTGTCGCGCCTGGCCGAGGCTGCCACGGCGCTCTCCCTCCCCCATGAAGCGGCTTTCGCTCTGCAATGGGCAGTGGGCATGGAACCCGACAACGCCGAACTGGCCGTGCGCCATGCCCTTGCCCTGGCGAACCTAGGACAACCTCACCTGGCCATCCCCGCACTGCGACGGGCCAGCACACTGGAGCCCCACCACGCGGAAATATGGTTGCAACTGGGGCGCTCCCTCCTCGCCGTAGGCCTGGTAGCAGAGGCCATCACCGCCTTGCAAAGGTTGGTGCAGCTAGACCCTGGGCGAACCGATGTCTTGCGCATGGTCGCGGGCTTGGCTCGCGCCCATCACCTCTGGTCGGAAGCCGCCGTGGCGTATCAGCGACTGACGAACTTCCAGCCTCGCGAGGCGGAACACTGGCTCAACCTCGGCCACGCCTACATGCAACTTCGCCAACCCGATCGGGCCGTGACGGCCTACGACCGGCTGGTGGAATTGGAGCCGAAAAACCCGACCCACTGGCTGGCCTTGGCCTCCGCCGCCTTGGAGGCGGGCCAGGTCGCGCCGGCCCTGCGCGCGTTCCGTCGCGCCATGCGCCTGTCCGAACATCCTTCCCCCGACGAACTACTGCGCCTGGCCGGCATCGCCGGTTCGCTTCACCTCCCTGCCGAAGCGATGTACGCCTTGCAACGCGCCGCAGACCTCGGCATGGAAAGCCCTTCCGTCCTTGCGCCGCTCGCGCTCACGTTGGCCTCCTTGGGGCAACCGCACTTGGCCCTTCCCACCGCGCAGAAGGTCTTGGCGCTAGGCACACGTAACCTGGACGCCAACGCCGCCCTGGCGCTCTCCGCCTCGGCCCTGGGCCTGTATGCGGAGCACCTCTCGTCGTTGGAGATGGTAGCCACCGCCCTGCCCGCGCTGCTGCCCCACCTGGCCAGGGCCCAGGCGCTCACCGGCGCAACGGAGAAGGCCGTCGCCACGCTGGAGCGCGCCCTCTCTTTCACCCCCGACGAGCCGACCCTTCTGCGCCCGCTGATCGCCTCGTTGGTTACGCTGCATCGCCTGGACGAGGCGCTGGCTCACTGGCAGCGCTTGGCAAACGTCGGTGCTGCCGATGCCGCTACCTCCGGCCTGTTAGGCCTTGCCCTGGTGGCCAACGGTCGGCCAGGGGAAGCCCTCGCGCCCTTAGAGGCCGCGACGTCGCGCAAGGCCCAACCGGCCTACCTGCGAGCCTTGGGGGAGTCGCTCCTGGCCCTCCGGCGTCCTCAAGAGGCCGTCCCTGCCCTCCAGCGCGCTCTGAGCGCCGCCGGCGAAGACGCGATCACGATGCGGCTCCTGGCTCAGGCTTTGGCAGAAGCGCAACAATGGGAAGAGGCCGGCAAAACATGGCGTCGCCTCGCCGATCTGGCCCCTCAGGATGCCCAGGTCTGGGCCGCGCTGGGACGGGCTTGGATCGCCACGGGCCAGTATCGGGAAGCCTCCGAAGCGCTGCAACGCGCGGCCCGCTTAAACCCTAACGACGCGGCCATTTGGCTCGCGCTGGGCGAAGCCTATACCCACCTGGGAGAACCCCAACGCAGCGCCGAAGCCATCGCCCGCGCCGCCCGCCTCATGCCCGACGACGCTGCCGCCTGGCAATCGCTGGCCGAAACGGAGATGCGCGTCGGCCGTTGGGAGGAGGCCGGCCAGGCCCTGGAACGTCTCACCGCCTTAGCGCCCGATCAGGCCGAACACTGGCTCGCCCTGGCGCGAGCCCGCGCCGAGGCAGGACGCCTGCCGGAATCCGCCGAGGCGCTGCGCCAGGTCATACGCCTCGCCCCCTCCCCCGCCCATTATAGGCTCCTTGCTCAGACCTTGCTCCGAGCCCAGATGCCGGAGCAGGCGGCCCAGGCCTTGAATGAGTCGCTGGCGATAGATCCTTACGACGTGGAGGCTTATCGTCTGTTAGCCGAGGCTGCCGCTGCACGCGGCCGTTGGTCGGATGCGGTGCGGGCCCTGCAGCAGGCAAGGGGATTGCAGCCGGAAAACCCGCAGATACTGGCCGACCTGGCCCAAGCCCTGACCCAAGCCGGACGCGGCGAGGAAGCGGTTCTGACCTTGAAACAGCGCCTGCAACTAGTCCCCGATGACGCCGCCTCGCGCTTGGCCCTAGCCCACCTCCTGGAGACGCTGAAACGCCCGGAAGAAGCGGCTGAGCAGTACCAGCAGCTCGTTGAGCAGGCTCCCGACAACCCGACCGCGTATTCGCACCTCGCCGACTTCTACCTACGCCGAGGTGACCCGGCAGCCGCCATCGCCTCCCTGGAGCGCGGCGTAGCGGCCATCCCCGGCGACGTGAAGTTGCGGCACCGCCTGGCAACCCTTCTTTCAGAGAAAGGACACCACATGCGTGCCCTGGTCGCTGCAGAAGGCGGGTTGGAATTCGCGCCTGATGACCCATCCCTACAAGGCGCGCGCGTGCGGGCGCTGGCAGGCCTCGGTCGCTGGGCGGAGGCGGAGGCCGCCGCCAAACAGGCGCTACAAAGCAACGCAACCAACGCCGAACTCCACGCCATCCTGGCGGAAGCCTACCAGGCTAGAGGGGAATATCTCAGCGCTCGCGCCGAACTACGACAAGCCGTAGAACTGGCCCCCCACGAAGGACGCTGGCAACGGGCCTATGGCGCGACGGTCCGCATGGTGGGCATGTTGAAGGGCCTCACCCGCAGCGACTTTGAGGCGGGCATGGCCGCGCTGGAGAAGGCGTTGCAACTGGAAGGCGAACTGGCCGAGACACGCATGGAGATGGGCCTCCTCTGCTGGCTGCACGGCGAGCGAGAGAAAGCCTTGACGCACATGGCCCGTGCCGTAGAACTGGAACCTGAACGGGCAGACTATCGGATCAACCTGGGGACGGCCTTGCGCGCCGCCGATCGCGCTCAGGAAAGCATCCCTCATCTGGAGCGCGCGATCGCTCTGGCTCCCGATCGTGCCGACGCCCACTTTGAGCTCGGCGAGGCCTATCGGGCCCTCCATCAGCCCAAGAAGGCGGAAAAGGCCCTGGTGCGGGCCGTGGAACTGGAACCTCACAACAGCGAGTACCAGTTCGCGTTAGGGCAACTCCTGGCCAGCCTCGGCGAGTGGGATGAGGCCTCGGAAGCCCTCCGTCGCGCGGTGGAACTTCGCCCCGACGCGACCGACTGGCCACGCCTCCTGGCCGACGCCCTCGCCGCCCGTGGCGACCTGAAAGCCGCGCTGACCCAATACGAACGCGCCGTAGAACTAGACCCCGATGACGCCCTCGCCTGGCACAACTTGGCGGCGACAGCCCGTCGGTTGGAGGATCGGCCCAAGGCCGTCCGCGCCCTAGAAAAAGCCCTGAGCCTGACCCCAGGCGTCGCCGAGTGGTGGAACGAGATGGCCTCGGACCTGGAAGCGCTGGGC
>DAOTYP010000012.1:0-14361 GCA_034434975.1 Anaerolineae bacterium | reverse complement strand
GATCGGCATCACGGATGACATTTGGAATCGCGACCTGAACCGCGCCAAGGAACTCTGTCGCCGCCTCATCGCCGAGGGGTTGAACACCGTGCCCTGGGTGACAGTGCACGGCATGAAGGTGAACTACGGTGATGAAGAACTCTATCGGCTGATGAAACAGGCGGGTTGCAAACGGGTCGGTTTCGGGGTGGAGAGCGGCGACGAGCGGATCCTGAAGCACGTGGTGCGCAAGGGGCAGACGCTAGAGATGGCGCGCAACGCCTTCCGTTGGGCCAAGGCGGCGGGCCTGCAGACGATGGGGTTCTTCGTCCTGGGCATGCCTGGCGAGACCGAGGAGACCATGGAGGCGACGATCCGCTTTGCGCTGGAGTTGGATCCCGACCTGGCGAACTTCATGATCGCCGCGCCTTTCCCCGGCACCAGGTTGTGGGATATGCTCCACGAGATGGGCGCGCACATCTTCAGCGACGACTGGGCTGACCTTGCCATTCAGGATGACAAGGCTCACTTTGAGGTGGGGGAACTCACGGCGGAACTGGTGGAACGTAAGTGGCGCGAGGCCTACCGTCGTTTCTACCTGCGTCCTCGCCGTCTCGTCAAACGGTTGCTGATGTGGGACACCTGGCGGCGTGCGCCAGAGCGTTTGCGAGACGCCAGGCGCTTCTTCCTCAGCCGCGGCCCGAAGGCGCTGCGTCACGTGGCTACGCCGGTTGCCGTCAAGTCCCAATTCAGCGGCCCGGCAGCGCGCAGGTTGGGCTAGGGGCCGCGCGCGTGGGCACGACTTGCTGGAGCAAGGCGTCGTTTTATCATTTCGCCACGCGATCAAGCATCCGGAGGGAGCCGCGCGGAAGCGCTCCCTCGGTTTGTTTCGTGGCGCTGCTCAGGTAGGTTGTGATGGCTGGTGTGGCCAGCGTGATGCTCAGGCTGCCTCTCTATTGGAGTTTCTATCGCTTTGGTCGGCCGCGCCTGTACCCTTTCTCGGTGGTCGTTAGCGTCTCCTACCGGTGCAACTCCAAATGTCGCACTTGCGACATCTGGCGCAAGCCCAACGACGACATGACGCTGGTGGAGTGGGAGCAAGTCTTTCGCCACTTGGGGCGCACCCCGGTTTACATGACCTTCACGGGCGGTGAACCCTTCCTACGCCGGGATTTGGACGACCTGGTGATCTCCGCCTATGAGCACTGCCGCCCGGCGATCATCACCATACCGACGAACGGCCTTCTGGCGGAGCGGGTGCCTCAGCGGGTCAGGAAGATTTGTGAGGCGTGCTCCGGCGCGCAGGTCGGCATCAACCTATCGCTGGACGGCATCGGTGAGGAACACGATGACATTCGCGGCGTGCCGGGCAATTGGGAGCAAGCGATGAAGACGTGGGCGGCGCTGAAGGCGCTGCAGCGTGACCTTCCCAACCTGGTGCTCACCGTGCACACCGTCATCTCGCGCTTCAACGTGCAACGCTTTCGCGAGATTTACGAGGGCTTGCGGCCTTTGCAACCCGATTCGTACATCACCGAGGTGGCGGAGGAGAGGGTGGAGTTGGATACGGTGGGATGGGGCATCACGCCATCGCCGGAGGCCTACGCGCCCGTCGCCGCGTTCCTGTCGGAGCAGGCCAGGAAAGCCTCGGCCAAAGGCGTGGCCCGCTTCACCCAGGCCTTTCGCGCCCAGTACTATCAACTGGCCAGCCGCATCCTACAGCAGAAACGGCAGGTGATTGATTGTTATGCGGGGTGGGCCAGCGCGCACATCGCCCCGAACGGCGATGTCTGGAGTTGTTGCATCCGGGCGGAGGCGGTAGGGAACCTGCGCGAGACGGGGTACGATCTCGCGCCCATCTGGTTTGGCCCTCTGGCCGACAGGTTGCGCCGGAGCATCAAGAACAAGGAGTGCGCATGCCCTATGGCGAATGCCAGTTACGCCAACATGCTGCTGCACCCTCCGACGCTGGCCAAGGTCGTCGGCGAGGTGCTGCGCTCGTAGATGTCAGTAGGTAGGAAGGAGGTCGGCGTTTTTTTATGGAAAGGCGCAGGTTAGGGCGCACGGGACACCTGAGCACCGTGGCCATCTTCGGCACGGCGGCGCTCGGCGGCGTCACACAAGAGCAGGCGGACAGGGCCATGGAGGAGGTTCTGAAGTACGGCGTCAACCACATTGACGTGGCGCCTTCATACGGCGAGGCAGAACTTCGCCTAGGCCCTTGGTTGGAGCGCCTGCGCGATCGGTTTTTCCTGGGTTGCAAGACCTACCTTCGCGACAAGGCGGGGGCGGCAGCGGAGTTGCGCAGGTCGTTGGAGCGCCTGCGCGTGGACCGTTTTGACCTCTATCAGTTGCATGCCGTGACCTCGTTGGACGAACTGGACCAGGCGATGCGTCCGGGCGGCGCGCTGGAGGCGATCCTGGAGGCGCGCGAGGAAGGTCTCGTCCGCTACATCGGCATCACGGCTCACGGCCACGACGCGCCGGTTGTCCTCTCGGTGGCCCTCAGCCGCTTTGCTTTTGACACCATCATGTTCCCTCTGAACTTCGTCCTCTACCGAAACCCCGACTATCGTCGGGATACAGAGGCGCTTTTGGCGCTGGCGAAGGAGAGGGATGTCGGGGTGATGATCATCAAAGCCATCGGCAAGAGGCCGTGGGGAGATCGGCCACAGGCGTATGATACCTGGTATGAGCCTTTTGACCGTCAGGAGGAAATAGATCGCGCGTTGTGGTTTGTCCTCTCGCAGCCGGTGACGGCGGCGGCCAGCGCGGGCGATGTGCGCCTCCTGCCGAGGTTTCTGGACGCGGCCAGCCGCTTCCGACGCCTGAGCGACACGGAACAAGAGGAACTGATCGCCTCGGCAGCGGAATTTCAGAGCGTCTTCGCGTAGGGGTAGGGGTAGGATTAATGAAGCGCTGAGGCCCCGACGCGCGTTGGGGCCTCAGCGTTGGCCGCGCGGGCGCTAATCTGGAGCGATCAGGGAGCGGAGCACGCGCAAGTTTTCCACATCCTCGTGCATGTCCTCACTCTTGGGCGTCTCCAACAGCATCGGCAGGTGGCGGAAGAGCGGGTCGTTCAGGATGAAGCGGAAAGCGTCCAAGCCCACGAAGCCCTTGCCGATGTGTTCGTGGCGGTCTACCCGACTCCCTAAGTCTTTCTTGGAATCGTTGAAGTGGAAGCAGCGCAGCGACCCCAGCCCCAGCACGCGATCAAACTCCTCCCACATGGCCTGGTAGGTCTCCGGCGTGCGGAACTCGTAGCCGGCGGCCAAGGCGTGGCAAGTATCAAAGCAAACGCCGATGCGCTCTGGCTCTTTCACCATGTCGCGGATGCGCGCCAGGTGTGCAAAGCGGTAGCCCAGGTGGTCGCCTTGGCCGGCCGTGATCTCCAGGACTGAGATCACCTTGTATCCTGACGTGCGCGCGTGGGCCTCATTGAGGGCCTGGGCGATGCGGGCAAGGCCGGCCTCTTCGCCGCTTCCCATGTGTGAGCCGGGGTGCGTCACCAAGGCTGGGATGCCCAGTTGCTCGCAGCGTTCCAGTTCCTCGGTGAAGGCGTCCACCGATTTTCGCCACAGCGTCTCGTCGGGCGTGCCCAGGTTGATGAGGTAGGAATCGTGGGCGATGACGGGCGCGATGCCGGTGGCAGCCTGCTGCTCACGGAAGCGCGCGATCTCGTCAGGGTCCAGCGGCTTGGCGAACCATTGGTTGCTGTTCTTCGTGAAAATTTGCATGGCCACGCAGCCGACGGATTGCCCGCGGGCGAAGGCCTGGCTGACGCCACCTGCGATGGACATGTGAGCGCCAAGGAGAAGTCGTTTCATGTGGGCCTCGCTAGTGTGGGGTGCTCTACGCCGGCCGCCTTATCTTCTGCGCGCGCGAGGACGAAGAGGAGCGATGACAGGCGATTCAGATAGCGCAGCGGCGTGTCGTTGCGCAGTTCGCCTTCGTGGGTCAGGTGGGCGATCAGGCGCTCCGCTCGGCGCACGATGGTGCGCGCGAGGTCCAGCGCGGCGCCGCCGAGGCTGTCGCCGGGGATGATGAACTCGGACGGCATCTCCACCTTCTCCGTCAGGTCGTCCGTAACCTGTTCCAGCCAGGCGATCCGTTCTTCTTCCAGCCAAGGCGGGCGTTTGGCGGCCTCCGGCACCGTGGCCACATCGGCCATCAGGAGGTAGAGGTCTCGTTGGATTTGCAGGATGAGCGTTGCGCTTTCCTCTCTGCGCACCGACTGTCGTGCCAGCCCCAGCGCGGCCGATGCCTCGTCTACCGTGCCGTAAGCCTCGGTCCGCGGCGAGTATTTGGGCACACGTTCGCGCCCTAATACGCCGGTATATCCGTCATCCCCTGTGCGTGTGTAAAACTTGTCTGCCATGAAACCCGTTGTACCTCCCTGAAGGAAAATCTCCTGAGAATTGAGTTGACCGTTCCACGCGTGCGGCGCGCCGGCCGGCTACCACCCAAGCCGGCGCAGCCATCGTTTCCACCCTCTTTCGCTGCCCCTTTTCTGCTCCGCGAGTTTCTCCGGCACCTTTTCCGCCGTTGCCGTTCCGGCCACCGGCTGGATCAGGATGCCGTCAGGCTGGGGGTGCAGGCGGACGCGCCCGCCGATGTTGAATTGTTCGCGCAGCAAGGGGGGTATTTGTAAACGGCCGGCGCTATCCAGGACGACGTACTCCTCAAATCGTTCTGTGGGCGTCTCGTGCCCATCGCCGGCGAGGTCGGAAGTCTGGCGCACCGTCTCTGTGCTGGTCTTGCCGTCTCGGATGGATACGACCCGATCTACGTAGTGCGCTAGGCCGAGGTCGTGGCTGACGATGATGGTCGTCAGGCCGTAGGTTTGGCTCAGGTTGCGGAACAGATGGTAGATCTCGCGCGCGGTCGCGCTGTCCAGTTCGCCGGTGGGCTCATCGGCTAGGAGGAGGTCGCCGTCTTTGCCGGTCAGGTTGGCCAACGCCACGGCCAGGGCGACGCGTTGTTGTTCGCCGCCCGAGAGCTCTGCCAGACGATGATGCGCGCGGTCGCTAAGCCCTACCGCGGCCAGGAGCTCGGCGGCGCGCCGGTTGGCCTGGCTGCCGCTGCGCCCGCTGAGGGCCATGGGCCAGCGCACGTTATCCAAGGCGGATAGGTAAGGGATCAGGTTGCGCGCCGGCTGTTGCCAGACGAAGCCGACCCGCGTGCGACGATAGCGGTTGAGCGCGGCGTCGGAAAGTTCCAGCAAGTTTTGGCCGCCGACCCACACCCGTCCGGCGGAGGGTCTATCCAGCCCGCCCAGGATGTTCATCAGGGTGGTCTTACCGCTGCCGCTGGTGCCCACGATGCCGAGGACCTCACCTTGGGCAACTCGCAGGTCCAACCCTTGCAGGGCTACGACCTCTAGCCCTGCTACCTTGTAGATCTTGACCAGGTTATCACAGAGGATGAAGGGATCGGCCATGTCATCCTACTTCTCCCAGTTTGACGGCCTGGAAGATGCGCATACGGGCCAACAGGGGGATCAGACCTGCCAACGCCGCGAGGAACAGCACGCCGAAAAGGACGTAGAATGGCCGGATCGCCTCCCAGGCGATCACTACCTGGAAGGGCGGCAGGGCCGGACCGACCTGCAGATAGGGGATGAAAAGGTGGCTTGCCCAGATGCCTAACGCCGTGCCGGCGGCCGTCCCTGCTCCCAGCAGAAGCATCATCTCCCAACCCAGGAGGGCGATCATTTGCGGGATGGAGAGCCCCATGGCTCGCAACACGCCTAGTTCAATGAAGCGCCGCTGGAAGGAGAAGAGGGTATAGAAAAGGAAAGCGAGGACCGTCAAGAGACCGGCGGCGGCAAAGCCGATGGAGAGAAGGCCCAAGGTGCCCTGGCGCTGAGGCCGCGCTTGCTCTTCGGCGATGAGGCTGCGCGCATCTTCCGCGTCCAGGACGAGGAGGCGCAACTCCTGTAGCCCTTCAACGACCTGGTCGGGGCGGCTAGTCTCCTCTATAGAAAGCCACACGTCGTAAGGGAAAAGGCCGCCCATGCTCTCAAAGAGGTAATCCAGGTCGCCCACGAAGAGGGGGCCGCTTTCTGGGTTCCAGCGTGGGAAGAGATCAAAGGCGCCCACGATGGTGAACGGCACCTCGCGTCCCTCGCCGAACAATGAGATGTCCAAGGAGAGCGAATCGCCTATGGTGAGCCCGAACCGCCCCAGGAGGCTGCGCGGCACTAGGACGCCATCCCGACGGACGGCCAACGCGTTCATCAACGCGCCAAGGGAGGAGGGCGCGAGGTCTCTACGCCAATAGGCAACCTTGGTGAAGTCCACGCGGTCCACGCCGCGGAAGGTCCCTCGGATGAAGGTGCCGCCGAGGTTCGCGCCGGCCCTGTAATCGCCTACGCGGGCCGCGGCCCGCACGCCGGGCGCTTTGAGGTGCTCCGATACGGGCAGGAAGAGCCAGCGCGGTTCTTCTTCTTTCTCGTCGGCTGTAGGCGTCGGCGCGACCGCGGCGGCGGGACCGGCTTGAGAGCGCTCTGTGCTTTCGCCCAGTTCCGTCACGTGCATGTCGGCGCCCACCTTGTAGTAAGAAGTGTGCACCAAGTTGTAGTCCAGCGTCAGCGCGAGGGAGGCCGTGTAGATCGCGAGGCTGAGGGTCAGGATCAGGAGGAGGAGAGGCCCCGTAAAGTATCTGGAAGAGCGGGCTAGGTGCCGCGTGGCAAACAAAAGGCTGACGCCTGGGAACCAAGCGAGGACGGCGGCTAAGGCATTCATGATGAAAGGCAAGAGCCGCAAGACCAAGAGCGCCAGCGAGAAGACGAAAAACGCCGGCACGGCTATGAGCAAGGGGTTGCCGAAGGGATCACTGCCCAGCCCGCCCTGGCGACGAAGCAGGTAAGCGCCGTAGGTTGCGGGGATGAGGAGCAGCAGGTCTAACCAGGCCCTTCGCCACCAGGGCGGGTGCAAAGCCCGAGCCCGTTCCAGTTTGTAGGTTACGATGGTATGGCGTGCAGCCCCCAGCGTCGGCAACAAGAGCGCGACCACCGCGATCCCCACCGCGGCCAGGCCAACGCGCAAGGCGGTGAGGGAGAGGTTGATGCGGATGCTAGGGCCGGGGACGAATTCCAGGAAGGTGCGAGCCTGAGCGATGAGGCCGGAGATTTCGCGTCCTAGAGGGATGGCGAGGATGAGGGCCAGGGCCCCCAGCAAAGTCCCTTCTACCAGGCTCAGGGTGATGACTTGAACGACGGAGGCGCCGCGGCTGCGGAGGACGGCGATCTCATTGCGTCTTCGCTCCACCGATAGCCCCGCGATCAGGCCGATGAAGGCCAAAATGAGCCCCAGGATGGGCACGCTGAAGGTGTAAAGAGAGATGGAGAGTTGGCGAGCCGAGCGGCGGTACTCGTTCAGCGCGTCCACAGGCGAGACATCCAGGCCAATCTTGGGTAAGAGGGACAGCGCTCGGCCATGCACGGCGCCGATCCTGCCTAAGAGGGCGGCCACCTCATCGGAACTGACGCCGGAACCATCGGCGACGATGTACCACACCGCTAGGTAGGTGTCGTTTTTCCTGGCAGGGGCTACGACTTGGGTGTAAGTCTCCTCCGAGGTTAAGAGGAGGTCGTTCAGGCTGTCGGGGTCATAGAACCAGAAGGCCTCGGTGGGGTCGCGGGCCTGCCAAATCCCGGCCACCCGTACGGGGATGGGGGCTTCGTTGGAGTCCGGATCAAACAAGAAGTAGTCCTCGCCGGGGTGCAACCCGAACTCCTCGGCCCTGGCCAGGCTGATCAGGACCTCAATCGGCTCGCCGGCTGCCGTGGCTGTCGGCATCCGCCCTTCCAGCAGTTGAATGTGGTCTTCCAAGTCGCTGATGAACCCGAGCCCCAACCATGACAGGGGTTGACGACGGTCGGCGTAGATGGCTTCGCTGGCCGGGTAGAAACGCAGGGGCTCCGTCCGAAAATGGCGCACCGTCAGCGTGATCGGGAGCCCTAAGGCCGCCGGGGCTTGGTGGGACAGGTACGTGTCCACCGGGCCGAAGGTTTCCCACTCTAGCGGGTCGTACCAGGCGCCGACGTAGCGAAACATGAAGGCAAACGGAGGCCGCGCCCTCATGCCTGGCTGGCTCAGGGTGCGCTGCAACACGCGAGAGTATGCGGCGTCCGCGTAGAGGGGGATACTGAGGGCCAAGGTTGCCGCGGCGACGAGGCCTGAAAGGGCCGCGAAGGTCAACCCGGCCTGTGCCATGAGGCGTCGGACGGCGAGCCGCAGAAAGGTGAAAGGCGCGAAGAGCCGCATCATGGCCCGATCACCACCTGCCCCTGTTCCAAACCGGATACGATCTCCACCCGATCCTCACCCTCTATGCCTATTTTCACGTCCACCCGGCGTTGGGCGTCCCCTTCCTGCACGACGACGAACTTGCGTCCCTCAAAGGTGCGGACCGCCTGGGGCGGCAGCCACAGCGCGTCGGCCTTGCGCTCCAGCACGACGGTTACGCGTGCCAGATCGCCTAACTTCAGCGACTGCCGGTCGCTGGTGACCGAGATGTGCGTTGACCGATCCTGGTCGGCTAGGCCTGGGCGCCCGCCGCCGCCGAAAGGATAAGGCAGAAGGCGAATGACCCCTTTCCAGGTCTGGTCTGGGTAGTCAGAGAGGGTGAAGGTTACCTCCATGCCCTCTTTGAGGTTGCGCATCTGGGTTTCGTTCAGGTCGGCGGTGATCTCCAGGCCAGAGGTATCGCCCAAAATGATGCTCGGCTTGAAAGCCTCAGCCACGCGTCCGGGCACCAAGTTGAGGGACATGACCTGGCCGTCAAAGGGCGCGATGATGCTGTGGTCTTTCACCTCGGCCTCCAGCCGTTGCACCGCGAGCTCTGCGCGCTGCACGTCGTTGCGCAGGAGGGGGTCAACGCCGGCCTGCAATTCTTGCAGGGCTAGTTCGGCTAAGGCGACCTGCTTCTCCAGGATCGCGACCTGGTAGGTGTAGGACTCAATCTCCTGCAAGGCGAGTTGGTAGGCGGCCTGGGCGCGCTGGAAGTTGATGGTTTCCTGTTGCAAAACCTGCGCCTCACGGCTGGCCGCGCGGTCGCTACGCCAAGCGATGGCGTCGTAGGCCTCTTGGGCCCGTTGCAAGGCCAAGCGTGCCTGTTCCAGGTCGGCTTCGGCCTGCACCTTGCGCGGCTTGGGGTCCTTCGCGCGCTGCGCCTCTAACTGGAGCCGCCGGATGTCCAACTCTAACTGCGCGCGGGCGATGGCCGCTGCCTGATCCCGTTCCGCCTGGCTCAGCCTCACTCGGGCCCGTTCTAACTCTAATCGCGCCGCGCCCAGTTCTCGTTCCAGCGCGTCCATTTCCAGTTCCGCCAGCACCTGCCCGGCTTTCACCTGATCGTTCATCCCCACATAGACGGCGCGGACGCGGCCCCCGACCCTGAAGAAGAGTTCTGCTTCTTTGGCGGGGGAGACGCGCCCCAAGAATTTAACCAGGTGCACGACCTCTCCTCGCTCTACCTTGTACACCGGTTTGGCCGGAACGATAGGGGTGGGGATAGGGGTTGGCGTCGCCGGCTCCGGCGCGCTCGGGCGGATCGGGTTGCTGCACGCCGTCAACACAGCGACGGCTAGCAGGAGGGAAGGCATCCGCTCAAGGACGAAGCGTGGGATGCGCATCTATCTCATCTCCTTTGGACACCGACGCCCGGGACGCGGCGGTCCAGTGCTCGCTCGGTTTACAAATCGTGTCCCGTGAATGTTATAGCGCGCCGCGCCCGGTTTGTGAACCCGGCTTCAGGCTAACGTTAGCCTGGAGGGGGGCGAGGGCCATCGCGTCAAGGCGACGGCGCGGCGCTCCCTTTCCGATAGGCGCGATCCAAGAGGTCCATCACATGGACAACCTGGAGGTTCAGGCCGGCGCGTCGGCATCCGGCCTCCAGTTGCAACATGCACCCGGGGTTGGCGCTGACGATCATCTCTGCGCCGGTGGCCTTCACGTTGTCCATCTTCTCTTCTAGGATCTTCATGGACAGGTCGTAGCGCACAAGGTTGTAAATGCCCGCGCTGCCACAGCAACGATCTGAGTCTCGCATCTCCACGAGTTGCAGCCCTGGGATCGCCTGCAAGAGGGCTCGCGGCTGGTTGCGCACCTTCTGGCCGTGCGCCAGGTGGCATGGGTCTTGGTAGGTGACGCGAGCCTTTATCTCGCCCTCGGGCGGCGCGATCCCTTTTTCGGCGAGAAACTCGTTGACGTCTTTAACCTTCGCGCTGAAGGTTTTGGCCCGCTTCGCGTAGACGGGGTCGTCATGGAGAAGTTCCGGGTATTCTTTCAGGGCCACGCCGCACCCTGCCGCGTTGGTGATGATGGCCTCTACCTCTTCGCGCAAGAAGGCGTCAATGTTGCGTCGCGCCATCTCCTTGGCCGTAGGGCGTTCCCCTGTATGGATATGGATCGCGCCGCAGCATCCTTGCCCTGCGGGGACAAGGACGTGAAACCCGTTGCGCTGAAGCACCCGCACCGTCGCCATGTTGGTCGCGCCGTAGGCCAGGGGCATGATGCAGCCTGAGAAAAAGGCGACGGTGCCGCGACTTTTGCCGCGCGCCAGGTAAAATTGGTTGCGCGCGGCGGGGAAGAAGTGGCCGAACTGGGGAGCCAGGCTTTCCATCTGGGCCAGGCGGGGCGATAGGAAGCGAAGGATGCCGGTGCGGCGTGCGAGCGATTGCAGGCCCGATCGCTGGTAGAACCGCAGAAGCCAACCTGCCCAGCGCAACCGTTGCGGGTGGGGGAAGAGTTGACGCAGGATCAGCCATCGCCAGAACCGCTCGCGGCGCGACATGGGGAGGCCGGCTACGGCTTCCCAACGCGCGGCTTCTACCAGTTGGCCAAAACCGACGTTGGCCGGGCAAGCCGTCTCACAGGCGCGACAGGCCAGACAAACGTTCATGTGCTCGGCGAAATCGGCGTTGACCTCATACCGCCCCTCGGCCACCGCGCGCATTTGATAGATGCGGCCGCGCGGCGAATCGGATTCCACTCCGAGCACCCTGTACGTCGGGCAATGATCCAAGCAGAGGCCGCAGTGGGTGCAACGGAGGATCTCTGCATAGTTCGGCGCGTCCGGCGCGGGGTAGTTACCCAGCGTCGCCTGCTTTGCCAGTTCTACTAGCGAAATAGGGGGGCCGCTCGCTACCGTCTTCACCATAGCCTCGCCTCGTTTGACGATGGCGTTTCTCTCAAGGGCGCTACTGCGCGCCGACTAAACGCCCGGGGTTCAAGATGTCCTTAGGGTCAAAGTTGCGTTTGATCGCTTGCATCACGCGGAAGTCGCTGCGCGGAGGCCCCCAGACCGCGTCCCTCACCTTCAGGGCGACGGGCGCTTCCTCTACGGTCATCGTTCCACCCAAGGCGCCAGCGCGCTCCCGCAAGGCTGCCAGCGCCAGTCCCAGCCGCATCAGGCCAGGGCCGTCCGACTCGCCGTCTTGCAGCACCGCATAGGCCAGGCCGGTGCCGGCCCGCAGCCAAAGGCTTGTCTGCAGGGCATGCGTCTGGGCAATCTGCTCTACCGCTTCTGCGGCCTCCGGCAAGCGGGTCGGCAGCACGCCGATCTTGGCCCTGAACCACGCGCCGTCGGCAGGGGGCAAGGTCGCGGGCAGGTCTGCGATCTGCGACCATAGGCCAGCCTCAGCCCGATTTTGCATGGTGGACAGGGTGAGCGCGCCGGCGGACTTCGCGACGCGTTCCATCTCGCGCGTCTGCCGTTCCGTCGCCGGGGCGATGCCCGCAAAGCGCGCGCAGAGGGTCCAACCCTCGCCGGGAAGGCCAGCGGCACGGGCTGCGTTGCTATCCAGGATCTCCAACGCGGTCGGCGCGAGGGCGGAAGCCAGAACCTGACGGACGGCATCGCTGGCCTGGGCCAGGGTGCGGAAGGAGGCGATCAGGGTGCAGCGGGCCTTGGGCAGGGGGAGCAATTTGAAGGTGACTTCTACGACGATCCCTAAGGTGCCCAATGAGCCGATGAAGAGTTTGGGCAGGTCGTAGCCAGCGGCGTTCTTGACCACCTTTGCGCCGCTTTTGAAGATGACTCCGTCGTCGCCGACTAACCGCAGCCCTATGACGAGGTCTCGCAAGGTGCCGTAACCGAGGCGTTGCGGGCCGCTGGCGTTGGCAGCCAAGAGCCCGCCTATCGTCGCGCGGCTTGCCAGAGGAGGGTCCAGCGGAAGCCATTGGCCTGCGTGGGCCAGGTGCGTCTGCAACGCCTCTAGGGTGATGCCCGCTTGCGCGGTTGCCGTCAGGTCGGCAGGCTCATGCTCCAATACCTGGTTCAAGCGCGTCAGGGAAAGGAGGATGTCGGCGCGGCGAGGCGGATTGCCCAAGGCCTTCAGGGTGCCACCGCCCCAGGGAATCACCGCCAGCCCCTCGGCGTGGGCGAAGGCCAAGAGATCGCTCACCTGATCTACGGTTGACGGGAAAGCCGCGACCGTGGGCACTACGCCGTCTATGGCGTAGGCGGAGAGGGCTTCCGGCGCGGAGATGACGGCTTCTTCCCCCAACATCTGGGCCAAGGCGTGCGCCAACCTGGCAGCGTGCACGCTCGCGTTAGCGTTCATTGGTTTCCGGTTTCCTGGCA
This sequence comes from Anaerolineae bacterium, assembly GCA_034434975.1. Lineage (GTDB taxonomy): Bacteria > Chloroflexota > Anaerolineae > JADYZS01 > JADYZS01 > JADYZS01. The sequence goes on along the minus strand of DAOTYP010000012.1, from coordinate 1,791 downwards.
GGGTGGGAGATGTCTCACGGAGCCTCTGATAGCCTGGGCAAGGGGCGCGGTTTAGGGTTCACTTCGTAGCAGGCCTTGGAGGCGGGGAAGATCTTAGCCGGGTTGCACAGTCCGGCGGGGTCAAAGGCGTCGCGTAGTCGTTTCATCGCGCGCAGGTCTGCAGGGCCGAAGAGGCGCGGCAGATCTTCTCGCTTTTCTACGCCGATGCCGTGCTCTCCGCTGATGCTGCCTCCCGCCTCCACGCAGATGGCCAGGATCTCGCTGCCGGCTTGTAGCACCCGACGCGTCTGCTCGGGGTCGCGTTCGTCAAACAGGATCAGGGGATGCACGTTGCCGTCGCCGGCGTGGAAGACGTTGGCGATGCGGAAGCCGTACTTCTCGCCGATGGCCGCGATCTGACGCAATGCCCAGGGAAGCCTCGTGCGCGGGACGACGCCATCTTGGACGAGGTAACTGGGCGAGATGCGTCCTATCGCGCCGAAGGTGCCTTTGCGGCCTGCCCACAGTCGCTCTCGCTCTGCGGCATCTTGGGCCTGTCGCACCTCGCGTGCGCCTTCCTCCAACAAGATGCCGCGCACGTGGTCTGCCAGGGCGTCTAACCCGTCCACGAAGCCTTCCAGATCAATCAGGAGGACGGCGCCGGCATCCTGGGGGTAGCCGTAGGGCTTGGCTGCCTCTACGGCCTGGATGGCGAAGTTGTCCATCATCTCCAGGGCGGCGGGGATCGTGCCATCGGCGATGATGGCCGATACGGCGTTAGAGGCGGCTTCCACCGTGTCAAAGACCGCTAGGAGGGTTTTGACGGCTTCCGGCGCATGGGTCAGGCGCACGATGATTTGCGTGACGATGCCGAGGGTGCCTTCCGAGCCGGTCATGACTCCGGCCAGGTCATAGCCGGGGGTGTCGGGCGTAGGGCCGCCGAACCAGGCTATCTCGCCGTCAGGCAGGACGACCTCCATCCCCAGCACGTGGTTGGAGGTAACGCCATAAGCCAGGCAGTGAGGGCCGCCGGCATTTTCGGCCACGTTGCCGCCGATCGTGCAGGCCTTCTGGGACGAAGGGTCAGGGACAAAGTAGAAGCCATGCGCGGCGACGGCTTGCGTGATCGCCAGGTTGACGACGCCTGGTTGGACGACGGCCTGGCGGTTGGGGAGGTCTATCGCGAGGATGCGCTTCATGCGGCTGAGGCTGATGACGATGCCGCCTTGGACGGGGATGGCGCCGCCGCTGAGGCCCGTACCCGCGCCGCGCGGGAGGAAGGGGATGCCCTCGCGGTTCGCCAACTTGACCACCGCGGCTACCTGCTCCGTCGTCTCCGGGAGGACGACGAAATCGGGCCGTGCGCGGTCAAGGCCGGCGTCGTACTCGTAGAGCATCAGGTCTTCAGGCCGATGGAGGACCGCACGCGGGCCGAGGAGGGCGACCAGTTCGCGCAAAATGTCGGTTTTGTTCATCATCATTTCAATTATACCCCAAGGTGTGACGGTTGTCTAGGCGGTGGAGGGGCGGATGGCGGAGTTGGCAGCCGCGAGTAGTAGGAGGCGGCATGCCTTCCTGGGGCTTCATGGCCATGGCTTTATCCCCTGGCGTGCCTCAGGGGACGAGGGGCAAGCGCCGGCATGTGGTTCCTTCATCTTGTCATTTGACGTGGGGCTTTTTACCGGCTATACTCTGTCAGGCCGGGCTTGGAACCCACCATCGGGATCAGGCGTCTAAATTTTGCAGAAGGTAGTGGGTCTCATGATCAAAGGGATCAATCACATCGCCATCGCCGTCAAAGACCTGCGGGCT
>DAOTYP010000011.1:0-3318 GCA_034434975.1 Anaerolineae bacterium | reverse complement strand
AGTACCGCACCCCCGGCCAGCCGTACTCGGCCTCCAGGCGCTCCCCCAGCGCGGAGGCTTCCTCCAGCCAAAGCTCCCTGATCTCAAGCCGGCCATGGCCCTTCGTCGCCTGTCGCACGTCAGCCGCCCGGCCCCAGCAACCCCTTTCCCGCAGCCACAGCTCCGTCGCCTGCTGCAGTGCGGGCTGGTTGCCCTTGACCGGCCCTAAGTACGCCCCCCTTTTTCCACCACCCGCCGCACCACAGGCCTCACCATCAGCCCAGCATCCAGCGTCAGGAGCTTGCCCTCAAGCGGCACCCTCTCAAGGAGCGCAAGCGCCGCCTCCGTCCTGTCCTGCCCCTGGGCCAAGACCTCTCCCCCAACCACCCCAACCCTCTGCCCAAAGGCACAAACCACCATCCAGGGCGGCTCAACCTCCCGCTTGCTCCCCCGCAGCGCCTTCTCATCAAGGCTTATGCGCTCCCCATCGCAGACTGAAAGCCAGGCGTTGAAGGCCTCAAGCAAGACCGCAAGGTCAAGCCGACAAAGGATGATCCTGAAAGTCTCCAGGGCAGGGATGCGCTGGTGGTGAAAGCTGAGACGAGAGGTCAAGAACTCCGCGTGGGCCCTGGCCCACAGCCACATCCCCCGCAAGGAGGACTGGCCGTTCATGGCGGCCAGGATCAGGACCGCAAGCAGCGACCCAATGGGGTAGCGACGTCCATGCCTGCCCCTGGGGTCGGGAAGTGCGCCCAGCACCTCAAACAAGCTGCGACCACCCTCAACCGCCTCCATGACACCACCTCCAAAGCACCTTCAGGCCAAGAATACATCAAACTCGGAACACTGGAAAGCCCTGTCTCACCCAAGAGAGGACTTGACAGCCTGGCGATTCCGTGATATCTTGCAAATAGAAATCATTTGCATATAGACTGCCACCATGACGCCAGAACCCTCCCCTTATCCCCTAGACGCGGCGCGAGCATCTCTGCGAGCGGTCGGCGAACGGGTCACGCCGCAACGCGCCCTGGTCCTGGCCATCATAGAGGCCAGCGACGGGCACCTGGACGCGGCAGAGATTTTCGCTCGCGCCCACGCGGTGGACCCTGGCATCAGCCTCTCCACCGTTTACCGCGCCCTGCGCATCTTGGTCGCGCGCGGCCTCGTGCGCGAGATTCAAATCACAGAGCCTACGGGGCAAAGCCGCTTTGAAGCAACCAGCCGACGTGGAAAGCACCATCACCTTATCTGCCAAGATTGCGGTGGCGTAGTAGAGTTTGCCAACAGCGAACTGGAAAGGCAACTGATCGCCGTCGCCCGTCAGTTGGGATTCAGCGAGGAGGATTGGGAAATGCATCTATTGGCCCATTGCAGCATGAGCCCACAGGTGCGGGTGGCCTGTGGAGTCCGCACCGATGGCAGCCCTAAGTGCCGATAAAGGTGAATTTCGTCTCGCAGGATAGTTCCCTACCGACGAAACTATATCTAATCATCTAACAGGAGGAGAGCCCCTATGTCCCAAGGTCTTGCTCGTCGCGCCGCGCGCCCGTGGCTCCCTACGGTGCGCTTTCTCATCGTCATCACAAGCGCCTTGCTGCTGCTATGGCTCCTCGCCCCTCATGCCGCTGGCTTCACAGCCGAACCGCCGGAGCCCCAACCAGACCCATCGCCTCTCGCCCGTCAGACAACCCGCTACAACGTCTGGGATGCCGCGATCATCTTGCTGCGCGAGGGGTTGGAAGCCCTTCTCATTGTAGCGGCGCTCCTGGCCTTCCTGAGCCGATCGGGGCATGGCGACAAACGCCAATGGATATGGAGCGGCGGCGCGGTTGGTCTACTGGCTAGCGTGCTGACGGCAATGGCCGTGCAGGCCCTTTTCGCGCGGGCCTTGACGGGCGCCGGCCGCGAGGTGATAGAGGGCATCACTAGCCTGGTCGCGGCCGTGATGCTGTTTTCTGTGAGTTACTGGCTTCATAGCAAAGCCCACCTCGGCGCGTGGCAAAAGTACATTGACGAGCAAGCCACGCGCGCCCTCAACAGCGGGCGCCTTCTGTCCCTGGCCATCCTGGCTTTCCTGGCCGTTTACCGCGAGGGAGTCGAGACGATCCTCTTCTACATCGGCCTCGCCCCGTCCATCTCGGCGCGCGATCTACTGCTGGGGTTCGCCCTTGGCGCGGCCGTGCTAGCAGTCATCGCGGTCCTCATGTTGGGAGCGAGCCTGCGCCTCCCTCTGCGCGCCTTCTTCCGCGTGAGCAGCCTCCTCATCTACTACCTCGGCTTCAAGTTCGTAGGAACGGGCATCCATGAGCTGCAGGAGGCGAACGTCCTCCCCGCGAACACCGCAGATTACCTGCCATCTTCCGATCTCCTTGGCCTCTATCCTACCTGGCAGACGACCTTGCCGCAGATCGCCCTCTTGTTGGCAGCCCTGGCCATCTTGGTTTACACGATGCGCACGCGCCCCCAAACCCGCTGAGGCGACGGACTCATAAATCGCCCTGCGCCTTTTACCGAACATCTTCCTGTTCACCTGATCGGCGGCCTCGTCTCCACGACGGCCGCCCTTTAGTTCTGTTGTAAGGGGATTGTAAGGAATTTTGCCTTGACAGAAAGGGGGGTCTTCGCTATGATTTCAATGTATTTCTATCGTTTTCGGTCGGTTTTTCACGATTTCTATGTCTTTTGCAAGCGTTGGGATGCTTGTCTCTGGTCGGTGAGCGTTTTGGTGAGTCTGCGGTGATATATCCTAGCCAGAAGCACGCGTTGATCGCTATGGCGGCGGAGGGCGGCACCGCCACGAGGTCCCGGTGGACGCTCCCCTCATCATCACCACCAAGATACGTATCCCGCAACGCCGCGAGGGTCTACTCCGTCGCTCGCGACTGGTGGATTTTATCCACGCGTCCATTGAGCGTAAGCTCTTCCTGATCTCCGCGCCGGCCGGATACGGCAAGAGCTCCCTCCTCGTTGATTACGCCAGCGAAACCGATCTCCCCGTCTGCTGGTATAGCCTGGACGCCTACGATCGCGATCCGCGCACGTTCCTGGCCCACTTGGTCGCCTCCCTGCGCACCCGCTTCCCCAAAGCCGGCGAGAGGACCCTGGCCATCCTTCAGGCGAGCCCCCAGCCGACGCGCCAGTTAAGGGCTCTGGTCGGTACCCTGGTCAACGAACTGTACGAATCCATCGCCGATTATTTCGTGATCATCCTGGACGATTACCACACGGTTGAAGAGCAGGATGAGATCAACGAGATCATCGGTTACCTGCTGCAACTGTCTGATGAGAACTGCCACCTCATCCTGAGCACCCGCACCCTTCCCTCTTTGCCTAACCTGG
>DAOTYP010000010.1:0-2586 GCA_034434975.1 Anaerolineae bacterium | reverse complement strand
GCCGTCGGTAGGCCAGGGGGCCAGCATGATGGACGGCCCCTCATGGGGAAGCCTCTGCCAGATTGCCTCGGTGACAAAGGGCATGAACGGATGCAAGAGCCGCAAGGTCCGCTCCAGCACGTAGACCAAGGTTTGCAGCGTCGTGGTTTTCGCCGGAAGGTCATCGCCGTACAGCCGGGCTTTGGCGATCTCAATGTACCAGTCGCAGTATTCGCCCCATAGGAACTCGTAGATCTGCCGCCCCGCCTCTCCGAACTGGTAGTCTTCCATAAGATGATCCACCTCGGCGGTGAGGCGATGCTGGCGCGAGAGGATCCAGCGGTCGGCCAAGGTCAGGTTTTCGGCGCTGGGAAGCGTAGGCCGCTCGCGTGCGAGAGCAGGGCCGGAAGCCAGGGCGCCGAGCACGAACCTCGCCGCATTCCAGATCTTGTTGGCGAAGTTGCGCGCCGCCTCCACCCGCTTAGGGGCCAACTTCGTATCCAGGCCCGGCGTGCTGCTCGTCACCAAGGCGAAACGCAGCGCGTCGGTGCCGTATTCCTCAATGACCTCGGTCGGGTCTAGCGCGTTGCCCAGCGACTTGGAGTATTTGCGGCCGAACTCGTCGCGGATGAGGCCGTGCAGGTAGACCGTGTGAAAGGGGATGTCGCCGGTCATGGCCAGGCCCATCATGATCATGCGCGCCACCCAGAAGAAGAGGATGTCGTACCCCGTCTCCAGCACCGAGGTCGGGTAGAAGGTGCGTAGATCAGGCGTGTCGTCCGGCCAGCCCAAGGTGGAGAAGGGCCACAGCGCCGAACTGAACCAGGTATCCAACACATCTTCGTCCTGGCGTATCCTGCCGCTGCCGCAATGGGCGCAGCGGTCAGGATCGGTGATGGCGCAGGTCTCCCGACCGCAGTCGTCGCAATACCAGACGGGGATGCGATGCCCCCACCAGAGTTGGCGGCTGATGCACCAATCGCGGATGTTCTCCATCCAGTGGAAGTAGATGCGCGTGAACCGCTCCGGCACGATGCGGATGCGCCCTTCACGCACGGCAGCGATGGCGGGCTCAGCCAGCGGCTTCGCCTTCACGAACCATTGGGTAGAGATCAACGGTTCCACCACCGTGCCACAACGCTGGCAGTGGCCGATGCTCAAGGCATGATCTTCCTCCTTGATGAGTTGGCCTGCGGCCCGCAGGTCGTCCAGCAGACGACGGCGGCAGGCATAGCGCTCCAATCCGGCGTAAGGCCCTGCTTCGGCGCTCATCGTGCCGTCGTAGTTCATGGCGTTCACGATGGGGAGGTGATGGCGCTGGCCCATCTCATAGTCATTAGGGTCATGGCCAGGCGTGACCTTCACCGCGCCGGTGCCGAAGGCAGGGTCCACCGCGGCGTCGGCGATGATGGGAATGCGTCGTCCTAGGATGGGAAGGAGCGCGATGCGCCCTATGAGCGGCCGGTAGCGCTCATCCTCCGGATGCACGGCTACCGCGGTGTCGCCCAGGATGGTCTCGGGCCGCGTCGTCGCCACATCTATGTGGTCGCCGCCCTCCAGGTAGTAGCGCACCGTCCAGAGCCGTCCCATTTCTTCCTCGTGCTCCACCTCCAGGTCGGAGATGGCCGTCTGGCAACGAGGGCACCAGTTCACCAGGCGCGGGCCACGATAAATCAGGCCGCGCTCATAGAGGCGCACGAAGGCCACACGCACCGCGCGGGAGAGGCCCTCGTCCAAAGTGAAGCGCTCACGATCCCAGTCGCAAGATACGCCCAGGCGGCGATGCTGCTGGGTGATGCGCGCGCCGTACTCGCGTTTCCATTGCCAGACCCGCTCTAAGAACCGCTCGCGCCCCAAGGCCTGGCGGGTCAAGCCTTCCTTGGCCAACTCTCGCTCCACCACGTTTTGGGTGGCGATGCCGGCATGGTCGCTGCCGGGCACCCAGAGGGTCGGCTCGCCCTTCATGCGGTGGTAGCGAATCATCAGATCCTCCACCGCTGCGGTCATGGCGTGGCCGATGTGCAGCGCGCCGGTTACGTTAGGCGGAGGCATGGAGATGACGAAAGGCTTGGCGTCGCGCCGCGCCTGGCCCAGTTTCCATTGGGTCTCCGGCTTGAAGAAGCCCTCCTTTTCCCACCAATCGTACAGGCTTGACTCGTAGAGAGCGGGGTCATACGTTTTCGGCAAGTTGAAGTCCGTTTCTACCTCGGTCCGCACCACGCTCATCGTGTTGCCACTCCTTTCATAATCATCTCATCACACGCCAGTGTCCCTTCTCATGCGCTGTAGCACATGGCGCACGGCGTTTTCCGCCGTGATCTTGGCGAACGCCTCCTGGCTCAGGAGATCGCGACTGCGCAGGGAACGAAGGTAAGGGAGATGAGGCATGCGTCCCTGAGCATCGCCAAAGCAAACGTCGGTGCCGAAGAGAAGTTTATCCTGGAACTCGTTCAGGAAACGGATGCCGAACGCCTCGTCGCGGGTGAGGGCGTTGTAACCGCTATGGGCTGAGAGGTCGGCGTAGAGGTTAGGATAGGCCCGTAGAAGGCGCGGCAGGCTCCCTTCATTGGCGATCGGGCCTTGCGGATACCCTGACTTGCTCTCCGG
>DAOTYP010000009.1:0-3276 GCA_034434975.1 Anaerolineae bacterium | reverse complement strand
CTTCCCTCTTTGCCTAACCTGGCGCTCCTGACCGCGCGCGGGCAGGTGGCCGGCCTCAGCGCCGATGAGCTCCGCTTCACACCCGAAGAGGTCCAGATGCTGGTCCGCAAAACCTATCACCTGGACCTGCCGCTGGAGCAAGCCAAGGCCCTGTGCGATCACGCGGAAGGCTGGATAACGGGCATCCTCCTCTCGGCCCAGAGCCAATGGCAAAAGGTTCTGGCCGATGTCGCCGGCGCGCACGCGATCGGCATCAACGTTTATGACTACATGGCCGAGCAGGTCCTCGCCGCGCAGCCCCCCGACATCCAGTCCTTTCTCCTGCGCTCCTCCGTGCTGGAAGAGGTCAACCCGCGCCTGTGCGAGGAGCTCCTCGGGCCCGGCGATTGGGAAGGGGTGCTGGATCATCTGCTGCGGCGCAACCTCTTCGTCACCTTGCTGGAGGGTGAGGGAGAAGGCCCCTGGGTGCGCTACCACTCCCTTCTGCGCGAGTTCTTGCGCAACCGCCTGGCGCGCGAGATGCCTTCTGTCTACTTCGGCCTGGAGAGACGGGCAGCAGACATCTACGTTGCGCGCAAAGAATGGGAACGCGCGGCCACCATTTACCAGCGTCTGGGAGATGCGGAAGAACTGGCCCGCCTGAGCGAGCGCGTCGGTCAGCAGCTCTACATGGCCGGTCGTCTGACAATCCTCTCCGGCTGGTTGGAGTCCATCCCGGCACAACTGTTCGCCAGCCGTCCGCATTTGCTCTCCTTGCGCGCGAACATCCTGGCGGACCGGGGAGAGTTGCCGGGGGCGCTGGCTTTGTACGACCATGCTGAAACCCTCTTCGCCGCGGCCGGCGATGTGATCAACCAGGCGCGCGTCCTCATGCGCAAAAGCGCCGTCCTTCGCTTCCAGGGCAAATATCAAGAAGTGATCGCCCTTTGCCGGAAGGTACTGGCGATGGTAGAAGGCCGCGAGGACGCGCAGCCCATCGTAGCCGAGGCCCACAAGGCCATCGGCATCTGTCAGTTCCGGCTAGGCTTTCCACCCGCAGCGCACGCCAGCCTAGAACGGGCCCTGGAGATATACCGCCGCCTGAGCGACGCCCACAACATCGCGGTAACCCATCAAGAAATGGGGATCGTAGAGCGCGCCCGCGGTCGCTTAGATGCGGCCATCGCCCACTATCGCTCGGCCTTGGAGTATTGGCAGCGCCTTGGCAACCCCGGCCCTTGGGCCATCACGCTCAACAACCTAGGCGTTGTCTACCATCTGAGAGGCGATTACGAGCAGGCCCAGCAGGTTTTCATGGACGCCCTGACGCGGGCGCGGGAAAGCGGCCACCAACGGGTAGAGGCAACGGTGCTGGCCAGCCTCGGCGATGTCCAGCGCGACCTAGGAAACTATGCGGAGGCGCTGGAATCGTACCGACGCGGGCTGGACGTGGCGCAACGGGCCGATGAGGCCTTTGCCACCACTTACATCCTGCAGGCCATGGGCTACACGTACCTCCTGCAAGGTCAAACGGAGCAGGCCGAGACCTACCTGCGCATCGCCTTGGAGCGGGCAGAGGCCAGCGGCTCTGTGTATGAACGGGGGCTGAGCCTCACCAGTTGGGGGGTCTGGCAGTTAGAACAAGGCGATAACCAGGGCGCCCTGGCAACTCTTGAACAGGCTTGCAGCCTGCTGGCTCAAGGCGACCTCAAGCAAGAACTGGCCTGGGCCAGGCTCCAATCCGCCCTCGCGCGCTTCCGGGCAGGCGAGATCACCCACGGCCTACGAGACCTCGGCGCAGCCTTAGACATCGCCGAGGCGATCGGCAGCGATGCCTTCCTGGCCGCAGCCGGACGGCGGGCCTTGCCGCTCTTGCGCTACGCCGCACGCGCCGACGCGCGCGCCCGTCGTCTCTTGGCTCGGATGCAAGTTGCCGCCCCCGAGCGAGCCGCCGAAAGGGCCGAAGTCGCGGCGATTCCGCATCGCCTGGAAATCCACGCTTTCGGCCAAGGTCAAGTGCTGGCCGACGGCCAACTAGTGAGCAGCGCGCGATGGGCCACCAACAAAGCGCGAGAGCTCTTCTTTTGCTTGGTGGGCCACCCCGACGGCCTGCGCAAAGAGCAAATTGGCCTCCTTTTTTGGCCCGACCACTCGCCTGAGCGGCTCAACGGCATCTTCCGCTCTACCATGTATCGGCTGCGCCGGGCGATCTTCCCGGAGTTCATCATCTTTGATGAAGAGACGGGGCTCTACCGCTTCAATCGGCAGTTGGATTATTGGTACGACGTGGAGGAATTTGAGCGGCAATTGCAACGGGGCGACGAAGGAGACGATGAGGCGCGAGCGCTCGCCTACGAACAGGCCATCACCCTTTACAACGGCGACTACCTGGAGGATTGCTACGAGGATTGGGCCCAGGAAGAGCGGGAGCGCTTACAACAGCGCTATTTGGCCGCCTTATCTTGGTTGGGCGATTTCCGCCTTGCCCAGGGCTTCCCTGCCGTCGCGTTGGATCACTATCGTCGGATCCTAACCGTGGACCCGTACCGAGAGGAAATCCATCGCCAGATGATCCGTTGCTACCTACAGATGGGCGACAGGGCTGCCGCTGCCCGGCAATACAGGGAATGCGTCCGACTCCTGTGGGAGGACCTGCGTGTAGCGCCCTCCCGCGAGACGCAAGCCTTGTACAGAGAGATGACAGGTTGAAAATGCGCCCGCACCGGCGCATGGCGGGGATCCCAAGGTTTTGGTGAGTCCTTTGGTGACTACCCCATGTTATAGGTGATTTGACTCACCAAGCACAACGATCACCGGAGGGCATGCGATGGAACGGCTACAAACCCTTTACCTGCGCTATGGTGGCACCAAGAGCGTGCGCGTGGTCTTGCTGGTCGCGTTGGCCCTGATCGCCCTCGCCTCAACGACGCCGGTAGGGGCCGCGCGCATCGTGCCGAACCCCGAGTGCAACGGTGGCTGCTTCATATAGTAGTAGATAGCGCTTCTGTGAACCCGACGAGGAAACGCCGACCGGTCACGGTCGGGGCTAAGCAGCCTGCTCCGACAGGGCAGGAAGGGACGGCTTTGTACGCGGCTTTGTACGCTGGAAGCAGCCTTCCTTGGCCAGACTGTGCAATAGCGTGGAAGGGGTGAGCAAGTTTGTTGGGGAGGAGAGCGTCGTGAACAGGACATCATACCGAGACCACCGCGAGTTGAATCGCTTGTTGAGCGCCGCCATCGTCAGCCCTCGGTTCTGTCAGGCGCTTCTGCAGGACCCGCTGAGCGCCATCTCCGGTG
>DAOTYP010000008.1:0-13019 GCA_034434975.1 Anaerolineae bacterium | reverse complement strand
AGGCCAGCGATAGATGTCGCGCGGATCTTTGATCGTCCACGACACGATGCGCGCGTGCAGCCGCCGCACGCCGGGGACGCGGGCCAGGCGATCGGCCTTGCCGCTCCAGGCGAACTCTACGGTGATCTCAATGGGGGGCTCAGGCCGCCATGCCCGAGCGCGATCTACCGTGCGCAAAGCCGCAGCCACATCTTGCCGGATGCGCGCCCGCACCTGGTCGGGTGGGTACAGCTCGCAGGTATCCCAACCTGTGCCCTTCTTTGTAGGGGTGGTGTGGACATGGGGGAAGAGGCGGTGCGCCTCGGCGCACAGGGCTTCATCTCCTGAGACGTAGAACAAAGGGACGCCCATGCCGCCGGCATACAGGGCCAACTGCCCCATTTCGCCTTGTTCTTGCCCGTTGATCAGGTAGCGGCAGATCTCCTTCGGGGCCTGGGTATGATCAAGGAAGCCGTTCAGCGTCCCCGCCATCGCATGTTGGCCGATCATGGCGACCGCGTACACCGTCTCGTCCAGGCCTTCCAGCCGCCCGGGTTCCGTCTGGGAGAACCAGACCCGTCGGACCCGCGGATCCAGTTTCTCCAGGATGAACCCTTTGTTCCCGTTGCGCCCGTGCCCGTCCATCACGCGCACTTCCGTAGCGCCGCCGTCAAAGCAGCCCGCAACGACGGCGTTCACCTCCGCGGTCAGTTGCTCCAGGCCGTACCGATAGGCAGGTGAGTGGTCATCGGGATCATAACATTGATCCCAGTGATCTATGCCGGCCAAGCCTTCCATGTCGGTACAGACCCAAACGATCACCTTGAACTATCTCCTCCCCAGGTGAAAGAGGCTGGTCAGGCAGCCAGACGGTTTCTTGCCAGCCGGGACCACCGCGCGATAGGTCGCGTAGAGGTCTAGGCGACCTGCGCCCTGGGCGTTGGCCTCTTGCTCCAGGTTCACCGCGTGCTGCATCATGAGCGCCTTGATCTGCGCGGGGGTCAGATCGGGCCTCGCCTCCAACAGGAGCGCGCAGGCGCCGCTGGCGTGGGGCGTTGCCATGCTCGTGCCGGAGATCTCGGTGTAGCGGCCGTCCAACGGATGGCCTGCGTTTGTGCGGTAGGCGCGCGCGCCGACGATCCCTTCGCCGGGGCACACGATATCGGGCTTGCGGCGGCCGTCCAACGTCGGGCCGCGGCTGGAGAAGGGGGCCACCTCGTCTTGGTCGGTGGATGCGCCGACGGTGATGACCTCGCGCGCGCAGCCCGGCGTGCCGATGGTTCCCGGCTTGGGGCCCATGTTCCCCGCCGCCACGCAGACGACGATGCCCTGTCGCACCACCTGGTCGCAAAGGGCCGAGAGGGCGTCGGTGCCGTCGCTGGGCTCATCGCTGCCTAACGAGAGGTTGATGACCTGCGCGCCCTGATCCACCGCCCATTCAATCCCCGCCATCACGTCGCTGGTGAAGCCGGAGCCGTCGTCCGCGAGCACCTTCGCGGCCAAGATCAGAGCCTCCGGCGCGACGCCGCGGTACTTGCCCTTGCTGGCCGCGCCGCTCCCCGCGGCGATGGAGGCGACGTGCGTGCCGTGGCCGTTGCCGTCGCGCGCGCTGCGCCCGACCAGGCTGGTGGCGGCCACGATGCGGCCTTGGAAATCGGGGTGCGTGTCGTCTATGCCTGTATCCACGAAGGCGATCTTGACGCCTCTCCCCGTGTGCCCTTCCAGCCAGAGGCGCGGGGCCTGGATCTTGGGCACCGAGACATCCACCATCGTGTGGACGGGGAGGTCCTGCCACACCTGCTCTACGGCGTCGCTGTGCAGCAAGGCCTCCAACTCGTTGACGGCGAGTTCCACTGCGGCCGCGGGCAGGCGGTTAAAGTAGTAGGCCGACGGTAGGGAGGCGATGAGGGGTGGACGCTGCACGGGCGAATGGCGGCGAAATTGAACGATCACGCGCACCGGCTGCTCGGGCGGAGCGGAAGCGACGAGGGCGCGCAGAGAGTGATGAAGTTTGTCGTGGCTCATGGCCGCTCTACATGATGTGAACGGGATGGTCGGGCTCAACCTGGGTCAGCCAAGAGGCTTCGGCCAGGGCCAGCGCGGCGGAGGCGGGGCCGGTAACGGCAAAGGCGGGGACGAGACGAAAGGCGCGCCGGACGCGGAAGCCGGCCCGTTCTATCTGAACGCGGCAGGCCGCGGGGTCGCCTTGAACCCGCAAGATCAAGTTCACCTCGGCAGATTGGTCAGCCATGAGGCTCTCACGGAGGCCGGGTGCAAACTTGGAGACCATGCCTTCATTATACCACCCGTACGGCGCGCCCGCAACCCGCGAGTTGCCAAGGGCGTGCGAATCTGTTACAATCCCCGTCGGATGAAGGTCGTATGGATCTCCGAAGGAGCGTAATGCGTCCTCGCCGAAGCGTGGTCGCGCTGCTGCTCTGGGTCCTGCTCGGAGCGTTGGCCCTTCCCAATCCCACCTGGACCGCGCCGTTGCCCCTTGAGCCTCGGCCTGTGGGCGAAGAGCCCCAGATCGTGCGCATCTACGTCAAAGATCAAGCCCAGGTGGCGGCGCTCCTGGCCTTGGGCCTTGACCTTCTGGAAACGCGCGGCCCCGACTACCTCCTGGCCCTGACCGACGCCAAGACCCGCGCCACTTTGCGAGAGGCGGGCTACTTGGTCGTGCCGGACGCGCGACAAAGCGAGTCCTTGGCGCGCTTCCGTGCGGTGGAAGCCTTTCGGGATGGCTACCATACGGTGGCGGAAACCGTTGCCTACCTGCAGGAAGTGGCCAACCGCTATCCTGACTTGGCCCAGTTGGTGGACTACGGCGACAGCTGGCTGAAGATCGCATCAGGACATAGCGCAGGGCACGACTTGTGGGCGCTCCGCCTGACCAATCGGGCCGTCCCCGGGCCTAAGCCCGTCTTTTTCCTGATGGCCGCCATTCACGCCCGCGAACTGGCCACCACCGAGCTCGCTCTCAACTTCGTCGCTTACCTCGTGCAGGGCTACGGCAACGATCCGGAGGCCACGTGGCTGTTGGATTGGCATGAGATATGGGTCGCGCCGATCACGAACCCCGATGGCCGCCTCTTGGCCGAGCAAGGCTACTACCAGCGCAAGAACGTCAACAATCAGAACGGCGGCCTTTGCGACGTGCCGCCCACCATCTCCAACCAGTACGGCACCGACCTCAACCGCAACGCTTCCTTCGGCTGGAGCAACCTGCCGCCCGGGGCCTCCGGCGACCCTTGCTCTCAGGTCTATGCCGGCCCTTCTCCTGCCTCGGAGCCGGAGGAGGCGGCCTTGGAGGCGCTGCTGCGGAGCCTCTTCGCCGACCAGCGTGGCCCCAACCTCTGGGACCCTGCTCCTGACACGGCTCAGGGCATCCTGATCTCGTTGCACAGTTACGGCGAGCTCGTGCTGTGGCCGTGGGGGTTCACCACCAACCCCGCCCCGAACCGGGCGGATCTGCAGCGCTTGGGAGACAAGTTCGCCTATTACAACGGCTATCTCTCTTGCCAGCCTGCCAGTTGTCTCTATCCCACCAGCGGCACCACCGATGACTGGGCTTACGGCGTGCTGGGAATCGCTGCTTTCACCTTTGAGGTCGGCAACGCCTTCTTCCAGCCGTATCGGGACATCTCCCGGATCTGGCAGGAGAACTTCCCCGCGCTCCTCTACGCGGCGAAGGTGGCCCCCATGCCGTACAGGCTGGTGCGCGGGCCGGACACGATCGGCCCAAGAAGCATCTCGGCCGGACCTGGGATGCCCGTGCTCGTGGAGGCCACGATCAGCGATGTCGCCAGTGGCCAGCAACCCATCGCCGCGGCGGAGGCGTATCTGGACGTGCCGCCCTGGGCTGGCGGCGTGCCCCTGGCGCTGTCCGCGGCGGACGGGGCCTTCAACGCGCCGGTAGAGGTGGTGCGGGGCGCCCTGTCTCCTCTGGACATCGCCGCCGGTCGGCACCTCGTTTTCGTGCGCGGGCGCGATGTGGAGGGTCATTGGGGGCCTGTGAGCGCCCTTTTCGTAGAGGTAACGGGGACGCCCGCGACGCCCACGCCGACCCCCAAGCCCACGCGCCGCCCGCGCCTTTCCCTCCCCATCCCGACCACCGCGCCCGGTTAGCCCACTCTCGGCCTGTGCCTCGCTTGTCGCCAACCTTCCCTTCATGTATAATGCTTTCAAAACCGTTCTGGAGGTTCTTTCTTTGTATCGCGCGCCGCGGGGCACCCTGGACATCTTGCCGGAGGACCAGCCTTACTGGCGGCATGTAACCGAGCGCGCCCATGCCATCGCCGCCCTGTACGGCTACGAGTACATTGACACCCCCATCTTTGAGGAGACGAGCCTCTTCGTGCGCGGCGTCGGCGAAGGCACCGACATCGTGGACAAGGAGATGTACTCCTTCCAGGATAAAGGGGGAGACCATCTGACGCTGCGGCCTGAGTTCACCGCGGGCGTCATGCGCGCCTACCTGGAGCATGGCATGCGCACCCGACCACAGCCGGTCAAGCTCTACTCCCTGGGCCCCATCTTCCGCCACGAGAAGCCTCAGGCGGGGCGCTATCGCCAGTTCTGGCAGTTCAATGTGGAGGCCATCGGCGAGATGGACCCGGCCCTGGACGTGGAGGTGATGTCCGTCGCCTGGCACCTCTACGAGGACCTGGGCTTCAGCGGCCTTTCCTTCCACATCAACAGCACCGGCGACCCGCGCTGTCGCCCGCGCTACATTGAGGCGCTGGTGGCCTACTATCGCCCTTACCTGCACCTCTTGGATGAGGATGACCGTCGCCGCTTGGCGCGCAACCCTCTGCGCCTGTTGGATTCCAAATCGCCCGCAGCGCAGCCCATCATCGAGGGCGCGCCCAAGATCACCGATTACCTTTGCGATGAATGCACCCAGCACTTTGCGCGCGTCCGCCGCTACCTGGACGCGTTGGGCCGCCCCTACGTGGTCAACCATCGCCTGGTGCGAGGGCTGGACTACTACACCAAGACGGTGTTTGAAGTCTATGCCGAGGGGATCGGCGCGCAGAACGCGGTCTGCGGAGGGGGGCGGTACGATGGGTTGATAGAGGCGCTGGGCGGACCGCCGACGCCGGGCATCGGTTTCGCCACGGGCATAGAGCGCATCATCTTGGCGATGAAGGAACGCGGCATCGCCGTGCCGGGGCTGCCCAAGCCCACCGCCTTCTTCGCGCCCCTGGGCGAGGAAAGCAAGGTCGTCGCCTTGAGGCTGATCACGGAGTTGCGGGCGGCGGGCGTGCGCGCGCTCCTGGGCTTCGGCGACCGGAGCCTGAAGGCGCAATTGCGCGCCGCCGATCGGGCAGGGGCGACCTACGCGGTCATCCTGGGCGAGGACGAACTGGCCGCAGGCCAGGCAACCTTGCGCCACATGGCCCAGGGCACGCAGCAGAACATCCCCCTGGCAGGCCTGGTCGCGTTCCTCAGGGACAGCGAGGCGACGAGATGAAAACGGGCCCCTTCACGCGCGTCGGCATTCTGCACCAGCCCCAACTGCCGGAGGCCTTGCCCTTAGGCGAGCGGATGGGCGAGGCGTTCACCGCCGCGGGGTGCGGCAAGCCTTGGCACGCCTCCTCCCTGGACGAGGAGGCGATGGCCGCGGGCATTCCCGGCTCGGACCTGATCGTCACCTTAGGCGGCGACGGCAGCATCCTGCGCGCGGCGCGGCTCGCGGCGCCTTACGGCGTGCCCATCCTGGGCGTCAAGTTGGGACGCTTGGGATTTCTGGCCGAGATCCATCCGGAGAATTGGGAGGAGGCGCTGGCGCAGTTGCTGGAGGGGCAGTTCTGGATAGAGGAACGGATGCGGCTGCGGGTGGAAGTGCAGCACGACGGCGAGGTGGTGGGCCCGGCCTACGGCGCGCTGAACGACGCGGTGGTGAGCCGGGGAAGCCTGGCCCGTCTGGTGCGTGTGGCCGCCTATCTGGACGAGGGCTACCTGACCACCTACATCGCCGATGGGGTGATCGTCAGCACGGCGACCGGCTCCACGGCCTACGCCCTGGCCGCCGGCGGCCCCATCTTGCCGCCCGAACTGAAGAACATCCTCGTCATTCCCATCGCGCCGCACCTCAGCATGCATCGGGCGATCGTGCTGGATCAGGGCACCACCGTGCGCCTGCAGGTCTTCACCAGCCACCGCGCCATCCTGAACGTGGACGGCCAGAAGGAGATTGAGTTGCACAACGAGGACAACGTCGTGGTGACAGCCAGTTCCCATGTCAACCGCTTCGTCCGCCTGCGCGAGCGCAACTACTTCTACCGTACCCTGATGGACAAACTCAAATGGGCCGTGTGAGCGCAGCAGATTTGGTGCGCCAGGCCAGGGCCGCGGCGCGGGCCGGAGAGACAGAAGAGGCGCGTCGCCTCCTCCGGCAGGCCGTTGCCCTGGAGCCGAATGACGCGCAATCCTGGCTAGATTTGGCCGGCGTTGTGTCGTCGCCGGAGGAGAAGCGCGCCTGCTTTGCGCGCGTGCTGGCGCTGGACCCCGAGAACGAGGAGGCGAAGGCGGGCTTGGCATGGCTGGAGCGCAAAGGGGAAGGGCGCGGCGTGGGCGATGATCATGCCGACCGCGAGATCCTCTACTGCGCCAACCACCCGGATACGGAGACGCTGCTGCGCTGCAATCGCTGCAACAAGCCCATCTGCCTGCGTTGCGCCGTGCGCACGCCTGTGGGCTATCGCTGTCGGGAATGCGTGGCGGAGCAGCGGGCGCTCTTTTACACGGGCCTCGTGTGGGATTATCCCATCGCCGCGGCGGTGAGCGGCCTCCTCTTTGCCCTGGCCGGCTTCCTCTTCTTCAGCCTTTTCAACCTCGGTTTCTTCGGGGTCTGGATCGCCGTCTTGCTGGGGCCGGCGGTCGGCGGCGGCGTTGCTGAGGCGGCGCGCGGCGCGGTGCGTCGTCGCCGCTCTCGCTACCTGGAGGTCGTAGCGGCGGCCAGCGCGGCCCTGGGCGGGCTCGTCGGGCCCGCCCTGGTCGTCAGCGGGCAAGGCGCTCCGCTGGCGGGGCTCCTGTTGGCTCCGCTTTTCAGGCTTGACCTGCTTCTGTTCATCGGGTTGGGCGCGGCGACGGTCTACGCACGGTTGCGGTGAAAGGCGAGGCACGTTTTTTATGGATGCAGAAGGCTCCCTTCCTTGCCCGCGCTGCGGGGGCGCGGTGGGCCTGTCGGCCCGGCGGTGTGGCCATTGTGGCGCGCACGTGGAGCGCGCGCCCGACGGCGCGCGTTTCCTATGGGTGGGCCAGCGGTGCGCCCGCTGCGGCCACGACAACGAGGCGGGCCTCGCCTTCTGCGGCTATTGCGGCGAGCGCCTCAACGTCCAATGCCGACGTTGCGGCGCCTCTAACCTGGCCGCGCGCGATCGTTGCGCCGTCTGCGGCGCGCCCCTGGTGGGGATGGACGAGATCGCGTGGCAAGGCGGCTGGCAGGATCACACCGTCCTGGTTAGCCACGAAGACGTGCCCGACATGGTGAGCGTGCAGGCGCGCTACGGCTGGGAACTGGAGGCGACGACCACCCCCGTCCGCACGGGGCGCGAGGCGGAAGGGGAACAGCCTGGGGTCATCCTGCATTTTCGGCGGCGCGCGGCCTCTCCGCCCAAGGCTGGGCCCCCTCAGGACTACCTGCGACAGCAGATGGCAGAGGAAGCCGCCTTGCAGGCGCAGGTTCGGCGCGCGCGCCTATGGGGCCGCGTCCTGGTGGTCGTCGGCATCGCGTTGGGCACGCTATTGGCCTACTGGCTTTTCTCCGATGTCGCGCGCTGGCTGGCGCTCTGGCCGAGATTCTGAAGGTGGTGGCGATGTTGACCGAGTTACACATCCGCAACTTCGCCATCATTGACGAGTTGCACCTGCGCTTTGGCCCGGGGCTCAACGTCGTAACGGGCGAGACGGGCGCGGGCAAGTCCATCATCGTGGACGCGGTGGCCTTGCTCCTCGGCGGCAAGGCCGACCCCGACATGGTGCGCGCGGGGGCGGAACGGGCCGAGGTGGAAGGGCATTTCACGTTGCCGCCGCCCCTCGCGGGCCGAGGCGCAGATGAAGGCTCTTCCCTCGCCTCCCTCTTGGCGGCGGAGGGGCTGGAGGGGGAGGGCGATGCCCTGATCCTGGCGCGGGAGGTGCGGCGCGAGGGGCGCACCATCGGGCGGGTCAACGGGCGCGCGGTCTCCTTGGCGCTCCTCTCCGAGATCGGCCATCGCTTGGTGGACATCCACAACCAGGGCGAGCACCTCTCGCTGCTGCGGGTGCGGGAGCATGTGGAGCTCCTGGACCGCTACGCGGGCCTGGGCGACCTGCGGGCCCGCGTGGCCGAGGAGGTGCGCGCGCTGCGCCAGGCGCGGCGCGAGTTGGCCGCGCTGCGTCAGGACGAACGAGAACGGGCCCGCAGGATAGACCTACTCACCTACCAGGTGGAGGAGATCGCCGCCGCGCGCCTGATTCCCGGCGAGGAGGCGGAACTGTTGGCCGAACGCACGCGCCTGGCCAACGCGGAGCAGTTGCTCGCGTTGACGGGCGAGGCGCTGCAAGCGCTGGAAGATGAGACGGGCGAGCGGCCCGGCGCGCTGGACCGCTTGGGCGAGGTGGTGCATGCCCTTTCGCGCCTGGCGCGCATTGACGGCAGCCTGCGCGATGACCTGCAAACCGCCGAGTCGCTGGCCGACGCGCTATCCGACCTGGCGCGCGCCCTGCGCCGCTATCGGGAGACGGTAGAGTACAACCCGGAACGGCTGCAAGAGGTGGAGGAGCGGCTGAACCTGATCTACAACCTGAAGCGAAAGTACGGCGACTCCATAGATGAGATCATCGCCTACGGCCAGCAGGCGGCGCGCGAACTGGAGACGATCGCCCACGCCAGCGAGCGGATCGCGGACCTGGAGCGCGAGGAGGAGAAGCGGCTGCGCGCCATCGGCCGGCTAGGGACGGAACTCTCGCGGGCGCGCCGGGAGGCGGGCGCGCGCCTGGCTCGCGCCGTAGAGAAGGAGCTGGCCGACCTGCGCATGGCGCGGGCCCGCTTCGGGGTGGACATATCCTGGCAGGATGACCCTGAAGGCGCGTACGTGGAGGAAGGGGGAGGGCTCGCCCGGCGCGTGGCCTTTGACGCGACGGGCCTGGATCGGGTGGAGTTCCTGGTTTCGGCTAACCCCGGCGAGCCGTTGCGTCCTTTGGCGAAGGTCGCCTCCGGCGGCGAGACCTCGCGCCTCATGCTGGCGCTCAAAGCCGTCCTCTCCGCCGCCGATGCCACGCCGACCCTCATTTTTGATGAGATAGATGTGGGCATCGGCGGGCGCGTGGGCGCGGTGGTGGGCCGTAAATTGTGGGGCCTCACCCGAGAGGCCGGAGGGGTGCGGCATCAGGTCCTCTGCGTGACCCATCTGCCGCAACTGGCGGCCTACGGCGACACGCATCTGAAGGTGGAGAAGCGCATCGTGGGGGAACGGACGACGACCGCGGTCACGGCGCTCGGCGACGGCGACCGCGTGGCCGAGCTCGCGGCTATGCTGGGCGGCGATACGGAGAGTATCCGCCACAGCGTGGCCGAGATGCTGGAGGAGGTGCAGCGGGAGAAAAGCCAAGCCTAGGGGCACGCTTTGTTGCAAGTCGCGCTGGCGATCTGTCCACCGGAGCGGAACGAAGGAACGATGCCGGGCATCCCTCATCCTGTCCTCTTCATTCACGGCTTTGACGGCACGCCTGCCGACTGGACCAACGACGGTTTTCCGCAGTTTCTGGTGCAACAGGGAGGGTTTAACCCCGACCTGATCCGCCTCTTTCACTTCGGTTGGGACGAGGAAGGCGACTACAACAATCGGGGCGACATCCGCCAGATCGCCAGCCGCCTGATGGGCCGCGGGGCGAAGACGGCGGTAGATGTCAGTTCGTCGCTGGCACATCTCCGCCGCGACAGCATCGCCAAGGGCGGGCCCGCTCGGGTGGATGTCGTAGCCCATAGCCTGGGAGGGCTGGTCGCCCGTTACTACCTGAGCCGCCGCGAGCCGGACGAGTTCGGCACCGTCTATCAAGATGACGTGCGCCGTCTCATCACCATCGGCACGCCGCATCTGGGCGTGGATCTGACCCGCGTGTTGGACCTCATCCCGCCCGGTTCGCTCTTGCGGCGGGCCGCGCAATGGGCAGAGCGTTGGCTCCGCTGCCGCAGAGACCCGGCGGAGCAACTGCAGGAAGCCGAGGACGCGGTGCATAATTGGCAGCAGCGCGCGCGACGGGACACCTTTCGGCGCCTGGGGGCGCGCGCGGTGGATCGTCTGGATAGCCCCGCTTTGCGGCAGATACAGCCGGGAAGCGAATTCCTCGCCGCCCTCAACGCGCCCGGCGCGATGCCGAGAGACGTGGAATACGATGCCCTCTACGGCGACGTGCGCGTACACCTCCAGGTGTGGATGGGGCGCGCCTGGTTGCTTTACGAACGCACCATCTCCTTGGGCGACCTCCTCATCCCGGTGGAGACCGCCCGCACCATCCCCAATGCGCCGGTGCGGGCTTACGGCTTCTCCCACCAGGAAGAGGTAACCATCTGGCTAGGGCGCGCGGTGGAGGGGTTAACGGGCCTCTGGGCGGAGTTGCCGCCTTGCTACCACGGCAACCTGCGTCGGAATCGGGCCGTTCAGGCCAGAGTCCTCAGCATTCTCACCGATGATTAGGAGGGCGCGTGCGTGCACTTCGCATCTTCTGGTTATCGCTGCGCGATCTTTACGAGGAGTTGTTCACCTTCGCCGGCTTGAACCTCCTCTGGTGGCTGTGCGCGGTGGTGATCGTCTTGCTTCCCCCTGCTACGGCGGGCCTGATGTACATCGCCAACGAACTGGCGCACGAGCGACGGATTGAGTGGAGCATGTTCCTCACCGGCGCGCGCCTCTATTTCTGGCGCAGTTACCAAGTTACGCTGGTGAGCATAGGGGTCGTCATCCTCCTCCTGACCAACATCTGGTTCTACGTCACCGTGACCAGCGGCATCCTCCAGTACCTCACGATCCTTTGGATTTACCTTCTCATCATCTGGGCCCTTGCCCAGTTGTACGTCTATCCCTTTCTCATCCAGATGGAGCAGCCGCGCCTCGTTCTCATCTACCGCAACGCCCTCCTTCTCACCCTTTCTAGGCCGCTGTTCACCATCGTCCTGATCTTGCTTCTCGTCGCGGCCACCGTTCTCGGCGGCATCCTCGCCATCATCCTCATCCTCGCGATCCCCGGCCTGTGGGCCATCGCCGCCAACCGCGCCCTGGTTTCGGTCCTCCAGGAGGTGCGCGAGGCCCAGAAAACCCGGCAGGGTGGCGACGGCAAGGGAGAGTAGATCAGGCTGGAGGGGGTAGGCGTGCGGGTGATCGCGGGCGAGGCCAAGGGGCGCCGACTCCTCTCAGTTCCCGGCGAGGCCACGCGGCCCATCACCGACCGGGTGAAGACCGCCCTCTTTGACATCCTGGGCGCCCGGGTGGAAGGCTGCCGTTTCCTGGACCTCTTCGGCGGCACGGGGAGCGTCGGGATTGAGGCGCTGAGCCGGGGCGCGGCGGAGGCGGTCTTCGTGGAGCGGAGCGCGGCGGCGCTGCGGGTCTTGGGCGAGAACCTGCGACGCACGGGGCTGGCGGCGAGGGCGCGGGTGGTGCGAGGAGACGCCTTCGCGTATTTGACCCGCCCGGACGCCGGCCCCTTTGACATCATCTACATCGCGCCGCCGCAGTATCAAGGCCTCTGGGCGCGGGCCTTGGAGGGCATAGATCGGCGTCCGGGCCTCCTCGCCGCAGGCGGCCTTGCCATCGTCCAGGTTCATCCTAAGGAATTCGCGGAGTTACCGCTGGCCCACCTATCTCTGACGGACCGGCGCGCCTATGGGAGCACTTTGCTGGCCTTCTACTCCGCGCCGACCGAGGGCGCGGAATGATAAACGGGGCGCGGGCCACACGGCCTTCGCTTACGCAGGCGGGCGCACGGCCAAGGTGGAGATGGGGCTGAAGCAGATGAGCTGGTTGGCGATGTCCTCTACCAGCCCGTTCAGCGGCCTGACCGGAAGGTGCGCGCCGATGACCAGGAGATCGTAACCTTCCTGGGCGATCTCCGCCAGTATCTCCTCTACGACCAACCCGACCCGGAGGCGCACGTCCACCTCCAGCCCCTCTGCGGCTAGCTGCGCGCGCGTCTCTCGCATCTGGCGCGCCGCCATTGCATCGGAGGCCAGGAAATCGGCCAGGGCCGGCTCCCGCTCGGACAGGCCCGCGAAGGTGAGGGGGACGGCGGAGAGGACGTGCAACACCGTCAAACGGGCGCGGAAGGCGCGGGCGAAGTGCATGGCCTCGGCTAGGACATCCTCGCTCCGGGGGTTGCCCGCGATGGCTACCAGGATCCGCTCCAGCGCGCGCAAAGGGGCGCGCGCGACCAGGACCGAAGCGTTCGCGGCGCGCGCGACGCGGCCCACGCGCGAGCCCTGCAGGAGGCGCAAGAGGCCGAGGCGGCCCGCAGGGGCGAGCACTATTAGATCGTAGGGTTGGGCGCGGGCCTCGGTCAGGATGATCTCTTCCGCCGTGCCAGGGCGCATCACGCGCGGAAGCCCTTTCCAGGCCAGGCCCCATTGGGCGTTGGCTCGGTCCAGGATCGTTTCCAGTCGCGGCGCGGTCTCCTCGGTGCAGAGGAAGGTGATCTCGGCCTGCATGTACCTTTGCAAGAGGGCGGCAACGGCCAAGGCCCATTCCCCTCGGGCGGAGCCTTCCACGTGGAGCAAAACCTTGTCGCTCATGGGCTTGCCCCTTTCCCGTGCGTCAGGCGAGGCGCAGGAGCGCGATCGGTACAACGAGCACCCCGATCAGGAAAAGCACCAGGTAGCGGGTGCGGCGGGTGATCCGCTCGGTTAACCATTCCACCAACCTCTGATACCGTCCGTAGAAGAACAGGATGGTAAGAAGGGAAAAGAAGGAGACGCATAGTATCTCGGTCAGCACGATGACGAAGGCGCGCGGCTCGTTGATCAGCAGGGAAGCCGCGAGCGTATCCACGAAGGTCGTGATGTTGGC
>DAOTYP010000007.1:0-38722 GCA_034434975.1 Anaerolineae bacterium | reverse complement strand
GCCAATATCTTCGTGAAGCAGGCCGCGACCCGGCGACCTTCGGCATAGATGGCCGCCTCCCCCTGGGCACGGACGGCCCGGCGGAATCGGTAGCCCGTGCCCAGGCATGGCAGGCGTTAGGAGCGACGCATCTGGCCGTCAACACCATGGGCATCGGGCTGGCCTCGCCCGCGGCCCACATAGAGGCGATCCGCCGCTTCAAAGAGGCGATAGAGAGCTCGGGCGTTGACTTTGGCTAGCATACTCTCGCGCGGCCTGCGCCTTACCCGTTCACCGCGTCCAGCATCGCCACGATATTTTCCGGCGGCACATCGGCCATGATGTTGGCTCTAAGGCGAACCCTCGCCCCATCTCAAGGGTGTCCACGCCGAAGCGGTCCAGCACCTCAGGCTCAATGATCGCCAGTTGCTGCACCACGTCATAGACGTAGATGTCGCCTGTGCGGATGCCCAGATGCTGCTTGAGCCTGTTGTAGGCGATCGCCATGATGCCGGACGAGCGATGGCCGCCCAGATCAATGGGGATGCGATCCGGCTCCCGATGGTTCACTGCCATCATGACGCGCTTGCGCGAGGTAAGCATGATGCCTCCTCTGTGCGAATCTGATGCAGCCGCCGGCTGCTAGGCAAAGAAGTCCTCATCCCCTGGCGGTAGGTACCGTTTTGCCGCTTCCTCGTCAAACTCTACTCCCAGCCCCGGCCTGTCCCAGACCTCAATGAAACCGTCCTTCACGATCGGGTTAGGGAGCCCCTTGACGATGTCATACCACCATTCGGGCTTCCCGACCGGATACTCAAAGGCGATGTAGTTTTGCGGCAAGGTGGCCGAGACCTGCACCAGGGCGGCCAGGCCGATCAGCCCGTCGGCGATGCCGTGAGGCGCCATCAGGATGCCATGCAGGTCGGCATACTCCGCCACCCACTTCAGTTCCGCCAACCCGCCGATGTCGGCCGGGTCCGGGCCGATGATCCGCACCGCGTGCTTCTCAATCAGTTCCCGGAAGTTGTGCCGCAGGTAGATTTGCTCGCCCGTGTGGATGGGGGTGGAAGTGCTCTGAGTGATCTCGCGGTACACATCGGCCAGGACGTAGGGGGTGTAATCTCCCGTGATCGTGTCCTCCAGCCATAGGATGTTCAGCGGCTCCAAGGCCTTCGCCAGGCGGATGACATCGGGCACCATCCAGCCGGGGCCGCAATCCAAGGCCAGGCCGACCTCGTCGCCCAACACCGCCTTCATGGCCTCCACGCAGGCGATGATGTGCTTGAGGCCGCGCTCGGTCAAGAGGCCCCGGTTGATGTAGGGGCTGCCCTGTCGCGGCTCGTCGTAAGAGAAGTGGGGCACCTGCAGCGGCATCATGCTGTGAAAGCCGATGGACTGCTTGATGATGGTGAAGCCTTCTGGCGACGCCTTCATCTTGGCCATGTTATCCGCGTAGTCTTCCGGGCTCTGACCGGTCATCGGAAAGCGGACGCCGCCGTTGTAAACCCGCACCTTGTCGCGGATCTTGCCGCCCAGGAGTTTGTAGACCGGCAGCCCGGCTGCCTTGCCCGCGATGTCCCACAGGGCCATCTCGATCGCGCTGACCGCGCTCCCCCAAGGCTTGAAACTTCCTAGGCGGCGGATCTTCAGCATGACCCGTTCTACGTTCGTGGGGTCTTCGCCCACGATGTAGGGCTTGTAGAAGAGGACGTGCGGCTTGAGGTAGTGCTTGGGGCTTTCCACCTCGCCGTAGCCGGTGATCCCTTCGTCGGTGGTGATGCGGACGACGGGGTTTTGCCCTAGGACGGTGCACTTGAGATCGGTGATGCGCATCGGTTTCTTTGGCCTCCTAGGTAAAATGAGGTTTGAAGGGCCAACTTGCCATGCAGAACCTCCTCACGCGTACCAGATCTCGGTCTGCGGCGTGCTCAGGTATTCGCAGCCCGTCGCCGTGACCAGTACGTCTTCCTCCAGGCCGATGAAGCCGTACCCTGCCACCTGTACGCCCTATTCCAGGGTGAAGACGTTTCCCGCCTCCACCAGGCCGTAGGGCGTGCGCCCGTAACGTTCCCAGCGTGGGCCCAAGAGGGTCGCGCCGTCATGGGTGCTGTGCCCTAGGTGATGGCCCAGGGCATGTTGGTATTCCGGGTAGCCTGCGCGTGTGATGGCTTGACGCGCCGCCGCGTCCACCTGCCAGCCGACGACCCCGGGGCGAAGCGCCTCCGCGCCGGCGCGCAGGGCGGCGAGCACAGCCTCAAAGGCACGGCGCACCTCGTCGGGGGCTTTTCTCTCGCCTGGCCTGCGCAAGTACCAGGTGCGTTGCAGGTCGGAGCAGAAGCCGTCCTGGCGCACACCGAAATCCACGTGCACCAACTCGCCCCGACGGATGGCGCGTGGGCCCGCCGGCACATGGCCGATGGGGGCATCGGGCCCGATGGTTACGATCGGACACATCGCCGCGCGCCAAGCGGTCGTCAGGCCGCGTCGCGCGATCTCCCTGTGCGCGAACTCTCGGACCTGCAGGCCACTGCGACCGGCTTGTAGGTAGCCGCCGATGGCTCGGAGGATCGTCTCGGTCGTGGCGATGGCGCGGCGGATGGCCCCCACCTCGGAGGCCGTCTTGCGACCGCGCAGTGCCGCGACCACGCTTTCCCCTGAGACGAGCCGTTTGGTGAAAGGCGTGCCTGCGAGGGCATCTCGCAGCCAGAGCCAGAGGCCATGGGTCAGGCCGTCGGCGGCAGGGTCGCCCGTGGAGTAATTGATGGCGAGCTGGGCAGGGTTCAATCGCGCCAGCACGTCGCGCAAGGGGGGCCGTAGGCTTTGGTCGTAGCCGATGACCTCAGGCCAACCGCCTGCCGCGCGCACGTTCTCCACGTCGTAGCGGCCCACGATGGCAATGCGTTCGCCGCGCGCGGTCAGGATGAAGGCGGAGGGCCAGGTTACGTCCGTCTCCAGCAGGAGCCGCAGGGAAGGATCGCACAACTCGGCTGTCTCTCGGCCCAGAAGGAGCCAGGCGTCAATCCCCAGTTCTTTCAGGATGCCGACGGCTTGCTCTAATTTTTCCTCGCTCATGAATCCCTCCTCTCGGCGGCCTGAGGGGAAAGTTCACGGCTGCCCCAAGATGGGCAGGTACATCCGCCGCCCAAACCACCGCGTTGGCGTGGGCGTAGGCACGAGGTAATCGCGGGTGATCACCGGCAGGTAAAGGTAACTGGTCGGCGTGAATGCCGGCAGCGTGGGTGAGGGCGTCGGCGTAGGCGTTGCGGTCGGCGTAGGCGTTGCGGTCGGCGTGGGTGAGGGCGTCGGCGTAGGCGTGGCGGTCGGCGTGGGCGGGTTGACCTCCAGCCAGATGGGGTCGTCGGTGATGGCGACGCCGATGTAGCCGGAACGGGGGTCTCCGTCGTCGGGGCCGCCATCGCCGATGTAGCGCTCCGTGCCCAGGTGGCTCACGGCGCGTACCAGCGTAGCCGTGATGACCAGTGAGACCGGTGGCTGCGGCGTCGTCGGCTCCGGAAAATCGGGCAACCAAGCCGCGATCACCTCACGCCCCTCCCGACTGAACCGATAGCCCTCCACCGCGTAGTTCCAGGTCACAGGCCCTAGGTAAGAAGCGCCGGCGATCTGCCCCATCGTCGTGCGGTAGGCGTCGTACGAGCGCTTAGGCGTGCCGTCGCTCCGCAGGAGGCCGTATTTGTACACGGCGTTCGGCTCATCCACCATGGTGAACCAGATGACATGGGTGAGGCGCGCCGCCAGGCCCCGGGCGAAGGCTTTGGGCACGTAGCGGGCCGTCAGCGCATCGCTGTACACGATGCCGGGGTCGGGTGGCCCTTCCTTATCCGTAGGTCGCCCTACCTCCGTCAGGGCAACAGGCCTGTTGATGGCGTATCGTTGCAGTTCGCTGCGTAGGTAGCGAGCCTTGCCGATGAGGTCGGGGCCAAAGGGGTTCCAGAGGTCGCGAAAGGCCGGATAGTAATGGAAGTTGAAAACGTCAAAGCAGGGCTTGGCCGTGCAAGCGGCGTTGGTCATCAGGCGATTCAAAACTTTGTCCAGGAAGAGGGGATCAAAGGGGCCGTCCGGCTGAAAGAAGTCGTACGCGAGCCCCCCCATCCAGATTTGCGCTTGTGGGTCTGCTGTCTTCACCGCGTTGTGGACGGCGATCAGCATGTCGGCATACCGCCTGGGGTAGAGTTCGTCTTTGCCGGGCGCATCGCCCCAACAGCCCCCTAGATCTCCGAATTGGTAGGGGTTGCCGTTGTCCGGCTCGTTGTACAGTTCCCAGTTTTTGATGTTGTAAGGTGGGGCGCCGTAGCGCCTCACGACATCGGCCATGAAGGAGGCGAAGCGAGAGACCTTCTCCAGGCGGATGGGTCCGCAGGAGCGGCGGAAGGGGTCCGTCGCATGGCCGGCCCAATCCGGGTTGCCGGTGACCGTGACGATCAGGCTCAGGCCCGCGTCGGCGGCGTTGCGGAAGATCGTATCATAGTATCGCCAGTTGTATTGAGGGGGCGTCTGTTCCACCGGCTCCACCAGGGCCCAGCGCAGGGTGACGCGCACCCAGCGCGTGCCTGCGGCCACGGCTGCCGAAAGCCCCTGGTTCTCGTTGATGGCTCCCTGCATTTGCACGCCGAAAGAAGGGGAAGAGACGACCTGCGGGCCTCGCGCGGCGGCGCGGGCTAGCCCCCCTACCAGCAGAACGCAGGTGAAGAGGGTTAACATCAGGAGCAGGTAGCGGCGCAGGCGCATGAGCGGGCTCCTTACATAACGTCATTCTGAGCGGGAGCGCGCCAGGGCTAAGCGGAACAGTGCCCCGAACAGCCCCAGGGCCAAGATCGCCAGCGCGACGTAAAGGGCAGGCTGATCCCAGGGGAACGGCTTGCCCGCGGCCAGCCGTTCCCAAAGGCTGCGCGGCAGGGGCGTCGGCGTCAACCTATCGGCGGGCGGCGGCAAGGTGGCCGCCCCTGCCGTGGGGGTCATCGTGCGCCATTGGCGGCGTCCGCAATCGGCGCATGTCGGTTCCGCCGTGGAACCCAACGGCGGCGAGGTGGCCGTGGCGCGCGGGGGCGGCAAGGTAGAGGCGGGAAGGGTGGGGAAGGGCGTCGCCGTCGGGGTCCGACTGGCCGAGGGCGAGGCCGTAGCGGTTAGCCCCGCCGGCTGCGCCGTGAAGGTCGCCGTTGGCGATGGCGGCGAAGAGGTAGGCGTCGCCTGGGGCGCGGAGGTCGTAGGTGGGAGAGAGGTGCCCGTGGGCCACGGGGGCGGCGGGAGAGGCGTAGAGGTTGGCTCCAGCGTAGGCGTCCGGCTGGGCGGGCGCGTCGGTGGCGCCAGGAGGGCTGCCAGCCCACCGTTCCGCCCACCGGCAGGCCCCTCCGCGACTGCGCGGGGAGAGGCCTGCGCCAGGCGCACGGCCAGGAGCACCGTCATCGCCGCGAGCGCCAGGTTGAGACCCCATGGCCCCTTTCTCGTAACCGTTCCTCCTGCCCCCACGCTTCACCTCGCTTCCGGCCACGCCTGCACGTAGATGGGCGCGGGCCCCACGCGCACGGTCACCAGGCCATCCTGCTGGCCGTCGGCATCCTCGGCGCCGCCGTCCTGCACCCTGCGCTCGTCCCCGTAGAGGCCGACGATGCGCAGCACCGACCCGCGACAGCGAATCTCCTCTTCTTGATCATTCAGCGACCACAGCACCGCCTTCTGGCTCCCATCGGCCAGGACGAACAGGTAGCCTTCTACCTTCCCCGTGCCGACCTCCCGCTCGCCCAGGGCTTTGCCGAGCCTGGCCTTATCCAACTCCCTGATCAGGATCCGGAACGCATGGTAAACGGGCTTGGGTGTGCCGTCGCTGCGCAGGAGGCCATACTGGCGTGGGTCGGCGGGGTGATCTACCAAGGTAAACCAGATGACGATGGGCAGGTCGGCGACCAGGCCTCGCGCCATCGCCTGCACCACGTAGCGGCTGGTGCGCTCGTCGCTGTACGGCTGCTCGTCGCCCTGCGGCCCTGCCGTCGGCTGGCCCACCTCGGTCACGACCAGCGGCTTGCGCAGGCCGAACCGCTCCAGTTCCGAGCGCAGATAGGCGGCCTTCCCGCCCAGGTCGTTGCCGTAGCGGTTCCAGACGTCCGCGAAGGCAGGATAATAGTGAAAGCCCAAAAAGTCAAAGTACGCGCCTCCCCCTGCATCTAGCACGTCGTCCAAGAAGTCGGCGACGAAGGGGCTGCCGTCGTAATCTTCGTAGGCGATGCCGCCGAGGAGGACCTGCGCTTGCGGGTCGGCCTCCTTGATGGCCGGATAGACCGCGCGCAGCATGTCGGCGTATTGGCGCCCGTGGGGCCCCCAACATCCGCCCAATTGGGCCAGGCGCTTGGCATCGCCGTTGTCCGGCTCGTTGTACAGTTCCCAATGCCGGATGCCGTAGGGGGAGGCGCTGTAGCGTTGCACGGCGGCCCGCATGAATTGGGCGAGTCCTGCCAGCCCGGTAGCGCGGAGCGGGCCGCAAAGGGTATCCGCGGCCCAAGAGGGATTGTCGCGCACCGTCACGATGAGGCGCAGCCCTCCCTCCGCCAGGCGGCGCAGGCGGCGGTCGGTCGCCTCCCAGCGGTAGGTCGGCGGGTCAGTCCGCTCCGGTTCAACTTGCCGCCAGAAGAGGTTGACGCGAGCCCAGCGTGCGCCTAGGCTCGTCAGGCGGGCCAGCGCGTCTTCGCCCGGCTTATCCGGAACTTGAACCCCGAAGGGGTTATCCGGCAGTGGACGCAGGCCGTCAGGGTCGCCCAGGAGGCCGGGGGAGGGCACGACCGTGGGGACGGGCGTCAGTGCCGCCGGCGTCGGCCCGACCCGTCGCCAGCAGCCGCCCAGCAACAGTAAGATCGCGGTTAAGACGAAGGTGATTCTAGCCATAGTAAAACGGGATGACCGTGCCCCACAGCGCCCAAGCATCCAACAGGAAAAGCCCGGCCAACAAGCCCACGAGGAAGGCCGTCCTACGGCTCGCGGGCATCCAGGCCCTCAACCCCAAGGTGAAGAGCGTGGCGATGGGAAAGATGACCGGGAAGAGGTAGCGCCCGTGGGGAAGACCTCCTTCCAGATAGGTGAGGAAGAGCACTTCTTTGCCCAAGACGATGACGATGGCCAAGATCGGGCTGAGCGCGCAGAGCCACAAGGCCCGCCATTGCCAGGGGGGGAGGGCGCGGGTTCTGCGCGCCCGCAGGAAGCCCCGCGCCAAACCCAGCGCCACGACCGCCGTCGCTCCGCCCAAGAGCCCGTAGGCCGCCGAGGCCATCGGCACGTTTAACCAGCCGAAAAGGCCCCAGAAACTGCGGAACATCACGGTCAGGTAGGTGCCGTAGGGCGTCGCCAGAAGGGCGCGCGCGTAGTCGCCCCCCATCAGGTAGAGGGCCGCCTCGCGCGGGATGCGCAGGAAGCGCCCCGGCGCGGACCACAGCGGATGGGCCGATCCGGCGCTGAAGAGGAGCAGGGCGCTGATGGCAGCAAGGCTGCCTGCCCCAGCGCCGAGCCTGCGCAGCGCGCGGCCGCGCGCGGCGGCATCTTCCCAAGGTATGCCTGAAGCCAAGAGAAGGGCCAGGAGCGCGAGGGGGATCGCGACCAGCGCCGTCAGTTTACTGAACACCGAGACACCGGCCCACAGCACAACCTCCAGCGCGCGGCCAGGCGTGAGGCCCAGGCGAATCAGGCGGACGGCGCGCCACAGGAGCATAGAGACCAGGAGTTCGGCCAAATTGTCGTTGCTGACCATGCTCGTCAGGAAGGTACGCATGGGCAGGAGCGCTACAAAGGCCGGAATCGCCAGGCGCAAGGCGGGGTCTTCGGGGAAGAGTTCTCCCGCCGCGCGATAGATCACGATCAGGGTGAGAAGGCCCAGGAAGAGGGAATAGAGGCGCATGGCGTAGAGGTCGGCCTGCACGTCGTCCCCCGGCGCGAGGCGCGCGGCCAGCGCCGCGCCGATGTAGTAGAGGGGCGGCTGATGTACCTGGTGGGCGAAATCGCCGGGCCAGATCTCCTCAAAGGCTTGCGGCGGTCGGGCCGGGTCATAGCCGTAGTAGGCGAAGCCGAAACGCCAGAAATCGTGCTCCACCATGGAGCGGATGACCCCCTCCTGGAGCGCGGGCGACAGGTCCCGTTTCGTCACCAAGCGGCCTCGGTCGGCGATGAGGCGCGCGTACTCAAAGTGGCGCGGCTCATCAGGCCCTTGCCAGGGTGGGATGATCGCGAGGTACAGGAGGCCTCGCACCAGGCTCAAGGCCAAGAGAAGGAGGAGAGGCCCCACCTTCTCCGAGAGAGGGTGGGGCTGGGCGCGCTCCTCTGGGGCGGTCACCGCTTCGCCTCCTCAACGGCTGCAACGGCTGATGCTTCCCTGCTCGGGTGGGCCAAGGCGGCGACCCTTTCGTACAGTTCCTCCGTCTGGCGCATTTGCCGGGCCAGCCCGTAGCGAGAGAGGACGAGGGAGCGTCCTGCCTCGGCCAGGCGGGCGGCTAGGGGGCGATCAGTCAGAAGGCGCACGATCGCCTCGGCCAGGGCGCGCGCGTCGCGGGGAGGCACCACGAGGCCATTCTCGCCGTCCACGATCATCTCTAAGCCGGGGATGCGCGTCACGACGGCGGGGACCCCTGCGCTCATGGCCTCCAGCAAGGCATACGGACAGCCCTCCCACAGGGAAGGAAGGGCCAGGCAATCAAAGGCGGACGCGAGGGCCGCGGCCCCCGGACGGTAGCCGGCGAAAAGGACCCGCTCCGCCACGCCGCGCCGCCTCGCTTCCCTTTCCAGCGACGGCCGCAGTTCGCCGCTGCCCACCAGGACGATGTAGGCCTGAGGGACGCGGGCCAGGATGGCGGGCGCAGCCTCTATGAGATAACGATGACCTTTTTGGGCCGACAGGCGGCCTACGCTCCCGACCACGGCGGCATCGGCGGGCAACGCCAGGGCTTGGCGGGCCGCGGCGACCTCCGCCGCCGTGCGAGCCTCACGCGGCGGCACGGCGTTCTCTATGAGGGCCAACCGCGCGGGGGGAACGAGGCGCGCGGCCAAGGCCACCTCCCGTTCGCCGGCGGATACGCAAACTAACGCGCTCGTCCAGCGGCCTAGGAAGCGCTCCGCCGCAACGTAGAGGCGGCGGCTCAGGCCGCGTCGCCCCTGGAAGGCGAAGGCGTTGGGCGTGTAGATCACGGGCACCGCGCGCCGGGAGAAGGCGACTGCCAGCCGCCCGATCAGCCCCGCCTTGCTGCTGTGCAGATGCATCGCATCCCACGGTTCCCGACGTAAAAGCCGCGCCAGCCGCCAGGCCGCGCTGAGATCGTGCGCCGGGTGCAGTTCCCGCCGCATGGGGATCGTGATCACCCGCACCCCCGCCTCTTGCACGTCGGCGACGAAGGAGGTGTCGCCGTAGGCCGCCGTGCGCACAGGCGGGCAGACTACCGTTAGATGGAACCGGCTGCGATCCAGATGGTGAACCAGGTTCAAGACGTGGGTCTTCACGCCGGCGGTGGTCGCCTCCACCACTTGCAGGATGCGCATCATGGCGTCCCTTCTAACAAACGTTCGTACAGCGCAACGGTTTGGGCCACCGATCGCTCCGGAGAGAAGCACTGCGCCACCCGTTGGGCTGCGGCTTCCCCCAGCGCGCGGGCCCAGGCGGGGTTGGCCAGGAGGGCGAGGATGGCCTCGGCCAACGCGTCCGGGTCCTGGGGCGGGATGAGCAAGCCGCTCACGCCGGACTCTATCGCCTCAGGGCAACCGCCCACCGTCGTCGCCACGCAGGGCCGCGCCAGCGCCATCGCCTCCAGCAGGGCGTAGGGAAGCCCCTCCCAGCGCGAGGGAAGGACGACGACCTCGCTGGCGGCCATCAGTGCGGGCACATCCGCTCGCCAACCCAGGATGCGCACGTTCTCCGTCAGGCCGCTGGCCTGGAGCGCACGCGCCAGCGCCGTGCGCCAAGGCCCGTCCCCGGCCAGCAGGAAGGTCGTCTCCGGCCGGCGCGCGAGGACCGCCCGCGCCGCGGCCAGGAGGATGTCCGGCCCCTTCTGAGGATGCAGTCGTCCTACTTGGAGCACCACCGGCCTTGTCGGGGACAGCCCCAACTCCGACCGAGGGTCTCCTGCCGCGGCGGCCTGACGACGAAGTGCGGCCGCGTCTACGCCGTTGTGGATCACCACGGCCTGCTCAGGCCGCGCCCATCCCCTTGCGAGCGCCACGCGGCGGCCTGCCTCGCTCACGTAGATCACCGCATGGCAGAGGCGGCCCAAGAGCCGCTCGCTCAGGGCGTAGAGGGGGCGCAAGGGACGAGAGCGGATCTGGACGGCGTGGGGCGTGTAAACGAGGCGGGGCATGTGGGCCAGCCACGCGGCGATGCGTCCCCATCCGCCGGCGAATTGCCCGTGCACGTGCACCAAATCAGGTCGCTGCTCCGTCAGCCAGCGCGCTAGACGGGCGATCTGCGCCGGGCCGCCCCACTTGCCGAGCGGCCATTCCATGACCTCTACCCCTGCCGCCTGCATATCGGCCAGCCAAGCAGCGTGCTGAGGGCCGCAGGCTACCGTCGCCCGGAATCGCTCCTGCGGCAGGCCCCTCGCGAGCGCGCGCACGTGGGCCGCTTGTCCACCCGGCTCCGGCTCGTAGAAGATCAGCGCGAGGCGTCTCATCTGAACCAACGGCGCAGGTCCTCCCAGGGTACGCTTCGCCGCGCGTGAATCGCACGCCGGGCGGCCAGCGTCTCGGGCACCCCTCGGCAGAAGAGGAGCACCCAGGCCCACAGCCACGGCGCGCGCAACGTCAGGTAAAGCCAGCGGGGAAGGTCGCTGCCGAGGATGTAGCCCAGGTCGGGCAGGAGCGTGGCCCACGACTCGTTTTTAACCAGCAGCCGGTAGCGGTTGGCGATGGCCAGAACCTGGTCTCTCCGCCGTGCAGGCGCTCGCGCCCGCTTGCGCAGCGTCTCCGCGCCAGCGCGGTCATGGTAGGCGACGGCGGACGGCACGTAGATGCAGCGCCAGCCCCGCCATCGTGCCCGCCAGGCGATGTCCACGTCGTCGTAGTAGGCGAAGAGGCCCTCGTCCCAGGCCCGCCCGCCGATGGCGATGTCCAGCAGCATCGCCCGCCGGTGAAAGGCGGCCGCGCCGCACGCGCCGAAGACTTCTCCCGGCGCATCGTACTGGCCCCGATCTTCTTCCCCTCGCCCCCGATCCTGGGGCCGACGCGCCCGGTTCAGGCGCAAGCCCGTGGAGTCTATGAGGTGTCCGCCGCCGGGGCCTACCTCAGGGCGTAGCAACTTGCCGGTCGCCGAGCCTGCGCCGCTTGCCTCCATCCCCTTCACCAGTTCTGACACGAACGAGGGGGTCAAGCGCACGTCGGGGTTCAGGGTCAAAACGTAAGGGCCGGTGGTGAGGGCCAGGCCCTGGTTGAGGGCCGCGCAAAGGCCGACGTTGACCTCGTTGCGCACCAGCCGCGCGGCCGGGAAACGGTCGGCGATGCCCTCTGTGGAGCCGTCGGTGGAGGCGTTGTCAATGACGACGATTTCCAACGGGCTGTAAACCTGCTCGGCCAGCGACTCCAGGCAAGCGGCCAACCTCGCGCCGCCGTTCCAATTGACGATGATCGCCGAAACGACCGCCGGCACGCCCACCTTTCTCCCGCAGGAGGCTTCTGCCATTATAAGTCAGATGAGAAGGGAACGCAAAACATATCCGAGCGGCTACCTTCTCGCCAGGCGGCTGACCCATAACCAGTGGGGGCCGATGTGGACGTGCTCCACCGCTTCGTAGCCCGGCACGTGGGGCGCAGGGACGGCGGCGTAACTGATGTACCAGGCCGTTGGGCCGGAGATCGCCAAGGCCTCCGCGCCCTTGACGTACATCAGTTCCTCACGCCATGGCCAATCCCGCAGGTAAAAGGTCAAAGGCGCCCATTCGTAGGTAGGATCGGTCTGCCAGGAGTCGCAGCACAGGATCGCTTCACCTGCGGCCGCCCGCGCTTTCAGGAAGGCGGCCAGGCCACGCCAGTCGTCCTTGCGCCAGCGATAGTAGCCGGGAAGGATGGATAGGGCCACGGTGCCGCAACAGGCGAGCGCCAAAAGCCAGGCGCTTGCCTTCTGGGCCTGAGCGATGGACCCCAGTGGGCGCCGACCTTGGTTCCCTTCCTCTCCCTGCCGGGGAAGGAAAAGGGCCTGAAAGCGCCGGGAAAAGGCCGAGTTCTTCAGCCATTCCCCTGCGGTGGTTGCCCCCAGCGCGACCAAGAGCCAATGAAGGGGAAGGAGGAAGAGCATGCGACGCACGGCGAAGGTCATGATGCCCAGAGCAGGGCCAAAGCGCTCCGTGAGGAGGGCAAGGGAGGTGAGCAGGAAGAGCATCTGGAAGGCCAGGAGCCAGGCCCATGGCCGGCGTTCGCGTCCGGAGCCGACCAACCCGATCAACACCAGCGCGCCCGCCGCCCGAAAAGGCCACTGGCCGGCGGGGGGGATGCCGATGAGGGTCATGTCGCGCGCGGTGGCCAGGGGTGAGGGGATGGTGAACCACTTGAAGGTGCGGTAGTACACGTCCCAGAAGAGGGTGGAGAGGCCGAAGCCCGGCGAGGAGTCGCCCGCGCCTGTCTTGATAGGGGAAGGGCGCGTCGCGGAGACGACGGGCCGGGCCTGTGTCTTTTGCCAGAGGGTCGGCCCATAGCCGACGAGGAGGAGCGCCCCAAGCAGGCACCAAACGGCGGCGAACCGCGCTAGGAACTTGCGCTCCGATCCGCCGAAGGCAGGGCGATCTCGCCCAAGGAGGCGTTCGGCGAGCAGCAGGAGGACGACGCTGAGGGCTTGCGTGGCCAACACCGCCCCGGCGAAGATTTGGGTCCAGCCTGCCAGCGCCGTCCCGATGATGTAGCCGGGCCAGCCGCGCCGTCGCAGAAAGAGGGAGCAGAACGACAAGGTAGAAAGGAGGAACAAGGCCGAGAACAGGGTGTAGTAGCGGGCCTCTTGGGCGTAGCGGATATCCAAGGGGGAGATCGCCAAGAGGGCTGCCGCCAACAACCCTACCCGCCGCGAGAAAAGCCTCTCGCCTAGGCGGTAGGTCAGCCAGATCGCCGCCAGGCTGGCCAGGGCCGCGGGAAGGCGTAGGGTGGCCTCGTCGGTGCCGAGCGACCAAACGAGGCGTTGCAACAGGTAACTCAGGGGCGGCTCTATCCCGCCGGGCCATCGGATCAGGATGTCGGGAATGGGTCGCAAGGAGAGGAGCATCACGCGCGCCTCGTCGGTCCACAGGCTGCTCGCGCCCAGCCCGTACAGCCGCAACGCCGCGGCCCC
Source organism: Anaerolineae bacterium (assembly GCA_034434975.1). Taxonomy (GTDB): domain Bacteria; phylum Chloroflexota; class Anaerolineae; order JADYZS01; family JADYZS01; genus JADYZS01. The sequence continues at coordinate 25,461 of DAOTYP010000007.1, read as the reverse complement.
GGCCAAGATGCCCAGGAGAGGCCTGTCAGGGGGGGGAAGGCGACGGATCATGACGATAGGCCGAAGGTCCAACCTCGCTCGCGCCGAAGCCAGGCGATGAGGCGGCTGATGCCATCCGCCAGGGGCACCTGGGGCCGGAAACCGAGGAGGCGTTGGGCCTTGCTCGTGTCCGCATGGAGGACTTTGATGTCCCCCTGCCAACTCGTTCCCGTGTAGCGTACCTGGGTGCGGCCTTCCAGATGCAGGAGGCGTAGGAGGAGCGCTACCAGTTCCGCGATGGTGATGGGGGCGCCGCCGGCGACGTTGATGGCCTCGCCGAGGGCAGCCTGGCACTGCGCTGCGGCCAGAAAGGCCCGGCAGGTGTCGGCCACGTGGCAGTAATCACGCACCTGCCGCCCATCGCCCAATACCTCTAGTACGTCGGGCGAGCGCTCCAATTTCGCCAGGAGGTCAAAGATGACGTAGCGCGAGAGCCGCTCCCCATAGGAGTTGAAGATGCGAAGGGCGGTGAAAGGGAGGCCGTAGGTGCGATGGTAGGCGAAACCCAGCGCCTCGCCGGCGACCTTGGCGGCCCCGTAGGGGGAGAGGGGACGCAAGGGATGCTCCTCATCTATGGGGCGGTACCGCGGCTCGCCGTAGACCGCGGCGGAGGAGGCGAAGACGACGCGCCCGACGCCTGCAGCCAAGCACGCGCGCCAAACGTGGTAACTGCCGACCACGTTGCTTTCAAAGTCGTAGCGTGGGTCCTTGACCGATTGGGGCACATCGGCGTTGGCGGCCAGGTGGAAGACGACCTCCTGTCCGCGCACCGCGCCGGCCACCGTCTCCTCGTCGCGCACGTCGCCCTCCACGAAGGCGACGCGGTCGGCTACGTGGCGCAGGTTAGCCCGTTGCCCGCTATGCAGGTTATCCAGCACCGTTACCTGCGCTCCCTCTGCCAGGAGCGCGTCCACCAGGTGGGAGCCGATGAAGCCGGCCCCTCCGGTCACCAAAACCCGCTTCCCTTCCCACGGCGGCATAGAGGCTTCTCCTTGAGGGGGATTATACCATAAAACCTGCGCAGGTCGGCCCTGAATGGACATCTGCTCCGATCTGCGCTATAATCCCCCTGTGATGCCGAGACCGATGCCAGATGCCACTTCTGTTAGTTCCCTCTACCGGATAGACAGAACGACGTTGCCCAACGGACTACAGGTATGGGCGAAGGAACGCCCCGGCACAGGCACCATCGCGGCGGTGCTGGTGGTGCGCGTGGGGGCGCGCGTGGAGGACCGCGCCACCTCTGGCCTTTCCCACTTCTTGGAGCATCTTCTTTTTGACGGCACGGAGCGCTGGGACGAGAGCGAGATCCGTCAGGTGATTGAGCGCATCGGCGGTTTCTTCAACGGCTGGACGGGCTACGAGGGGACCGGCTATGAGGTGGAGGTGGAAGCAAAGCACTTGAGCACCGCCCTGGATTGGCTGGCCGAGATCGCCTTTCGTTCCACCCTCCCGCCCGACAAGGTGCGCAAGGAGCGCAACATCCTTTTCCAGGAGAAGGGTGGTCGTCTGGGCGCGATCCTGAACTTCTTCCTGGATCTGTGCGACCGGCTGGGCATCGTGTACAACATGCGGCGCGAGGTGGTGCGCCGCCTTTTCCCCGGCTCCCGTCTGGAGGAGTCCATCATCGGGCGAGACCGCTCCCTGAGCCGCATCACCCGCCAGCAACTATGGGAGCACTACCGCCGCTACTACATTCCCAACAACATGGTTCTGATCGTGGTGGGCGATGTCCCCTCGGCGAAGGTCTTTGCGGAAGCCGAGCGCTACTTCGGCGGGTTCCCTGCGGGTGAGCTTCCTGCACCGCCCCCCGCCTCCGGCCCGCCGCCGGGCCGTTTCATCAACGTGCGCGTGCGCTGGCCCTATTGGATTGATCGCGCCTTGGTGCGCCTCGGCGCCCGCACGGTGGGCCTGCGCGATAAGGACCGCTATCCGCTGGCGGTCCTGGGCTGGATGCTCGCCGACCGCCTCTGGACGGAGTTGCGGGAGGAGAAGGGATTGGTCTACGGCGTGGGCGCGTACAATCACGAGTACACCGACGGCGGCTACTTCACGGTGGAGACCGACTTTGACGGGGCGCAGTTGGAGACCATCGTGACCAGCATCAAGCGGGAACTGGACGACCTGAAAGAAGGGCGTTTTGACGACGAGTCCCTGGCCCGCGCCAAGGAGGTGCTGCGTGGGCGCACCCTCCTCAGCCTGGATTCCAACTATGAACTGGCCGCCATGTTCACCGAGCCTGCCCTCTACCTGGGCCCGGATGAGCCTGTGCCCGACCATTTCGCCGAGATAGAGGCCGGGACCCGCGAGGACGTGCAACGCGTGGCGCAGACCTACTTCCGCCAGGAGAACAGTTACCAAGCCCTTTTCCGTCCCGCCTTCACCTTGCGGGAGGCGCTCATCGGCGGGGGCGCGGCTGTGGCCGTGGCCGTACCGTTGCTCTTCTGGATGTGGCGGCGTCGCCGTCACCCCTGAGCCTTTCCGAACGCGAGGAGGTTGCCATCCCATGCTGAAAGGTCGCAGTCTTCTGATGATCCCCGGCCCTGTGGAATCGGAGCCGGAGGTGTTGGCGGCCCTGGCCGACCCCGCCACCAGCCACGTCGCCCCGGCCTTCATAGAGATCTTCGGCCGCGCCCTGGAGAAGTTGCGCGTCGTCTTCGGCTGCCCGGATGGCCAGCCTTTCGTCGTTGCGGGGTCGGGCACGTTGGCGATGGACCTCCTCGCGGCCAACCTGACGGAGCCGGGGATGCGGGCGCTCGTGGTCAACACCGGCTACTTCGGGGACCGCTTCGGCGACATGCTGGCCCGCTACGGGGCCGAGGTCGTCCACCTGCGCGCGCCGATCGGGGGCGCGCCGACGCCGGAGGAGGTGGACGCGGCCCTTGCCGCGCGCCGCTACCATCTCCTGACCATTACCCATGTGGATACCTCTACAGGCGTGCGCGCCGACGTGCAAGGCATCGCTGCGGTGGCCCGCCGCCATGATGTCCTCTGCCTGGTGGACGGCGTCTGCTCCGTCGGCGGTGAGGCGTTGGACATGGCGGGCTGGGGTGTGGACGCGGCCTTGACCGCCTCGCAGAAGGCGCTGGCCGTGCCGCCGGGGCTGGCCTTGGCCGTCGCAGGGCCGCGCGCCTTGGCGACCTTCCGCGCCCGCAAAACGCCCGTCGCCAGTTACTATGCGGACTGGAACTTGTGGCTGCCGGTCATGCAGGCTTACGAGGCGCGCAAGCCCGCCTATTTCGCCACACCTGCCGTCAACCTGGTGCACGCCTTGGAGGTGAGCCTGTCGCACATCCTGGCCGAAGGGATGGCGGCGCGCGTCGCCCGACATCGTCGCCTGAGCGATGCGCTGAAGGCAGGCATCACTGCGCTGGGGCTGAAGCAGGTTCCCCTGCGCCCCGACCTGGCGGCCGCGACCCTGACCGCGGTCTATTATCCGGACGGCGTAGATGCTTCCTTCCTGCCCAAAGTGGCCGCAGCGGGGGTCATCCTGGCGGGCGGCCTGCACAAGGAGATCCGCGACCGCTACTTCCGCATCGGCCACATGGGCGCGGTGCGCCCGGCAGACATCCTGGCGACGCTGGGCGCGCTGGAGGCGGGGCTGGCCGCCGCGAGGTATCGGTTTGCGCACGGCGCAGGCGTCGCCGCGGCCCAGGCCGCGCTGGTGTAGCCCGAAGGCGGCGAGGCCTTTTGCCCTAGGAGGTCAACCATGCTCACCTATGCGTCGGGCGGCGCGCCCTTCGTCCTCCCCGGCAAGCCGGGAAACCCGATCGGCTGCCTTCTGATTCACGGCTTCACAGGCATGCCGCAAGAGATGCGTCCCCTGGGCGAGTACCTGGCCGCCCGAGGCTGTGGCGTCGTGGGCGTGCGGCTGGCGGGCCACGGCACGACGATAGAGGATCTGGAACGTACCACCTGGCAGGATTGGGTCGCCTCGGCGCGAGAGGCTCTGCAGGAGATGCGGCAGCGCCACCCTCAGGTCTTCGTCATGGGCCTCTCTATGGGCGGGGCGATCTCGTTTTATCTGGCGGCGCAAGAGCCGGTGGCGGGGGTCGTGGGCCTCAGCACTCCCCTTCGTCTGCCGCAGGCGGACTGGCGGCTCCGTTACCTCCGCTGGCTGAAGTATCTGCGGCGCCATGTGGACAAGGGCGAGTCGGATTGGTGGGATCAGGAGGCGGCCGCGCGCCACGTCAGTTACTCCCAGTATCCGCTGCGCGGCGTGGAGCAGTTGGCCAGGCTCCTGGCCCGCTTGCGCGAAAGCCTCCCCCAGGTGCGGGTGCCGGCCTTGATCATCCACTCGCGGCACGATGGCGTCGTGCCCGTCGCCCATGCCCAGGAGATGTACCAGCGCTTGGGGTCGGCCGATAAAGAGTTGCTGCTGATAGAGGGGAGCGGCCACGTCGTCACCGAGGACGCGCGCCGGGAAGAGGTCGCCGCCAGCGTGTGGCGATGGGTGCAGCGGCGCAGCCCGTCCGCCGTGGGCGCCCCTGAACTCGGCGCGGAGGCCTCACGCGCTTGACAAAGCCCTGCCGTACAGAATATAATCGGCCAACCCTATTGAAAGGCAAAACCCAGCCAGTATGGAGGTGACCGATGTCTGAGTTGCAAGCGGGGAGGACGGTGCTTTTCCGCGGCAAGCCGTATCCCGTCGTCGGCCCGATGCTGAAGCCCGGCGACAAGGCTCCTAACTTCAAACTGTTGGATCAGGACTTGAACGAGCGGACGTTGAAGGATTATGCCGGCAAGGTGATCCTGCTGAGCGTGGTCTATTCGTTGGAAACGTCCATTTGTGATGCCCAGACGCGGCGGTTCAACCAGGAGGTGGCAAGCCTGGGCCCTGACGTGGCCGTGATCACCATCAGCAACGACATGCCCGTTACGCAGAAGCGCTGGTGCACCGACAACAACCAGCAGCCGTGCCTCACCCTTTCCGATAATCGCGATCACAACTTCGGCAAACGCTACGGCACTTGGGTGAAAGACCTGGGGCTGCATCAGCGCTCCGTTTTCGTCATAGACAAGAAAGGCGTCGTTCGCTACGCCCAATACCTTCCCTCTATCGGGGAGCATCCCGACTACGAGAAGCCGTTGGCCGTCGTAAAGGAACTCCTGGCCGAGGGGGGAAAGGGCTAAGGGTAACGGGGGCAAGGCGGCGGCGCGTTCATCTGATCGGGAGGGGATCACCTGTGCAGCCGATCTTGGAGCGCTTGGGGCGGCCTGGCGTCCTGGTGGCGGACGGGGCGACGGGCACCAACTTGCAGCGGATGGGCTTGGCGCGCGGCGTCGCGCCGGAGATCTGGGTGACGGAGCGTCCGGAGGCGATCCGTGCCCTTCACCGCTCCTTCCTAGATGCAGGGTCGGACCTGGTGCTGACCTGCACCTTCGGCGGCACCCGCCTGCGCCTGCAACACGCGGGCCTGGCCGATCGGGTCGTGGAGATCAACCGGCGCGCGGCCGAGTTAGCCCGCGCCGAGGCCGCTGGCCGCGCCTACGTGGCCGGCGACATGGGCCCCACCGGCGTCTTGCTGGAACCCCTGGGCGACCTGCCCTACGAAGAGGCGGTAGAGGCTTTCGCGGAGCAGGCGGAGGGGTTGGTCCAGGGCGGCGTGGATCTGCTCTACATAGAGACGATGAGCGACCTGCGTGAGGTGCAGGCCGCGATGGAGGGCGCGCGCCGGGTCTCCGACCTTCCCATCTTCGCCACCATGTCCTTTGACATGGGCGGTTTCACCATGATGGGCGTGAGGCCGGAGGAGGCTGTCAACGCCATCCTGGGGTGGGGCGCGGCGGCGGTGGGCGCGAACTGCGGCCGCGCGCTGGACGAGATGGAAGCGGTGATCGCCGCCATGCACGCGGCGCGGCCCGATGCGCTCCTGATCGCCAAGCCTAACGCGGGGCTCCCCGAGATCGCCGAGGACGACTCCGTCGTCTACAAAGTAACGCCGGCGGAGATGGCAGCCTATGCCCGGCGCTACGTGGCCTTGGGCGCGCGCATCGTCGGCGGCTGTTGCGGCTCCACCGCCGAACACGTCGCCGCCATCGCCAAGGCGGTGAAAGGGTAGCGGAGGCCCTCACCCTCTAGGGTGAGGGCTTCTGGTTTACCTCATCTCTGTGCCTGCGGAACCGAAAGGCGTGGGCGGAAACCCTTGACAAATTGTGCGATATTGTGCAAAATAAGGTGAACGCTCGCGTTGGGCTGGCCCACGCCTTTTGGCTTGCAGGAGGGAACGATGTGGGAGACCCTAGACCCGCGGATGCTGTCGGCTCTCATCGGCGGCGTGGTCGGCGCCCTCTTGGGTGGCGCTCTGGGCATCTGCGGGGCGATCCTCGGCGGCTGGCTGCAAGGTCGGGTTTGGTGCCGCTACGAGCAGCAGCGGCGCGCGGCCGAGGAGCGAAAACAGTGGGTCAAGACCGCCCTGGCCTGGGCCGCGCAGGGACGACGGGAGAGCCTGCGGCGCGCCGATTTGCAAGGGGCCGACCTGCGTGGGGTAGACCTGGGGCCGGGGGAGGAGATCGGAGCCAGGGGAGCCGATCTAGGGTATGCCGATCTGCGTCGGGCTAGGCTGAGCGGGGCCAACCTGAGCGAGACCGACCTGCGCGAGGCCAATCTGCATCGCGCCGTCCTGGTCGGGGCCGTCTTGAACCAGGCCGACTTGAGCGGGGCCGATCTGCGTCGGGCCGATCTAAGTCAGGCCCATCTCCACTCGGCTTGCCTGCGGGAGGCCGACCTGCGTGGGGCCAGGCTGCGGGGGGCCGGGCTGAGCGGAGCCAACCTGTATCTGGCCCGCCTGCGCAAGGCCGATCTGAGCGTGACCAACCTGAGCCAGGCGAACCTGTATGCCGCCGACCTGCGCGAGGCGAACCTCTACCTGGCGCGGCTGAACGGGGCGAGTCTGGAGGGGGCTTATCTGCAAGGGGCCGACCTCAGCGCGGCGGACCTGCGCGGGGCGAACCTCAGTCGGGCCGACCTGAGACAGGCTATCTTGCAAGGAGCCCTCTACAACGAGGCGACCGTTTGGCCAGCAGGGTTCACGGCGCCGTCCCGGAGGGCGACGCTGGGGGATAAGGCCAGGAGGACGCTTTCGCGCTGGACCAAGGGCGCGCGGCCGTGGAGGGTTCTTTGGTTCTGGCAGCGAGAACAGCCGCGGTGAGAGGTCTCCTGCAGCGCAAGGTGTGCGAGCGCCCAAGAGGGAAAGTTTGGTTGCACTTGACTTCTGCCTCATTTGTGTTATAATTGAGGTAGTAATCAGCCCAAATGTGGGCCTAGGTTGAGTAGCCGCCAAGGTTAAGACACCATGGGTTTCGCCGCACCGCTCGTGTATCGCTGCATCTGTCTCTAGCGGGCGCAGACAGCGCCCCGGCTTCTGCGCGGCCCGATGGCGCAGGCCGCCGGTAGTCGGGTGAAGGCTGCCTGCCCCGCCGTCGGCAGATGCGGTGAGCGCTCCAGCGTGCGGCATTTCTTTGCATCCTACATCGCCACGCGACCGCGGTAGGGCCGGGTCGTCATCCCGGCATCTTTGAGAGGGTCGCCGTATCGCAGCTGGAGGCTCATCGCCGAGGCCTTTGCCTCGCTGATGGGTCTTTTTATTTCCGAGGAGGTCGTATGGCAACGGTGTTCATCCCTACCCCCCTGCGTCGCCTGACCGGTGGCCAAGCCAAGGTAGAGGTGGCCGGTCAAGATGTCGCCAGCCTGATTGAGGCCTTGGAGGCCCGCTACCCTGGCTTTCGTGAGCGTCTGTTGGACGACGCGGGCGAGATCAAGCGCTTCATCAACGTCTTCGTGAACGATGCCGAGATCCGCACCCTTCAAGGCAAGGCGACCCCCGTGGGGGCGACCGATCAGGTGAGCATCATCCCGGCCATGGCCGGGGGGGCGGTGAGCAGGAGGCCGGCATGATCATCGGGAGGGATCGTCTTATCGCTCAGGTGAAAGCCCAGGTGCACGAGGTCGCTCCACAGGCGCTGAAGGAGCGGCTGGAGCGGGGCGAGCCTATCGTCCTGATAGATGTCCGCGAGCACGACGAGTACGCCCAAGGCTACATCGCGGGCGCGATTCACATCCCGCGCGGGTTCCTGGAACTGCGCATAGAGGATATGGTCCCCGAACGCGATAGGCCGATCGTCCTCTACTGCGCCGGTGGGGTGCGCTCGGCCCTGGCTGCCAGGTCGCTCATGGAGATGGGCTACACGCGCGTGGAATCCATGGCCCAGGGCTTCAATGGCTGGAAGAACGCGGGGTTCCCTTTCGCCATCCCCACCCTCCTCAGCCAGGAGCAACGCACCCGTTACAGCCGTCATCTCCTCATTCCGGAGGTGGGCGAGCGAGGGCAGATCAAGTTGCTGGAGAGCAAGGCTTTGCTCATCGGCGCGGGCGGCCTCGGCTCACCGGCGGCCCTCTACCTGGCCGCCGCGGGGGTGGGGACGCTGGGCGTCGTAGATTTTGACGTGGTGGACCTTTCCAACCTGCAACGGCAGATCCTGCACCACAACGAGGACATCGGGCGGCCTAAGGTGGAGTCCGCCGCCGATACGATCCGGCGCATCAACCCTGACGTGAAGGTGATCGGCCATCGCGTCCTCTTGGATGCCAGCAACGCGCTGGACATCATCGGTCAGTACGACGTGGTCCTCAACGGGTCGGACAATTTTCCGACCCGTTACCTGGTGAACGACGCCTGCGCGCTCCTGGGCAAGCCCCTGGTGGACGCGAGCATCTTCATCTTTGAGGGCAACGTGACGGTGTTTGACCCGGCCCGTGGCGGGCCTTGTTACCGTTGTCTTTATCCGGACCCGCCGCCACCGGGCGAAGTGCCTAGCTGTGCGGAAGCGGGCGTGTTGGGCGTCCTTCCCGGCATCGTCGGCTCGCTCCAGGCTGTAGAAGCCATCAAACTGCTCCTGGGGATCGGGGAGCCGCTGGTGGGTCGCCTGTTGATGGTGGACGCGTTAAGCATGACCTTCCGCCAGTTGAAGGTGCGCAAGGACCCGGCCTGTCCGCTGTGCGGCGAGAACCCGACGATCCGTGAGTTGATAGATTACAACCAGTTCTGCGGCCTTCCCTCTCGCAACGGGCACAGGGCCGAGGTAGAACAGGTGTAGAGCATGGCGCATCCCCTTCTCGCCCCCACGCGGGCGAGAAGGGGGGTGAGGTGAACGGAGAGCGGAGGTGGATTGTGATAAGCCTATCAAAGACGATAGAGCAAGCGGCCTCGCAGGCTGCCTGGGACATGCCCGGCCTGGCGAACGACATCCTGGAACGGATTGGCAACACGCCCTTGTTGCGTCTGCGCTGCGCTCACATGAGGCTCCCGCCGGGCGTGCAGGTCCTCGGCAAGGCGGAATGGTTCAATCCGGGCGGTTCCGTCAAGGACCGCCCGGCCTTGCGCATGATCCAAGAGGCGGAGCGGTCGGGCGCTCTGCGGCCCGGCAAGGTCATCATAGACTCCACCTCCGGCAACACGGGGATCGCGCTGGCGATGATCGGCGCGGCGAAAGGTTACCCTGTGGAGTTGGTGATGCCCGCCAACGTGAGCGAGGAGCGAAAGCGCCTCGCGCGCGCCTACGGCGCGACGCTCATCTTCAGCGACCCGTTGGAGGGCTCCGACGGCGCGATTCGCGAGGTGCGACGGCGGGTCGCCGAGGCGCCTGAGCGATACTTCTTTGTGGACCAGTACAACAATCCGGCGAACTGGTGGGCTCATTACGATACGACCGGCGTGGAGGTCTGGCGACAGACCCACGGGCGCATCACCCATCTGGTGGCGGGCTTGGGCACCAGCGGCACGCTGATGGGGACGGGGCGCCGGCTCAAAGTCTATAACCCTCAGGTGCAACTCGTGGCCGTGCAGCCTGCCGATGGGTTGCAGGTCATTGAGGGGTTGAAGCACATGGCTACCTCCATCGTCCCCGCCATTTACGATCCTTCTTTCCCCGACGCGCACGTGAGCGTAACGGCGGAAGAGGCGTGGGAGATGACGCGGCGGTTGGCCCGCGACGAGGGGGTTTTCGTCGGCTTCTCGGCGGGCGCGGCCGTCCACGTGGCCTGCCAGATCGGCCGGAGTCTATCCGAAGGGGTGATCGTCGTCATCCTGCCCGACGGCGGCAACCGCTACCTCAGCCTGGAGCTGTGGAAATGAACGTTGGGGGAGGTGATTTCATGAGCGCGCAGCCCCGTGTAGATCAAACGGCGCTTCGGTTTCAGCAGGCATCCATCATCATCCTGCTCTTGCTCGCTTTCATCGTGGGGTGGCCCTGGCTGGTCGCGATCGTCGGCCTGGTGATGTTGGTCGGAGCGATCTGGCCTGCGGCAGGGCTCTTCCGGATGGTCTATCAACGGCTCCTACAGCCCGTCGGCCTGTTAAAGCCGAAGGTGATCCCGGATAGTCCTCACCCCCACCTCTTTGCCCAGGGCGTCGGCGGCCTCGTGTTGGCCGCGGCCGTCATCGCCTTCCTGGCTGGCTTGGCCTTGGTGGGTTGGGCGCTGGCCTGGGTCGTCATCCTCCTGGCCGCGATCAACCTGTTGACGGGCTTCTGCCTGGGCTGCTTTCTCCACTATCAGTTGAGCCGCCTTGGCGTCACCGTATGGCTTCCGACCTGGAGATGAGATGCTGGAGCGAAGCCTGCTGGCCCTGACCGCGACCCTCCTCCTGCTGGCTACCTGCTGGGGCGTCCTTAGGTGGCAACGACGGGCCCAACGGCGCCTTCAGAGCCCCGTTCTCGCGGCTTTCTGGCAGGAGGTAGGGGTGAAAGAGGGCCCGGCGATCGTGGCCTTCTCCACGCCGGAATGCGCTCAGTGTCGGCTTTTGCAGAAGCCTGCGCTCGGCGAACTGCGACGCCTGGTGCCCGACGTGCCGATCGTACAAGTGGACGCCGCGGCCTATCCTCATGTCGCCTCAGCCTTTGGCGTTTTCACCGTGCCCACCACCGTGGTGTTGGACGAACGCTTGCGGCCTGTGGCAACGAACAACGGCTATGTTCCGGCGGGTAGGCTCCATCGTCAGCTGGGTCGGCTGCGCCAGGCTTGACGGAGCCGGCACCATTGACCCGTGACTGAAAAGCAAGGCGGCGGCATGGAACGACAAAAAACCGTGTAGAAAGAAAGAGGGAGAGATCTCTATGGCTCGCATCGCCAACGACATCACCGAACTGGTAGGAAACACCCCGCTCGTCCGGCTCAACCGCGTCACCGAGGGCGCGGTCGCCACGGTGGCGGCCAAGCTAGAGTTCTACAATCCCGCCTCCAGCGTCAAGGACCGCATTGGCGTGAGCATGATTGACGCGGCGGAGAGGGAAGGACGCATCACCAAGGACACCGTCATCGTGGAGCCGACCAGCGGCAACACGGGCATCGCGCTGGCCTTCGTCTGCGCGGCGCGTGGCTACAAACTGATCCTCACCATGCCGGAGACGATGAGCCTGGAGCGGCGCGCCTTGCTGCGGGCTTACGGGGCCGAGTTGATCCTGACCCCGGGCTCGCTGGGCATGAGGGGGGCCATCGCCAAGGCCGAGGAGATCGTCCAAAGCGACCCGGCGCGCTACTTCATGCCGCAGCAGTTCAAGAACCCGGCCAACCCGGAGATCCACCGGCGCACCACCGCCGAGGAGATCTGGCGCGACACCGACGGCTTGGTGGACATCCTGGTTGCCGGCGTAGGCACAGGGGGCACGATCACGGGCGTCGCCGAGGTCATCAAACCGCGGCGCCCCTCCTTTAAGGCCATCGCAGTGGAGCCGGACGCGTCGCCCGTCCTCTCCGGCGGGCAGCCGGGGCCTCACCTGATTCAGGGGATCGGCGCGGGGTTCGTGCCCGATGTCCTGAACACGAAGATCATAGATGAGGTCATCCGCGTGAAGAACGAGGAGGCCCTGACGATGGCGCGCCGGGTCGCGAAGGAAGAGGGCATCCTGGTCGGCATCTCGTCCGGGGCGAACATCCACGCCGCGGTGCAGGTGGCGCGCAGGCCGGAGAACGCGGGGAAGTTGATCGTAGTGATCGTGCCCTCTTGCGGTGAGCGCTACCTGAGCACGGCGCTCTTCAAGGATCTGTTGGTGTAGGAGATGGACCATGTTGGACACGTTGCGGCGAGACGTTCAGGTCGTTTTTGAGCGGGACCCCGCGGCCCGCACCTGGTGGGAGGTCGTGTTCCTCTATCCGGGCTTGCATGCCTTGTGGCTGCATCGGATAGCCCATGGCCTCTGGCGACGCGGCTTCAAATGGCTGGGCCGTTGGGTCTCCACCTTCTCGCGCTGGTGGACGGGGATAGAGATCCACCCGGCAGCGCGCATCGGCCCTGGCTTCTTCATTGACCACGGCATGGGCGTGGTCATCGGCGAGACGGCGGAGATCGGCGAGAACGTGACCCTCTACCACGGTGTCACCCTGGGCGGCACCAGTTGGAAGAAGGAGAAACGTCACCCTACTTTGGGCAACAACGTGGTGGTGGGCGCGGGCGCGAAGATCCTAGGGCCCATCACCATCGGCGACAACACCCGCATCGGCGCCAACTCCGTCGTAGTGAAGGACGTGCCCCCTAACTCGGTGGTCGTCGGCGTGCCAGGGCGCGTGCGCGGCAAGGAGGATGGTCGCGGGGGCGACGGCGCGCATCCCGACCTGGAGCATACGCGCCTCCCCGACGTGACGGTGGAGATGCTGCGAGACCTCTCCGTGCGGCTGGCCGCGTTGGAGCAGGAGATGGCCCAACTGCGGGAGGCGCAGGCGGAAGAAGGCCGGCTCCTGGAGCGCGATTGGGGTCCCGCCGCCTACTTGGGGCCGATGCACATCTGAGGAGGTTGGACGATGGGCCCGGCGCGAGTATAATGCGGGGACCGGCTGGAGGAGGGCCGGCCCCGATGCGACTTCGCGTCTCCGTGATCGCTACCGTGCGCAACGAGGCTCACTCTATCGGCGCGTTGCTGGATTCCCTTTGCTGGCAGACTCGCGCCCCCGATGAGGTGGTGATCGCCGACGGCGGCTCCACCGACGGCACCCTCGCCGTCCTTCAAAGATATGCTGACCGCCTGCCGCTGCGCGTCCTCTCCCTTCCTGGCGCGAACATCTCGCAGGGCCGCAACGCGGCCATCGCCGCGGCCACGGGCGAGGTGATCGCCTGCACCGACGCGGGCGTGCGTTTGGAACCGTGTTGGCTGGCCGAGTTGGTCGCGCCCTTTGAGGCGGAGGAAGCGGAGCGGGAACAACTGGCCCGGCTGCGGGAGCGCCTGCCTACGGCGGACTTCCCTTGGGCGTTCGCGCCGGTACAGGTGGTGCGCGGGTTCTTCCGGGCGGACCCGCGTACCGTGTTTGAGACGGCCTTAGGCGCCACGACGCTCCCTGATCTGGAGGATGTGGACCCGGCCCGTTTCCTCCCTTCTAGCCGCTCCGTCGCCTTCCGTAAGTCCGCCTGGGAGGCCGCGGGCGGCTACCCCGACTGGTTGGACTATGGCGAAGACCTGGTCTTTGATTTTCGCCTGCAAGAGGTCGCCGGGCCTGAGAGCTGGGCCTTCGCGCCCCATGCCGTGGCCCACTTTCGCCCGCGCGAGAACCTACGCGCCTTCTTTCGGCAATACTACCGTTACGCCCGCGGCGACGGCAAGGCCGACCTCTGGCGCGAGCGCCACGCCATCCGCTACGGCACCTACCTCCTGGCCTTGCCGGGGCTCCTCTGGCTGGGCGCGCGCGTCTCTCGCCTCTTCTATTTCCTTCTGGGCTGCGCTGCCTTGGCCTATCTGCGGACGCCTTATCGTCGCCTGCGGCCCCACCTCGCGCGCTACGGGCCGGCGGATCGCCTGCGGGCCATCCTCTGGGTGCCCGTCATCCGCCTGGTGGGAGACGTGGCGAAGATGGTGGGCTACCCGATGGGCGTCTGGTGGCGGCTTCGGCACCGCCGCGGGCAGGGCTGGCGCAGTGAGAGGTCAGGTTGACGAATCGCGTTAGTTCGGATATAATGCCGTTCATGTACATTCCTTGCTTGGCTTTCGCGCATCATTAATACCAGGAGGGGAGAGCATGTTGCCGGAGTCAGCCGTGCGGGAGGCCGAGATCCTCACCGCGGAACGCGAGGTTTATCCGCCTAGCCCTGAGGTGATCCGTTCGGCCTGGGTGCAAGATTGGGAGAGCATCGCCCGTCGGGCCGAGGCCGACCTGGAAGGCTTCTGGGCGGAGCGCGCGCAGGAGTTGGAGTGGTACTCGCCCTGGGACAAGGTGTTGGATGACTCCAACAAGCCCTTCTACAAATGGTTCGTCGGGGCGAAAGTCAACATCGTCCACAACTGCCTAGACCGTCATGTGAAGACTTGGCGCAAGAACAAGCTCGCCCTCATCTGGGAGGGGGAGAAAGGCGAGGTGCGCACCTTCTCTTACTTCGCCCTCCATCGCGAGGTCTCCAAGTTCGCCAATGTCCTCAAGAGCATGGGGATTCGCAAGGGCGATCGGGTGACCATCTACATGGGTCGGGTGCCGGAACTCCCCATCGCTATGCTCGCCTGCGCCAAGATCGGCGCCATCCATTCAGTGGTCTACGGGGGCTTCTCGGTGGAGGCGTTGCATGGGCGGATTGATGACTCCCAATCCAAACTGGCCATCACCTGTGACGGGGCTTTCCTCAACGGCAAGATCGTGCCGCTGAAGGAGATCATGGACGAGGCGCTGAAGCGCTCGCCGACGGTGGAGAACGTGATCGTCGTCAAACGCACCGGCCACGAGGTGAACATGGAGGCCGGCCGCGACCTGTGGTACCACGACCTGATGTCCCTCCCGATCGCCAACGGCAAGTGCGAGACGGAGGTGATGGACGCTGAGGACCCCCTGTACATCCTTTACACCTCCGGCACGACGGGCAAGCCGAAGGCGGTGGTGCATGTCCATGGCGGCTACATGGTGGGCATCTACACCACACTCAAGTACGTCTTTGACATCAAAGATGAGGACCGCTATTGGTGCGCGGCGGACCCCGGCTGGGTGACCGGGCACAGTTACATCGTCTATGGCCCCTTGTTGTGCGGCGCGACCAGTTTCATGTACGAAGGCGCGCCGACCTACCCCTATCCCAACCGTTGGTGGCAGATGGTGGAGAAGTACGGCATCACCATCCTCTATACTGCGCCCACGGCCATTCGCGGCCTGATGCGTTTCGGCGATGCCTGGCCCAACCGCTACGACCTCTCCAGCCTGCGGCTTCTGGGGACGGTGGGCGAGCCCATCAACCCTGAGGCCTGGCGCTGGTATTACCGGGTGATCGGCAAGGAGCGCTGCCCCATCATGGATACCTGGTGGCAGACGGAGACCGGCATGTTCATGATCACGCCCCTCCCCTGCGTGCCGCTGAAGCCAGGCTCGGCCACGCGCCCCTTCTTCGGCATCCAGGCCGACGTGGTGGACGAGGAAGGGAGGCCGGTCAAGAACGGCGAGGAAGGCTACCTCGTCATCAAGACGCCGTGGCCGGCCATGTTGCGCACCATCTATCGCGATCCGGATCGTTATGTCAAACAATACTGGAGCAAGTACCCCGGCCTTTACCTGACCGGCGACTCGGCCAAGAAGGACGACGACGGCTACTTCTGGATCATCGGTCGGGTGGACGACGTCATCAAGGTCTCCGGCTACCGCCTGGGCACGGCGGAGATAGAGAGCGCCCTGGTCAGCCATCCGGCGGTGGCGGAGGCCGCGGCCATCGGCCTGCCCCATGAGATCAAGGGGAATGCGATCCATGCTTACGTCCTTCTGAAGGCGGGACAGACGCCCTCTGAGGAGTTGGCCGAGGCGCTGCGCCAGCACGTGGGGCACGAGATGGGACCTATCGCCAAGCCGGAGAAGATCGTCTTCGTGGATAAACTCCCTAAGACGCGCAGCGGCAAGATCATGCGGCGCGTCCTCAAGGCCCGGGCGATGGGCCTGCCGGAGGGGGATATCTCAACCTTGGAGGAGTAGTCCGCCGACCTAGGAGCGCAACGGGGGCCGAAAGGCCCCCGTTTTCGTTTGTCGGAGGGGCGCGGAAAGGGTATAATGGAGAAGCATTTCTTGCTCTTCTCTCATCACCTTGGTCGGAAAAAGTCTATGGCCCTTGTTTACCTCAACGGCGCATATGTCCCTTACGAGGAGGCGCTGATCCCTGTGGAGGATCGGGGCTTCCTCTTCGGCGACGGCATCTATGAGGTCGTGCGCATCTACGGAGGGCGCCCCTTCGCGCTAGAGGCGCACCTGCGGCGCATGCGCAGGAGCGCGGCCGCGCTTCGCCTCCCCTGGCCTGAGGCGGCCGCCGACCTCCCCGGGGTCATCCACCGCCTCCTGGCCGAAAACGGGCTCCGGGAAGCGATGGCCTACTTGCAGATCACGCGCGGCGTCGCGCCGCGCGCCCACGCCTTTCCCCGCTCCGTGTCGCCGACCGTCCTGGTGCTGACCCGCACGGTCAGCCCGCTCCCCGCGGAGGCCTACGAGCGCGGCGTGGACGCGATCACCACGCCCGACATCCGCTGGCACCGCGCCGACATCAAGACCACCAACTTGGCCGCCAACGTGCTGGCGAAGCAGGAAGCGGTAGAAAGAGGGGCGCACGAGGCCCTCTTCGTGCGCGACGGCGTCATCATTGAAGGCTCCAGCACCAACGTCTTCGCCGTGCGTGAGGGGACCTTGGTCACCTTCCCGCTCAGCCACCTGATCCTGGCGGGGATCACGCGCGCGTTCGTCCTGGAACTGGCTCGGGAGGCCGGCTACCCGGTATGCGAGGGGCCGATCTTCCTGTCGGACCTCCCGCGGCTGCAGGAACTCTTCGTGACGGGCACCCTCTCCGAGGTCCTGCCGATCGTGCGGGTAGACGGGAGGGAGATCGGCGACGGACGCCCCGGCCCCATCACGCGCGCGCTGATGCAGAAGTATCGCGAGCGCCACGAGCAAGGAGATTCCCAGGGATATCCCAAAGGCGATTTGGGATAATTTGGGATAACGGCAGGAGTTGACCCCTTTGAGCGAGAACGGTCAGGAAGTCGGCATCATCCGGCTCACCGACATAGAGCAGGAGATGCGCTCAGCGTACCTGGATTACGCCATGAGCGTCATCGTGGCACGGGCCCTTCCCGATGCGCGCGACGGCCTGAAGCCCGTGCAACGGCGCATCCTCTACGCCATGTACGACATGGGCCTGCACCCCAACGCCCCCTACAAGAAGTCGGCCCGCATCGTCGGTGAGGTGTTGGGCAAGTACCATCCTCACGGCGACGCTGCCGTCTATGAGGCCATGGCGCGCCTGGCGCAGGATTTCTCCATGCGTTATCCCCTGGTGGATGGCCAGGGCAACTTCGGCTCCGTAGACGGCGACAGCCCCGCCGCCATGCGTTACACCGAGGCCAGGTTGGCGGCCACGGCGGAGGCCATGCTCGCCGACATTGAAAAGGACACGGTAGATTGGGGCTCCAACTTTGACGGCTCTCTACAGGAACCGCTGGTTCTGCCGGGGCTCCTGCCGAACCTGTTGGTGAACGGCTCCTCCGGCATCGCCGTAGGCATGGCGACGAACATCCCGCCCCACAACCTGGGCGAGATCGCCGACGCGGTGGCCTACCTGATTGACCGGTGGGACGAGGTCGACGCCATCACCACCGAAGAGTTGATGCGCTTGGTGCCGGGGCCCGATTTCCCCACCGGCGGCATCATCTTGGGCAACGAGGGGATCACCAAGGCCTATGCCACCGGCCAGGGGCGCTTGGTGGTGCGCGCGGCGGCGACCGTGGAGGAGATGAAAGGCGGTCGGCAACGCATCGTCGTTACCGAGATCCCCTACCAACTGAACAAATCGGCCCTGTTGGAGCGCATCGCGGACCTGGTGCGCGGCGGTCGTCTGGACCAGATCGCCGACCTGCGCGATGAGTCGGATCGGCAGGGTATGCACATCGTCATTGAATTAAAGCGCGGCGCGCCGGCCCATAAGGTGCTGAATCAACTCTTCAAGTACACGCCGTTGCAGACCACCTACAGCGTCAACCTTTTGGCCTTGGTGGACGGCGAACCGCGTCACCTCTCGTTGAAACGCGCCCTGCAAATCTATGTGGAGCATCGCCGCGCGGTGCTGACCCGCCGCACCCGCTTTGAACTGGCCCAGGCGCAGGCGCGGGCCCACATCTTAGAAGGCCTGCGCATCGCCCTGGCTAACCTGGATGCCGTCATCGCGCTCATCCGCGCCGCGGCGTCGGCGGATGAGGCCCGCGCCCAGTTGCGGCAGCGCTTCCGGCTCTCTGAAGAGCAGGCGCAGGCCATCTTAGACATGCCTCTGCGCCGCCTGGCCGCGCTGGAACGGCAGAAGATAGAAGACGAGTATCGCGAGGTACAGGCTAACATCGCGCGCCTGGCAGATCTGCTGGCGCATCCACGCAAGATCCTGGCGCTGGTCAAGGCCGATGTCCTTGCCCTCAAGGAGAAGTTTGGGGACGCGCGCCGCACCCGCATCGTCGCGGAGGAGAAGGAAGAGTTTACAGAGGAAGACCTGATCCCGCAGGAAGAGGTGCTGATCACCATCACCCAGCGCGGTTATGTCAAGCGTACGCCCGCGCGCGCCCTGCGCGCTCAGGGCCGGGGGGGCCGCGGCGTAACGGGGATGGCCACCAGAGACGAAGATGCGGTCTTCTACATCTTCTCCGCGCGCACGCTGGATCACGTCCTTTTCTTCACCCATCGCGGGCGCGTCTTCAGCCAGCGGGTTTACCAGCTTCCCGACGCGGGGCGCGAGGCGCGCGGCGTGCCGCTGGTAAACCTCATCGGGCTGGAGGCGGGCGAGCGGGTGACGGCGGCGGTCGCCGTCCCCGATTTCGCCCAGGCCGAGTACCTGACCATGGCGACGGTGAACGGCAGGGTGAAGCGCACCGCCCTGGCGGAGTTTGAGGCGGTGCGCCCCAGCGGCATCTTGGCCGTCACGCTGGACGAGGGCGATGAGTTGGGTTGGGTATGCCTCACCCGTGGCGACCAGGAACTGATCTTGGTCACCGAGCGCGGCCAGGCGTTGCGCTTCTCCGAGGAGGAAGTGCGCCCCATGGGCCGGGTAGCGTCGGGCGTTTGGGGCATCCGCCTGGCTCCGGGGGATCGGCTGGCGAGCATGGACGTGGTGGAGGCGGAGGGCGATCTGTTGCTGGTGACGGCGCGAGGTTTCGCCAAGCGCGTTCCCATGAGCGAGTACCCGCGCCATGGGCGTCATGGCGGCGGCGTGCAAACGCTGACCCGCAACCTGGAGCGCACGGGGCCCATCGTGGCGGCCCGTACCGTCCGCGCGCAAGACGAGGTGGTGGTGGCCTCCGCGCTGGGCATGGCCTTGCGCACGAAGGTAGCCGACATCCCCAGTCAGGGGCGAGCAGCAGGCGGCGCGCGGTTGATGATCCTGGAGGAGGGCGATGCGGTCGCCTCCGTCGCGCGCTTGGCCTTCCACAACGGCGAAGACCTTGTCTCTCACCCGACAGGAACCGCGCTGGCAAAGGAGAAGAAGGGGAAGTGAGATGTCTCTCTCCTCGCTCCTCGGCAAGGGTCCAGGGCCTACGCTAGAATTCCTGCCGCGGCCGGACAACGAGCGTCTGGCCGAGACGCTGGTCGCCTTTGCCAACGCCGACGGCGGCACCGTGCTCCTCGGCGTCGGGCCTGACGGCAGCGTGGTGGGCGGGCTCCTCTCGGATGAGATAGAAGGCGCGCTGCGCCTGGCCCTGGTCGCCTGTCGCCCCCCCGTGCGCACGGAATGGGAAGAGGTTGAGATGCCCGAGGGGACCGTGGTCGCCATCCGCGTGCCCCGCAGCACCGAACTCCACTCCCTGGCCGATGGGCGAGTCCTCCTGCGCGTTGGTCAGGAGAACCGCGCCCTCGGCGGCGAAGCCATCCGCCAATTGGCCGCGACCAAGTCCAGCGGCGACTTTGAGACGGAGAGCGTGGCAGGGGCTGCCAGGGCCGACTTGGACGATGACCTCATCGCCGAGTACCTGGCGAAGCGAGAGGAAAGGCAACGCCGGCCGATCGCCGTCGCCCGCGAGCAACTGTTGCGCGACATCGGCGCGCTGGACTTGGCAGGACAGCCCACGGTCAGCGGCCTTCTCCTCTTCGGTCGTCAGCCGCAGGTCTATCTACCGCAGAGCGGCCTCCTCTTCGTGCGCTTCGCAGGCACCGAGCCGCGCGGCCCCGAGGGCTTGCCCGGCTACGGCCGTCGGGAGGAGATCGGCGGCCCCCTCCCTCGGCTCATTGAGCGGGCCTGGCAGGTGGTGTGGTCGGAGATGCGGGTGGAAGCGGTGGTGAGGGGCCTCGTGCGCGAGGAGAGGACCGAGTATCCCCCCTTCCCGGTGCGCGAGGCCCTGGTCAACGCGGTCGCCCATCGGGATTACCGCCTGGGCGGGCGGCGGATTGAGGTGCGGATGTTTGACGATCGGCTGGAGGTCATCAGCCCCGGTGGCCTCCCCGGCTACATGACGCTGGAGAACCTGGTAGACGAGCACTACGCCCGCAACCCCCGCCTGGTGGACGGCCTTTTCCAATGGGGCTTCATTGAATCGCTGGGCCTCGGCGTAGACCGCATGATTGAGGACATGGTGCGGGCCGGCCATCCGCCGCCCATCTTCAAGGCGACCCCTTACTCCTTCAGCGTAACCCTGCGGAACGCCCGCGAGCGCCCTGCCGTGCCCGCGTGGGAACAGCGCATGAATGAGCGTCAACTGCGCGCCATGCGCTTCGTCCAGGAGCAGGGGCGCATCACCAACCGAGACTACCACGAGCTCTGCCCGGATGTCTCGCCCGAGACACTGCGCCTGGACCTGGCCGACCTGGTGGAGCGGGGCCTCCTCCTCAAGATCGGCGACAAGCGAGGGACCTATTACATCCTGAAGTAAGGGGCCGCGCTAGCGGAGGGCCAGGTAGATCGTCCTGAGGCTGAGAAGCATGATCAGGCCCCCGACGAGCCCCATCAGGGCACGGGTTGGCAGTTTCTTGCAGACGTAGGCGGCCAGGGGAGCAGCCAGGACCCCTCCGATCAGAAGGCCGACGATGATCTGCCAGTGCTGCACCATGCGGAGCGTCAGGAGGAAGACCACCGATTGCGAGAAGGTTACGAAAAACTCGGCCAGGTTGACCGAGCCGACGGTGAAGCGGGGGTCGTTGCCCCTGGCCACGAGGGTAGAGGTCACGATGGGCCCCCAACCGCCGCCGCCGATGGCGTCGCAGAAGCCGCCTGCGAACCCCAGTGGGACGATGTGGCTCCTCACGATCTGGGCCCGGGTCGCCTGAAACGCCTTGCGTAGGATGATTGCCCCCATCACCAGCAAATAGAGGGCGATGAACGGCTTGATCTGATCTCCCGGCACCGAGGTCAGGATATACGCCCCCAGAACGCCGCCGAGGACCCCGGGGATCAAAAGCCTGGTGACCAGGTCTTTATGAACGTTACCAAACCGCAGGTGCGAGAGGCCGGAGATGGCCGTGGTGAAGATCTCCGCCATGTGGACGCAGGCGCTGGCCACCGCAGGCGGTATGCCTATGCTCAACAGAACGCTCGTTGAACTGACGCCATACGCCATCCCCAGAGTGCCGTCAATCATCTGGGCCAGGAAGCCGACGAGGACGAAGAGGAGAATGTTTTGCTCCACGGTTGGCGCCCCTGATGAGGTTGTGGATTAATCGTTACCGATTGTACAATTGGGCCGACTTTTGTCAAGTTGCCCTGGCCGCGTGAAATCGTAATGGCCGCTTCTAGGCTGGCAGCGGCGCGCGGCGGAGGTCGGGAGGGCTCCTACCTTGTCTCCGACCTTTCGGACTGAGGGAGGGCCATCTCCTCGCAGCGTATTTGGGGGAGAAGCCGCAGGACATCCTCTCGCCTGCAATCCGCCGTTCCGGGCATCAGGACGACGGCGGCGGCGATGGCTGCGCCCCAGCGCAACCCTTCCGTCCAGCTCAGGTTGTCCTGGAACATGAGGCAGAGGCCGGCCACAAACCCGTCGCCGGCTCCGGCCGTGTTGACCACCGGCACATCCAGCGCCGGCACGAAATGGGCTTGCGTAGACGAGACGGCCAAGGCCCCTTCTTTGCCCAAGGTGACCACCACCCTGTCCACGCCGCGGGCCATCATCTCGGCCGCCGCCTGCCGAACGTCGGCCAACGAGGGGAGGGGCCTTCCCAACCACTCCTGCAACTCATCCCGGTTGGGCTTGACCACGTTGGGCCTGGCCTGGACGCCCGCGCGCAACCCCTCGCCGCTCGCGTCCAGGATGGTGGGCACGCCCCGCGCGCGAGCCATCTCTATCAACTCGCCGTAGAGGTCGGGGGCGACGCCCGGCGGAAGGCTGCCGCCGATGGCCAGGCAGGAGGCCTTCTCCAGATGCCTGGCAAGGGTTTCTTTCACCGCTCGGACATGCTCGGCCCGCACCTGCATGCCCTTCGCCGTGACGGTGGATTGCACCTTGCGCCGCGTATCTATCAGGACGGTGTTGAGGCGCGTCTCGCCCTCCACCCAGACGAAATCGGTCGCCACGCCTTGGGCGCGCAGCATGGCTTCCATGCGTCGCCCGTTCTCGCCTGCGATCCACCCTAAGGCGACGACCGGCTGTCCCAACTCGGCCAGCATCCAGGCGACGTCCGCGCCTTTGCAGCCCACGCTCAGCACGGATGCATGCGCCCGGATCGTTCGTCCCCATTCAAAACCGTCGCAAAAAAGGACATGATCCAAGGCTGTATTGAGGGTCAGCGTTACGATCATGCGACTATTGTGGCATAGGTTCGGCGGGGTGTCAAGGATTGCAAGGCAAAGGTGCGCCTGAAGGAGTCCGAGGCCAGGCGAAGGGGAAGGACGGCTTGAGGGGGAACGACCTTAAGGTGAGGCCCTCACTCACGTGGCACGGCTTATAACCCCTTCCGTCAAACCACAAGGGGGTGTGTACCTCACCTTGTCTTTCTACTGCATATTGTGGCGCCCCTGGAGGGACTCGAACCCCCGACGACAGGGCTTAGGACGCCCTCGCTCTGTCCTCTGAGCTACAGGGGCAAAAAGAGCGGGTGACGGGACTCGAACCCGCGACCAACGGCTTGGAAGGCCGAGGCTCTACCGCTGAGCTACACCCGCGCAGGCTGGCGCCATCATGTTCCCTTGCCGAGCGGCCACGCGTACGCCGGGCTCACCGAGGTGGGCGAAGCAGGTCTCGAACCCGCGACCTTCCGGATGTAAGCCGGATGCTCTTCCAACTGAGCTATTCGCCCTCAACACCGCATCGGCAGCACCTGGATTATAAGGCAGGGCCAGAAGGGCTGTCAAGTAGGGGGCCTATTTCTTAAAACGGTACGTAATGCGCCCGCGCGTGAGGTCGTAGGGTGAGAGCTCCACCAGGACACGGTCGCCCAACAGGATGCGGATGTAATACATGCGCATCTTGCCGGAGATGGTGGCCAGGACCTTGTGGCCGCTGTCCAGCTCCACGCGGAACATGGCGTTAGGCAACGCCTCCACCACCGTGCCCTCCGCTTCAATGACATCCTTCTTGGTTTTACGTGGTTCAGCCGGCGGCTGTTTCGCCATGCCCCCTCTCCTTTGCGTAGGAATGGTGCCCTGCCCGACAGGGCTTTTCAGGCTCTGTGTACGGCACGGATCACCCCTCCTCCTCTCCGAGATCCTCTTCCGTCTCCCCGTCGCCGATCAGGACGGCCCGGGAACGGCCGCCTCCCTCATCCGGCCCCACATACCCCCTCTCCTCCAACAGGTCCATCAGACGGGCCGCGCGCGGGTAGCCGATGCGCAGTTGCCGTTGCAGGAGGGAGGTGGATATCCTGCGGCGTCCTCGCAGAAGGGCAACGGCCTGCGCCAAGAGCGCGTCGCCGTTGGCCTGTGCATCCAACTCCTCCAACAGGTCCGCCCACGGCGGAACGGATACCGGCGGCTCGTCCACCGTCGTGCGCCAGAAGTCGGCGACGGCCGCGATCTCCCGATCGGAGACGTAGCACCCCTGAATGCGCTGGAGTTTGTTGGACTCCGGCGCCATGAAGAGCATGTCGCCTCGCCCCAACAGTCGCTCCGCGCCAGGCACGTCCAGGATGACCCGCGAATCCACCTGCGAGGCGACGGCAAAGGCGATGCGGGCCGGGAAGTTGGCCTTGATCAGCCCCGTGACCACGTCCACGCTGGGCCGTTGCGTGGCGATGATCAGATGAATGCCGGTCGCCCGCGCCTTCTGCGCCAGGCGACAGATGTGCCGCTCCACCTCATCTGGGGCGACCATCATCAAATCGGCCAGTTCGTCCACGATGACGACGATGTAAGGAAGCGGCTCGGACGTTGCGCCCTTGCGGCGGTTGTACGCTTCCAGATCGCGCACCCCGCTTGCGGAAAAGAGCCGGTAACGCGCTTCCATCTGTTGGCTGACCCAGGCCAGGGCCCCTACCACCTGGTCCAGGTCTACGACCACCGGCGCGAGGAGATGCGGGATGTGGTTGAAGTGGGCCAACTCCACCCGCTTCGGGTCCACCAATAGGAACTTCAGCCGCTCCGGCGGATTGTTGCACAATAGACAGGTGATGAGCGCGTTGAGGCAGACCGATTTGCCGGAGCCGGTCGCCCCGGCGATAAGGAGATGGGGCATGCGCGCCAGGTCCGCCGCGACCGGCTCGCCGTCCACCCCCCGCCCCAACGCCAAGGCCAAGGGGGAGCGCAAGGCGCGAAACGCTCCCGATTCCAACACGGGCCGCAGCGTCACCAGCGACGTGCGCCCGTTGGGCACCTCAATTCCCACGTAGGGGCGGCCCGGCACCGGCGCCTCAATGCGGATGGGCGAGGCCGCCAGGGCCAACGCCAGGTCGTTCGCCAGGGCGGCGATGCGTCCCACCCGCACTCGGGTCTGCACCACCTGGCCGTCTGGCCCGCGCCGTTCCACGAAACCCGGCTCCACGCCAAACTGAGTCACGGCGGGGCCAACGTGGGTATCCACCACGCGGCAGGGCACGCCGAAAGCCTGCAAGGTATCTTCAATGATGCGCGCCCGCACTGCCACGTCTTCCGGAGAACCCGCCGGCTCGGGATCGGTGCCTAAAAGGTCCAGAGGCGGTAGGCTCCGGTCGCGCGGCGGCAACTTCGCCGGCTTGGGCTTGGCCACGGGTGGCTTGCGAGTCGGCCTGACGACCAGCGGCGGAGGCGCAGGAGGGCTCGGCGTTCTCGCTTGGGCCGCAGCCCGAGGCTCTGCAGAGGCCCGTCGTGCAGGCGGCCCCACCTCGCCCGGTGGACGCGGCAACAGCGCGTCCATCACCTTGGCCAAAAAAGCGCGCCCGTCAAACTCCCAACCCAGGAGCCATAGAACCCAACGGCTCGCCAACCCTAGCCCCGCCAGGGCCAGGAGGGCGAAGGCGGCTCCGGCAAACCATTTCCCTCCCAGGTTAATCAGCAGGCGGCTCAAGCCGTAGCCGATGACGCCACCGCCGCGGCCAGATTCCGCGGCGGCGGCCGGGTC
>DAOTYP010000006.1:0-9633 GCA_034434975.1 Anaerolineae bacterium | reverse complement strand
ACCGCTATGTGGTCTCCGTGGCTTCCTGTGCCCGCATGATAGACAACAACTTCGGCCTGATACCGGAGGTCCCCACCCCCACGCCCACCACTCCACCTGAGCCGCCTCCTCCGTTGATCTGCTTCACGGCGACGCCGACCGCGACGCCGACGGACACGGAGACGCCCACACCGACGCCGACGGAGGCGTTGCCGACGCCAACGCCCACGACCACGGAGATACCACCGACGGCGACGCCGACCGCGACGCCTACCCTTCTGCCGCCGACGGCCACCCCGACGCCCACCTCCGTTATCGCGACGGCAACGGCCACCGCGACCTCCACGAGCGTCGGCACGGCGACCCCGACTGGGATGCCAACCGCCACGTCGACGCCGACGTCCACCTCTATGGCGACGGCTACCGCAACCCCTACGAGCGTCGGCACGGCGACCCCGACCGCGACGCCAACCGCCACGGCGACGCGTCCTCCCGCGGCGCCCACGTCAACGCCGACTTCTGTATCCATGTTGCTGCCCACGGTGCAGGCTACGCGCATGCCTCCGACCACTCTGCCGGTGACGGGGCTGGTGCAAACGGGTCGCTTGTGGGGGGTGTTCATTGCGATCTTGAGCGCCTTGTTCCTGGGCGCGGCCTTCCGGTGGCGGCGCTTCTGGCATTAGGCGAAACGGCGCAAGACAACGAGACCGTGAAGCGTTGACGCCGGGCACGGGCGCTCAGGTTAAAAGGGTGGCGTTAAGAAGGCGGGCTGTCCGAGGGGATAGCCCGCCGTTGTCACATCCTGGCCGGGAGCGGTGTTTATCTTGTGAGCGCGTGTGAGCAAGGAGGAGCCCTTTTGCCTCAGTCCGATGTGCTTTTGGAAAGGCTCCGTCAAGGCGATGAGGCAGCCTTTGAGACCATCTTCCACGCTCATTACGGTCGGGTCTTTGCCCTGGCTTATCGCCTGTTGGGGTCGGCACAAGAGGCTGAGGATGTCGTCCAAGAGGTGTTCTTGCGCCTGTACCTGCGGCCGCTGCGGCGCGGCGAGGAGCGAAACCTTCTGGGCTGGCTCCTCAAGGTCGCTACGAACCTGGCCTACAACGCGGCGCGGGCGCGTCGGCGGCGTCGGGCAAGGGAAGAGAGGTCTATGACGATCGCAAGTCGTGATCCCGGCCCTGCCGACGAGGCTCTGAGCATGGACGTGGCCAGGCGTGTGCGGGAGACGTTGGCGCGCATGCCTGAGCGCCAGGTGCAGATTTTGCTTCTGCGCCATGCCGGGCTGAGTTATGCGGAACTGGCGAGGGCGCTGGAGATCGCACCGGGGAGCGTGGGCACGTTGCTGGCTCGGGCCGAGCAGACCTTTCAGCGGCTGTACCGAGAGGGAGAGGAGGAAAAGTCCGATGTCCAACCTGCGCCGATGCCCCGATGAAGGCTCCTGGAGGGCCTACCTAGACGGCGAGTTGCTCCCTGTTGATCGGGCTGCCTTTCGGGAGCATCTGGCTGCCTGCGCGGCCTGCACGGCCCTCGTGTCCTACTTACAGGGTCGGGCTAACTGGGTGCGAGGCGCTTTGGCCCAGGTTCCCGTCTCCGAACAGCCCTCCAGCCGCGCTGCCTGGGCGCGCTTTCGGGCTCGCTACCTTGCTCTCGCGCGTTACCCTCTCCGTTGGAGGTTAAGAACCATGTGGCAGAACCTACGCACCCGAAACTGGCGTCCCGCTCTTGTTGGTAGCCTGCTGGCGGCCCTCATCGTCAGCGTGTTGGCTCTCGCGCCCTTGCGCACGGCCGCAAGTGAGTTCCTCGGCATCTTTCGCGTGCGCAAGTTTGCGGTCGTCTCTTTTGACCCCACCCGCATCCGCGACTTGGCGGGTTTTGAAGAGGAGGTCTTCGGCCAACCGGAGGTCGGCGATCTCAGACCTGTGGAGGTGGGCAGCGCCGAAGAAGCCGGCCGATGGGCGGGTTTCCGCGTGCTGGTTCCTACCCATGTGCCAGCATCGTTGAGAGGGGATGCGCCGCGCATCAGCGTTACCGGTGCAACGGCGGCTCGCACCCGAGTCAACTTGGCTGCGGCACGGGCGTTGCTACAGATGGCTGGTCTACCCACCGACGCCATCCCGACCGACCGCGATATAGTGGAAGTGACCGCGCAGATTCCACCGATCGTTACGTTGACATACGGGAATGGGCCTGATTCGCTTGCCGTCATCCAGGCGAGGAGCCCGGAGGTGAACGTGCCGGAAGGGATTGACCTGGCGCGCGTCGGTGAGGTGGGCCTGCAACTCTTAGGCTTGTCGCCTCAGGAGGCGCGACGCCTAAGCCGAAGCATAGATTGGGCGACCACGCTGGTGATCCCGGTGCCTAAGGACATCGCCTCCGTCAGGGAGGTCACGGTACGGGGCGTGCCCGCTTACCTCATCCACGGCTCCGTTGAAGACCCGGATGGAGTCTCTTACGTAGCCACCCTCGTATGGGAGGCAGACGGTTTGCTCTACGCCGTGATCGGGGATACTGGCATGGCCGAACTGGTGGAGGTGGCGGAGTCGCTCCGATAAAGGCATGGACGATCTGGCGATCCGAACCGAAAGGCTGCGAAAAGAATACGGGGCCACGGTGGCCGTAGACGACCTCAACCTCGCGGTGGAGCGAGGTGAGGTCTTCGGCTTTCTAGGGCCTAACGGCGCCGGCAAGACGACGGCCCTCAAGATGCTTCTGGGCCTGACACGTCCCACTGCCGGTACGGCTTGGGTGTTGGGAGCGCCGGCGGGAGATTGGCGCATGCGCGCGCGGGTTGGCTTCCTTCCCGAGCATTTCCGTTTCCAGGAGTGGCTGAAGGCGGCGGAGTTTCTGGAAGTCCACGCGCGTCTTTACAGGATACCTGTGGAGACGCGCCGACGGCGCGTGGGCGAACTCCTGGAGATGGTAGGTCTGAGCCGCCATGCCGACAAGCCGCTGCGCGATTTCTCCAAGGGGATGCTGCAACGCATCGGCCTCGCGCAGGCGCTCCTGAACGACCCCGAACTGGTCTTCTTGGATGAGCCTACGTCGGGCTTGGACCCTCTGGGGCGGCGGCTGGTGCGCGACATCATCCGTTCCCTGCGCGCCCGCGGGGTTACCGTGTTCCTGAACTCGCATCTCCTAAGCGAGATAGAGATCACCTGCGATCGGGTAGCCTTCATCCGCCGTGGACGGGTGGTGCAGACCGGCCAATTGGAGGAGTTGCTAATCGCAGAAACCGAGGTGGAACTGCGCGGCGTGGGTTTGTCGCCTGCACTGGCGCGCGACCTTTCCTTTTTTGGCCAGTGCCTCCATTTGGATACCGACAGGCTAACCTTGCGGATGGCGACGGAAGAGAAGGTGCCCGATCTGGTGGCCTGGCTGGTGGCGCAAGGGGTGCGGATCTACAGCGTCAGCCCACGACGGCTATCTTTGGAAGACCTCTTCTTGCGTCTGATGGAGGGTGAGGAGGCAGGATGATGACACCTTTCATCGCATGGCTGACACTGCAAGAGGCGAGGCGGCGCAAACTCCTTTGGGTGGGGTTCGTCTTGGGCATAGCCTTTTTGGCCTTCTACGGGGTCGGTTTTTACGCCATCTATCGCGAGATGAATCCGCACCTGTCCTCCAATAGCCTGCAAAGGCGCGAGGCGTTCAACTTCTTGGTCATGACCGGCCTCTATGCGGCGAACTTCCTGGTGGTGATGGTGAGCGTTTTGATCTCTGTGGACACAATCTCAGGGGAGATCGCCTCTCACTCTATCCAAAGCATCGTGACCAAGCCCTTACGTCGCTGGGAGGTGGTGCTCGGCAAGTTCTTAGGGTTCGCCGCGTTGATCGTGGGGTGTGTCATGTTCCTTGTCGGTGGAGTGGTGGCCATCGGCTGGCTCATCAGCCGCTACATCCCCGCCAACCTGATCCAAGGCATGGCCCTCATGGTGCTGGAAGGGTGGATTTTCCTGGCCGTGACCCTCCTTGGTGGCACGCGCCTCTCCACGCTGGCCAACGGGGTGTTGGCCTTCGGCTTGTTCGGCCTGGCCTTCATTGGAGGGTGGGCAGAGGAGATTGGCTCCATCATGCGCAACGAGACGGCAGTCAACGTGGGGATCGTGAGCAGTTTGATCCTTCCCACGGAGGCGCTTTGGAAACGGGCAGCCTACTTGATGCAACCGTCCGTTCTCAGCAGTCTCAGCCTAACCCCCTTCGCGTCGTTCTCCATGCCCAGCCCCGCCATGGTGGTCTACGCGCTCCTCTACGGCCTGGCCGCCTTGATCGCCGCGATATACCTGTTTGAGCGGCGCGACCTTTAGGCATTTCCTGCCCCCTAAGTTCGCAACCTGTACAAAGCCGTCTCCGATCGGTTGGGCTCCCTCTGGGCAAGGCCCGGAAATAACCTTTGGGAATCTGCCTTGCTTGCAAGAGGAGGGCATCCGTGCTACAATCGCGCCGCAAGGAGCCTAAGCCACGCTTCAGGGGAGAGATGACACAACTGTATCTGATTCGCCACGCCTTAACCGATTGGATCAACAACGGTCGTCTGGCAGGGTGGACGCCGGGCGTGTCTTTAAATGAAGAAGGCCGCAAGCAGGCCGCAGCGTTGGCGCAACGCTTGGAACGCATCCCCTTGGTCGCGCTCTACTCTAGCCCGCTAGAACGGGCCCTGGAGACGGCGCAGGCTATCGCAACGGCCCATGGCCTGACCGTGCAGGTACGGGATGGGTTGGGTGAGGTACGCTACGGGGAATGGACGGATCGCTCCCTGGAGGAATTGAGCAAGTCGGAGACTTGGCTGTCCGTTCAGGTTTACCCGAGCGGCACCCGTTTTCCCGGCGGTGAGACGCTGCGGGAGGTACAGGCCCGCGCCGTGGCCGAGATAGAGGCGATCTGCCAGGCACATCCACAAGAAGCGGTCGCGGTCGTCTCCCACGCGGACGTCATCAAAGCCGTCATTGCCCATTACCTGGGGCTGCATTTGGATCTCTTCCAGAGGATTGTGATCTCGCCCGCTTCGGTCAGCGTTCTGCTGATGGGCCGCTTCGGGCCGCGGCTGGTTCGGCTCAATGACACGGGGCCTTTGGAACCGTTGCCGAAGGAGCAAGAGAAGTTGCAGAAGGAAAAGGAACCCTCGGCGGAGCCTCCGCCAAGGTCGGCCTCCTCGGGGACCGTTGTCCCCTCCGCCGAGAAAGAGGCCAGCAGAGAACCGACACGCTGAAAGGATATCTGGCTCATGCCTCGGGCGATCTTTGATCTGAATCCGGTGTCCGCCATCACCGCCGATGCGGTTGGCGAGCCCGGCAAACGCGTCTTTTATCTGCAAGCGCGCCAGGGGAAGCGCGTGGTGACGCTCCTCATTGAGAAGGAGCAGGCGCGGGCGCTGGCCATAGGGATAGAGCAGTTGTTGGAACAGGTGGAGCAGAGGGCGCCGCAAAAACCATCGCCTCAGGCTCCCCCTTTGCAGTCGGATCTCCTGTTGCAGGAGCCGCTAGAGCCCGAATTCCGCGTAGGGCAGATGGGCCTAGGCTACGATGAGGAACGCGGCCTGGTTGTCCTCATCGCCCAAGAGATCGTCGCAGAGGGAGAAGACCCCGATAACGCGGCCGTTGCTCGCTTCTGGGCAACGCGCGAGCAAATGCGGGCGCTCAGCCGCCATGCGCTAGAGGTGGTAGAAAGGGGACGCCCGATCTGCCCTTTGTGTGGTCAACCCATAGACCCCGAGGGACATTTCTGCCCACCCAGGAATGGGCATAATCGTCAGCAGTCGGCTTTGTCATGAGTCAAGAGCGTGAGGCTATTCGCTTAACCCCAGAAGCCCGGAAAGTTGACCTTCTAGCCGTCCTACAACTTCTCCGCGAAGGGGAGATGGAATTGCTGGGGCTCCTTCCCTGGAGCACCAACTACACGTTCCTGGCTTCTGTGCGCCACGCCTCTTGGCAGACCTTGGTCGTGTACAAACCGCAGAAGGGGGAACGTCCTCTCTGGGATTTCCCCAGGGGGACCCTTTGCCTGCGGGAGTACGCGGCCTTCCTCGTCAGCGAGGCGCTGGGTTGGGGGCTTGTGCCGCCGACCATCTTACGGGATGGTCCCCACGGCCTGGGCATGGTGCAGCTCTACATTGACGCCGAGCCGGACGAGAACTACTTTACCTTCCACAAGAAGCGCCAGGCCGAACTCAAGCGGTTGGCAGCGTTTGATGCGGTCGTGAACAACGCAGATCGCAAAGGCGGGCACTGCTTGCTGAGCAAGGATGGCCGCCTGTGGGCCATTGATCACGGCATCACGTTCCATGCGCAGCATAAGTTGCGCACCGTGATCTGGGATTTTGCGGGCCAGCCGTTGCCGCCCCAGGTGTTGCGCGACCTTCGCGCGTTGCGCCCGCGTCTAGAGCCCTCAGACCCTTTGGCGAGGCAGTTGGCGGAACTCCTCTCGCCTGAGGAGATGCATGCCCTGCGGAGACGCTTGGATATCCTCTTGGCGACGCGCACGTTTCCGCAGCCGGGGCCAGGGCCGAGCGTTCCTTGGCCCCCGGTCTGACGGAGACCGAAGAGCGCTCAGGTGACGCCTGGGCCCTTTCACCCAGGCTTCTGCACGCACTCGGCCAGCCATTTAGAAAAGGGCCATCTGCTGAGCCGGAGGGACGACCTGATTTCCACCTGCCGCCAGATGGGCCAGGCGCGTCGGCTCCGGCAAGCGGTGATTGCGGCAACACGCCACGACCAACTTGACCGCCCCATCCAAATCCACGCGATGGCCGACGCTGACGTACAGCGGATGAACCCCCGCGCGAGTGCGCAGCGCGGCGCCCACGATTTCGCCCTGATCTATGAGAGGCACCCAGGCGCCAGGGATGTCAGGGACCTCGTCGTGCGTGCCCAGCAGGCGGGATTTGGCGCATCCTATGGTGGGCTTGTCTAGGAGGACGCCCAAGTGCGAGGCCAGGCCCAGTCGTCGTGGGTGGGCCCGGCCTTGGGCATCGCACATGAGGAGGTCCGGCAGCGCAGAGAGGCGCTGCAAAGCGTCTAGGATGACCGGCACCTCACGAAACGACAAGAGCCCAGGTATGTAAGGAAACGAAACGGGTTTCTCCGCAGCAACCTGCTCCATAGGGCGGAGATCGGGATACGTGAGGACCACGACGGCGGCGCGCGCGACCTCCCCCGAAACGCCTACGTCAATGCCGGCGATCGTGCGGGGCATCAGGCTCAGCGGCATCTCCTGCACGAGCGGAGCCAGGCGCCGCTGAATGGCTTCTGCCTCTTGCGGCGAAACGGCCCAAGGATGCATGACAGATCCATGCACAAGGCCACTATACCATACACTTGACCTACACTCAAGTGTCAGCCAGGCGTCGCGTCGTTGTCCGGTTCGCTTCTTGCACCTCCATTGCTTCTGTGGTAGAGTGGTGTTGTCTGTAAATTTTGCCTCATGGCCGGAAAGATGGCAACCATTTGTCCTTCGCACGTTGGGCTGTGGGAGGTTGAAAACAAGGATGGCTCTTAAGCATTTTCTCAGGTCCATTCTGGCGGCCTTGCTTTTGCTGGCCTTCTCCGTCACGATCCAGGCCCAAAGCAAATCCTTGTATTGGGATCGCTTTGATTTTGACATCAACGTGCAAGCCAACGGCGACCTGCGCATTGTGGAGACACAGAAGATCGTCTTCACCAGCGGCGTTTTCACCTTCGGCACGCGCGGCATCCAAATGGACCGCTTGCGAGACATCACCGATGTAGAGGTGCGAGAGGGCGGGCGCCTCTATCGCCTATCGGACAGCGGTGAACCGTACACCTACCAGGTCTATCAAGACGGCAGCGAGCGCAAGATCAAATGGTTCTTCCCGCCCACCGGCGACACGACCCGCACCTATACGCTGTCTTACACGGTGAAGGGCGCACTGCGCTATTATAATGAAGGCGATCAGGTCTGGTGGGTTCCCATCGTGGCAGAACGTTCCTTCCCTGTGAACGCCAGCCGGATCGTGGTGCATTTGCCCGAAGGCGCGCGGGTGCAAAACTACGACGCTTACGGTGCGCCGGCCGACGCGCAGCAGGTGGACGAGCACACGGTCGTCTTCACCAGCAAGGGCCGCATCCCTGCGGGGCAGGAGTTAGAGGTGCGGGTGGAGTTCACCCATGGCGTTGTCGCCGGCACGCCGTCCCCCTGGCAGGCCCAAGTGGATGAGGAACAGGCCGCGCGTGAACGTCAGGCCGAGTACGACGCCAGCAAACGTCCCATCGTGGACCTGATCACCCTGACGCTGAGCCTCTTCATCGCGATAGCGGGCCTGGTGGGCCTGTACCTTCTTTGGTATTCGCGAGGACGCGACAGGCCGGTGGGCCTGGTGGCGGATTACCTGGCCGAGCCGCCGTCGGACCTGCCTCCGGGTGTCGTCGGGACGCTCCTGGACGAGCAGGCCGACATGGAGGATATCATCGCGACCATCGTGGATTTGGCCCGCCGCGGCATTCTCACCATGCAAGAGGTAGAGGAGCCGGGGCTATTAGGGATCGGGAGCAAGAAAGATTTCATCTATCGGCTGGAGGGCGATACCAGCAACCTACGTCCGTACGAGAAGTTGTTGGTGGAGAGGCTGTTCGGGGTAGGAGGAAAAGAGCGTCGGCTCTCCGATCTGAAGGAGAAATTCTACACCGCGATCCCCAAGATCAAAGCCGAACTATACAACGAGGTAGTGCGCGAGGGGTTCTTCAAGACCAGCCCGGAGCGCACACGGAACGCCTACGCGACCCTGGGCATAGTTGGGCTCATCGGCACGGCGGTCTTGGGATTCTGTGGGCTGGCTGCCGTCTCTCAGTACACCACCTTTGCCATCTGCCTGCCGATTAGCCTTGGCCTGGTTTTCATGGGGCTCATCTTCCTGGCCCGCTTCATGCCCAGCAAAACCGCGGCGGGCGCGGAGGCCTCGGCCCGCTGGAGGGCCTTCAAGCGTTATCTGGAGAACATTGAAAAGTACACGAAACTGGAAGAGTCCAAGGACATCTTTGATAAATACCTGCCCTACGCCGTCGCCTTTGGTCTGGAGCGAAGTTACGTGCGCAAATTCGCCTCCGTACAGGCCCCCGCGCCGACCTGGTACTATCCCGCGCACGTCCCTTACGGCTACTACGGCCCCCGACGGCGTGTGGGGAGCGAAGGAGGCCGAGGCAGCAGCGAGGCTGCCCCCTCGCTCGGCAGGGAGCAAGAGAAGATGCCAGCGCCTTCATTGGATAGCGCGAGCGAGGGCATCTTCAGCGGGCTGGACAGCATGAGCAGCGGCCTTTTCGGCATGTTGGATGCGGCGGCGCGCACCCTGTCCAGCGCGCCCCAGCCGTCCTCCTCATCCTCCGGCAGCGGACAAGGCTTCACAGGTCGCGGCTGGAGCGGTGGGGGGAGGGTCGGCGGCGGTGGCGGCGGTCGGGGCTCGGCCGGCTTCGGTTAAGTACCTTTCCTAGGAGGTTCTGAATGAGCACGACTCCTCTCTGGCAGCGTCTCTCCGCACATCTGTATCGCTTTGATGATACCTGCGCCGTCTATGCTGTCGTAGACGATGGTGAAGCCGTCCTGGTGGATTTTGGGAGCGGCGCCGCGTTGGATCACCTGAGCGAGATCGGCGTCAACAAAGTGCGCGCGATCTTGCACACGCACCACCACCGCGATCAATGCCAGGGCGAT
>DAOTYP010000005.1:0-49413 GCA_034434975.1 Anaerolineae bacterium | reverse complement strand
CTACTCCCGACCGTCTTGCGCCAACTTCCGCCGATGCCCCAGGTGTTGGTCCGCGCCTTGGCCATCATCCAGGACCCGCGCTCGCGGCGGTCCGACCTCACGAGCGTCCTGGCGCTGGATCAGAGCCTGACGGGCCTGTTTCTCAAGATGGTGAACTCCGCCTACTATGGCCTTCCCCGCCGCATCGCCTCTTTGGATGAGGCCATCGGCTACCTGGGCTATGAGACCGTGCAGGAGGTCATTTTCGCTGCCTCCGCCAGCAAGATCCTCTCCCGGCCCGTTCCTGCCTACAGGTTGGAGCGGGCGATGCTATGGCGACATTCCGTGGCCGTGGCGGTAGGGAGCGAAAGGATCGCGCAGCGTCGCCTCATCACTCCTCGCTCGGAGGTCTACGTGGCAGGCTTGCTCCACGATGTAGGGAAACTGGCCCTGGATTTGATTCTGCAGCAACAGGCGGAGTGGGGAGAGAAAGCCTATGAAGACCCAGACAAACGCGCCTGGACGGAGGTAGAGCGCCAGATCACCGGCTACGATCACGCCGAGGTAGGCGCGGTGATCGTGAGGTCTTGGAACCTGCCCGATCGGGTGATAGAGGCCGTCGCTTGCCACCATTTGCCGGCGAAGGCGCAGATTGATCCGCGCTTTGCCTCGGCTGTTCACATCGCCAACGCCGCCGCCCTGATGGCGGGCATCGGCATCGGCGTGGACGGGCTGCGCTATACCCTGGACGAGGTCGCCATCCAACAGTTGGATTGGACCGAGAGCGACATGAAGGGCCTCATCGCCGATATGCAAGGGGCTGTGGCCCAGGCGGAAGAGATCATCGGTCTCAGCCTATGAGCCTGTCATGAGCGAGGAAAGATCGTCCCTTCAGGCGCGCCTGGCGCGCGCCGTCTTGGCAATGACCGCGACGGCGGAGGGCTCGCTCTTGCCGCCCGAGGTGGCGCGCTGGTTGGCGCGGGTTGCCTCTGGCGCGCAGGCGGGCCGCACGCCGCGTGAGGTGCGGCGCGCCCTCGTGCGGGAGGCCCTTGCGCTGTATCGGGCCCTGGGCGAGCGCGCCCGCACCGGGCCGGGCGGCTGGATAGAGGCTCGCGAGCCGGGGCCGAAGGGAGCGCCGATCGCAGCGCGCGTCTTGCCAAGGCAGGGTCAGAAAGAGGCTGGCGCGACCTATCGCCAACTGTTGGGGTTGATACGCCGCTTGAACCACCCCAACTTAGCCTCTCTGGTGGAAGCCGGCGAGGAAGGGGGCCTCTCCTACCTGATGGTGCGTCTGGCGGAGGGGTTGACCCCGCTGACGGAGCGGCTGCGCGAGGGGCGGCCTTGGAAACTGCGGGATGCGCTTCAGGTCGCGTTGAAAGCGGCGGATGCGTTGGCCTACGCCCATGAGCAAGGGTTGATCCACGGCTTCCTCGGCAGCGACCAAATCTTCGTCAGCCAAGGGGGCCAGGTCATGGTGCGCGGCGTCGGTCTGAGCCAGATCATGCGGGCGGTAGGGTTGGCAGTGCCCAAGGTGCGCACCTTCTTCACGCCGCCGGAAGTCGTAGCCGGCGCGGAGGCCGACGCGCGAAGTGATGTTTACGCCTTGGGCGCGCTCCTGTACCTTCTATTGACCCAGCGTGGCCCCGCCCGCGACGCGGGCCGGCTCATCCCCGCGAGCCGCTTTAACCCCGATGTCTGGCCTGAGTTGGACCAGGTGCTGGAGGTCGCCCTCGCGTTGCA
This sequence comes from Anaerolineae bacterium, assembly GCA_034434975.1. GTDB lineage: Bacteria > Chloroflexota > Anaerolineae > JADYZS01 > JADYZS01 > JADYZS01. Next base: position 47,694 of record DAOTYP010000005.1, on the reverse strand, counting down.
ACCCGGGCAGCGCTTCGCTACCGCCAAAGATTTCGCCTGGGCGCTGCGCGTGGCCAGCCGTGAGCCGCGTGAGGTGGCGCGCAAGGCCCGACGAGAAGCCGCCTCTCCGGCCCGAGGGGCGATGCCGTCTCATGCGACCATGCCTGCGCGAGCCGAGATGCCGGAGATAGAGAAGATGCCCGTCACGGCGGCTATCGTCGGGGAAGGCCTCTTTCCAGAGCCTTTGCCCATGCCGGAGGTGGACATCAGCCCCCTGGAAGCCACTGCTCAGACCTTTGAGACCCTGATGATCCCTAAGCCGGAGATGCCGCAGCCGCCCCCCATCCCCGAGGTGGATTGGGAGGCCTTGCTGGCGCCCCATCCTGTTGAGTCTCGGCCCTCTCTATGATCCTCTTGTCTGACCTTCTTGTGGCGACGGGCGGGCGACTGCACGGCCCTGCCTTCGCCGATCGTTTCACCGATTTCTGCTTTGACTCGCGCCTTCTGCGCCAAGGCCAGTTGTTCCTGGCGGTCAAGACGGAGACGGGCGATGGCCACGATTACATCTTGGATGTGGCGCGGGGCGGCGCGGCGGGCGTCCTTTGCCAACATCCCCTTGATCTGAGCCCGTTCGGCGTCACGTGCGTCGTCGTGGATGACGTGCGCCGCGCGCTTCTAGATTGGGCCGCGCACATCCTGAGGCGTTATAGCCCGCGCGTGGTCGCCGTCACCGGCTCCAGCGGCAAGACGGTGACGAAGGAGGCGATCGCGGCAGTCCTCGCCTCTCGCTTTCGCGTCTTCAAGAGCCCAGCCAGTTACAGCGGTCGCTATGGCCTTCCCATCGCGCTGGGCGGGTTAGGGCCTGAACATGAGATCGCCGTCCTGGAACTGGCGGCCACCAGCCTGGATGAGATACGCGACCTGGCCGCGCTCACCCGGCCCGTCGTCGGCGTTGTAACTTCCGTTCATGAGGCGCACCTGGCCTTCTTTGGCGACTTGGCTACCGTCGCGCGCGAGAAGGGGCGCCTGGTAGAGGCCTTGCCGCCCGACGGTTTCGCCTTGCTGAACGCCGATGACCCGCGCGTTCTAGCCTTGCGCGCACACACCCGTGCGCGCGTCCTGACCTTTGGCTGCTCGCCTCAGGCTGACCTGCGCGCGGTGGATGTTCGTTGTACCCCTGCCGGCACCTCGTTCACCTTCGTGCATCGCGGCGACGACCAGGCGAAGGCGGATATCTGTCTGCGTTTTCTCGGCCCCCATGCGGTCTATCCCGCGCTGGCCGCGTTGGGCGTCGGGCTCATCAGCGGCGTATCGCCGGCCGAGGCGAGCGCGGCGTTGTCCGGTTTGCCTCCCTTGCCCGGTCGCCTGAACCCGCTGCCTGGCTTGCAAGGGAGCCTCATCCTGGATGACACCGTGAGCGCCACGCCCGCGACCGCCCTGGCCGCGTTGTCGGCGTTGGCTTGTTTTAAAGGGCATCGGCGCCTGGCCGTGCTAGGCGACATGGAGGATTTGGGCCACTACGAGGCCGAAGGCCACCGCAAGGTAGGAGAGGCGGCGGTCGGTGTGGTAGAGACGTTGGTTACGGTAGGCGAACGGGCCAGGGGGAGCGCGCAGGCGGCGCGGGCCGCAGGCCTGCCACCGTCGGCCGTCTTTGAGACCTATAGCATAGAGGAGGCGGCGCGTTACCTCTCGGAGCGGCTCGGCCCAGATGCCGTCCTTTTGGTCAAAGGCGGAAGGGAGGCGCGGCTGGAGCGTCTGGTCAGCCGTCTCCTCGCGCCGGAGGCGGCGGCCCGCGCGTCCGATCTGCTGGTGCGCCAGGGGGGGAGCACCGTCCTTGCCCGCTTGAGCGCGGCGCGCCCCGACCGCCCTACCTGGTTGGAGATTGACCTGAACGCCATTGCGCACAACATCCGGCGGGCCCAAGAGATCGTGGGGCCGGGGGTGGGCATCCTGGCGGTGCTGAAGGCCGACGGTTACGGCCACGGCGCGGTCATCGTGGGCCGCACGGCCCTGAACAACGGCGCGCGGATACTGGGCGTGGCGTGTCTGGCCGAGGCGGTCGCCCTGCGGCGCGCCGGCCTGGACGCGCCGATCCTCATCTTGGGCTATACCCCGGCTTGGCACGCGCGCGAGGCGCTCCTTCACCGCGTGACCGCGACCGTTTTTGACCTGGATAGCGCCCGCGCCTTCAGCCGCGCCGCGGTGGAACTTCATCAGACCGCGCGACTCCACGTGAAGGTGGATACCGGCATGGGGCGGCTTGGCCTGTTGCCGGATGAAGTGTTGCCCTTCATGCGTGCGCTGCGCGACCTGCCGGGCGTGGAGGTGGAGGGCATCTTCACTCACTTTTCCGTGGCCGATGCCGCCGACAAAGGCTACACCTACCGGCAACTGGCCGTCTTTCGCGCCGTGTTGGATGCGCTGGAGGCGGAAGGTTTGCGCCCGCCGCTGGTGCACGCAGCCAACTCGGCTGCGCTCCTCACCGTGCCGGAGAGCCGCTTCAACCTGGTGCGTCTGGGGATCGCCCTCTACGGCCTCGCGCCCTCCGCGGAGACGCCATTGCCGCCGGGCTTTCGCCCCGCGCTGAGTTGGAAAACGCAGATCGCCCAGGTGAAGACGCTTCCGCCCGGCAGTTACGTCAGTTACGGTAACACCTACCGCACCCAGGGCGAGGAACGGATCGCGGTGATCCCCGTAGGGTACGCCGACGGCTTCCGCCGCGCGCCCGCGCACTGGGGCGAGGTGCTCGTGCGCGGACGACGGGCAAAGATCGTGGGCCGGGTCTGCATGGATCAAACGATGATCAACGTGACCCACATCCCCGGCGTGCGCCAAGGGGATGAGGTGGTGCTCATCGGCGCGCAGGGCGACGATCGCATCACGGTGGAAGAGGTCGCCGAGCGGCTGGGGACGATCAACTACGAGGTGGTGTCGGAGATATTGGCGCGCGTGCCCAGGGTGGTGTGAAAGGGGCCTGGCGGGCGAGGTGTGCTCAAGCGTCCTCACGCTTGCCTTAGCGCGGCGCGGACCGTAGCCAACAGCGCGCGGAGCCTGGCGACGGGCATCAGTTTGGTCACGATGGCCGCCACATCGGCGTCGCGAAAAGCGCCTACGGCCACCAACCCCACCGGATAAACGATCATCCCCGCCATGAACGCCACGAGCGAGGAGAACGGCCGCAACGCGGCCATCGTCAGCGCCATCGCGCTCGCCGCCGCCGCAGGCCGCCAGGCCAGGTGTGCCCAAGGGATGGGCCCCAGGTTCCGCCGCAAGCAATAATAGAAGGGGAGGAGGAGCGCGACCTCCGAGAGGATCGTGTTCACCGCCGCGGCCTGGTAGGAGTAGCGCGGGATGAGGAGGAGGTTCGCCACCACGTTGAAGGTAACGCCGATGAGGAAGGCACGGGTCAGGAAACGCTGCTGGTCAATGGCGATGAGGACGTATTGGGTCACGCTGTTGATGAAGCCGACGGGGATGGACCAGATGAGGATTTGCAAGGCGATGCGGCTGGCCGGGAGATACTGCGCGCCACCCAGGATCAGGATCAGCGGCTCGGCCAGGAAGGTTGTCGCCACGGCCACGGGGAGGCTGATCATCAGGAGGAGCCGCAGCGACAGGATGTAAGCCCGCACCAGGGAATCCCTCGCCGATTGCGCCAGGCGCGACATGAGCGGAAAGATCGCCAGGGTGAAGTAGGCGGGGATGACGTTCAACCCGTCAATGTACTTGTAGGCCGCGCCGTAAAGCCCGACGGTCGCCTCGCCCTTTAACGGCTTCAGGATGAGGACATCTACCCGGAAGAAGACCGTCGCCAGGAGATGGTTGATCATCAAGGGGAAACTCGTGGCTAGCATCCCCCGCTGAAAGGCAGCATCCCTCTCCGGGCGCGGCGTGAAGAGGTGGCGCCGCATCAGGAGGAGAAGCCACGTCGCCTGCGCCACGTTCATGATCACCGACACCCCTGCCAGCCCTACGAACCCCCAGCCCCACAGGAGCACCAGCGCGCCTAGGGCGACTTTCCCCAGCGCCACGCCTACCGAAAGGCCCGCCGGATATTCCATCTTCTCGTAGGCATTGAAGGCCGCGCTCACGGCATCCGCCACGTTGGCGAAGAAGAGGGCGACGGCGAAGAGAACGATGGCCCATGCCTCGTCGCGGCTCAGGCTGCCGAAGCGGGCATACAGGAGCCCCACCAGGAGCATGAGGGGGAGCGAGCCCAGCCACAGGAGGGCGCGCAGGGTGACGGTGTTGGCGAAGTACCGGTTCGCCTGGGCCCGATCCTTTGCCACCTCGCGGGTCAGGAGCGTCCCCAAGCCGAAGCGCGTCAGGATCTCAAAGTAGCCGATGAAGACGATGGCGAAGGTGTAACTCCCTTCGCCTGCAGGGTTGAGGATGCGCAGGCGTAGAAGCGCAAAGGCGAAGTCAATTCCTTTGTTCACCAGAGACGCCAGCATCGGCACTAGGCTATTCTTGGCCACGCGGCGCACGGTCTCCTCTTCGCCGCCTTCTCGGTAGAACTTGCCCAAGGCCCACGCGCCGGCCAAAAGCGCCAGCGTCATGGCCGCCAGGAAGCTGCCGTAGAAGCCGAGGCGCACGCTCATAGGGCTGTAGCGGAAGCGAATGCGGTGCGGCCCTGCCTCCAGGCGCACGGCGCGGAAGAGGCCGTCGGCCCGCAGGATGGGGATTTCTCGCTCGTTGTCGTAGGCGCGCCAGCCGGGGAAGAAGCTGTCGGTCAACACCAGCCAGCCAGGGAGCTCCAGGGTGGCGGAGATGACGACCTCGTTGGGGCGATAGGAGAGGATGAGCGGCTGCGAGGCGGGAGAACAATCGGCGCAGCCGAGCGCGTAAGGGGCGGACGCCTTCTCGTCGGCCAGGAGCACGGTTCGCTGCAGGTCAAAGGCCGCCAGGTTGGGGCGAATCTGGGCGGTCGGCACGACTTGCGCGCTGTGCACGACGAAGGCGCGCGGGAAGGCGCGCTCGTTGCGGTAAACTTTCACCTCTTGGTCGTACACGAGGGTCCAGGCCGGGTGGGTGATGGGCTGCGTGGTCAAGAGGTACCGCACACCCAACAGGTGCAAGAGCGGCGAATCCAACGAAGCGTAGTCGGACAGGGGCGCGATGCGGTTGTACAGGAGCTCGTCCTGCTCCTCAACCTGTTCCATGAACTCCACATATGGCCGGGGGATGATGGAATCGTAGCCGCGCACGTCCTCCAGGCCGTAGAACATTCCCACGTTGGCATTGAAGGTCTTCTCGCCGGGGAGGATGAAGGTGGTGAATCGCCAAGGGCCTTCCTTCTCTCTGGCGTCCAACAAGAAATCTACCACAGGTGGGCGGAAGGAGAGCCAGGCGGGTTGGGCTGCCGCGTGAAAGCCATGGCCGTAGAGCCAGAGGTCAAAGACTAGGACGGCGATCAGGCCGAGAGATGTGCCGGGGCTTCGCCGCCGCGCCCACAACAGCGCGGCGCCCGACAGGCTCAGCAGCCCGCCGAACTTGAGCAGGTTGACGGCCTGGTAACTCCAAAAGGCGCGCCCGTCGGCGAAGGCCGCGCGCGCCAGGTCCACCGCGGCCAGGATGCGCTGTCCCAGTAGGATGAAGGGCCCAGGGACGGCGAGGCTGACGGCAACGACGAGGAGCGTCAGGATGCCCAGACCCAAGGCTGCGAAAGCCGGTAAGGTGGCGATCTCCTTGCCTCTCACGGCCTGCGGATCATCAGAAGAAGATCGGCTGCAGAGCCTCTCCGCTCCCATGCCCGCGAGGGCCGCGACGGCCAGGGTATAGGGGAAGACCCAACGGAAGGGGGAGTGGAGTTGGTTGTAGCCCGGCAGGCCGTAGAAGAGGAGCGCGTAGAGGGGCGTGCCGAAGGTGAAGAGGAGCGAGAGGATGGCAAGGGTCACGAAGAGCCAGAGATGCGGACGGGAAGGCGTGTGGCTTGCGCCCAGGACGGCGATCGCGGCCAAGAGAAGGGGCAGAAGCCCGACATAGCTCCCCGCTTCTACGTAGTTCTTGATGCCCCAGAAGATCGCGCGCACCGGCTCGCCTGCTGCGTTGACAAGGTGGGTCACGCTGCGGCGGCTAAGGACATCCCAATAAGCGTGGTGGGTGGGGTTGCCGAAGAAGTCGGGCATGAGGAAGGTGATCACCTGGCGCACAGGGTAAGCCCAGCCGACCACTTCCTTGTAGCCTACCGCGCCTTGGCGGAAGTTCTCCTGCACCAGTTCGTAGAGCGGCAGGAGCTGCGCCGCGCCCAGGCCCAGTCCTAAAGCCACCATGACCAGAAGCCACCCCACCAGACGCAGGCTAGGCTGCCAGGCGCGCAGGCGCCGTGCGCAGGCTACCAGACGCCAGAGGGCGTAGAAGGCCGCCGTCAGGAGCACGTAGTAGAGCATCTCGGCGTGTCCGGCGAGGGCCGCCATCCCTAAGGCCAGGCTGCCCAGCGCGACGTAAGGCACAGGCGAATAGGCGACGTTTCCCTTCTCTTCCTGCTTGCGCACCACGATCTCAACCGCGGCCAGGAGGAGCGGCAGCCACGTCGCCGCGGCGATGATCATGGGGAAGGTGACGCTCACGATGAAGAAGAGGCTGAACGCGTAAGCGATGGCCGCGAGGAGCGCGGGGCCGATGGCCAATCGCAGCGTCCGCATGAAGGCGTACATCGCCAGCGAGGCCAGCGCCAATTGCAACCAAGTGAAGACGCCGTAGGCCAACCATAACGGCAGGACGTAAAAAACGATGCTCAAGGGGTAGAGCGCGGAATGTTGGCCGGCGGCAAGGAAGGGAACCCCTGCGAACAGGTAGGGATTCCAGAGGGGGAGTTGTCTATCGCGAAGGGCCTGAAGGATGAGGATCTTCCAGGCGTAGTTCTCCAGGATGAGGTCGCTCACCAGTTCGTTGTGGGGGATGGTGATCCCCTGCGAGGGCGCGTAGGTGCGCCACGGCTCAAAGGCGTACAGGTTGTCCGCAGGCAGGAGGGTCCGCCCGCCCACGACGACCGGCCCGAACCAGAGGAGGGGCAACAGGATCAGGAAGAGGAGAGCCGCCAGTTCGGCCTTGCGTCGGTGTGCCAAGGGCCAAGAGCCTCAGAGGGACCGGCTCGGCGCGGAGCCTGCCTTGGAGGCAGGGAGCCCGCGGCCGAGGCTGACTTCCCGATGCCGCCGACGAATGTCCCATACCCTCCAGGCGGCCTCCAGTTTGATGGGGACGGACATCTTGGATCGCCCGATGCGCCGGTCTTCAAAATAGATGGGGACCTCTTGCACGCGCAGTCCCAGCCGCTGCGCCACGTAAGCCATCTCCACCTGAAAGACGTAACCGTTGGAGTGGATGGCGTCCAGGTCTATCGCTTCTAGCGCGCTGCGTCGCCAGGCTTTGAAGCCGGCAGTCGCATCGCGCACTTTCAGGCCCAAGATGAGGCGCGCGTACACGGCATTCGCCCACCAACTGAGGAGGAATCGCCACCAGCTCCAGCGCTCATCCAGCCGTCCGCCGGCCACATAGCGCGAGCCGACGGCAACATCGCAGGTGGCCAGCGCCTCCAACAAGCGGGGAATGTCCATAGGAGAATGGGAGAAGTCGGCGTCCATCTGGATGACGATATCGGCGCCGGCGGCCAAGGCCCGGCGGAAGCCTGCAATGTAGGCCGTGCCTAAACCCATCTTTGCGGGCCGATGCAACACCTCTACCCGTTGCGGCTCTTGCCGGCTCAGGGCGTCGGCCACCTGGCCGGTTCCGTCCGGCGAGGCGTCATCCACCACCAGAACATGCAGGTCCTCCACCGGCAGCGCGAGCAACGCCTGCACCAGGGCCGGCAGGTTCTCCGCCTCGTTGTAGGTGGGGACCACCACCGTTGTTCTCATGAGAAGCGAGTGTAACCTCCCCGCATCGCGCCGCGATTATACACCGCGCGCGGGCAAAGGTCAACCACCGGCAGCCCACCAATGCCTGCGAGGAGGGAACGGCTTTTACGCCTAGCCTTCGCCACCGGGCTGGGTTTCCTCCGACGGCGCAGAGCGCGCAGGGGCGGCGGGAGGCGATTCCCGCGTCCGGCTGATAGGGAGATAGAGGCTTTCGCCGGCATAGCCGGGGATGAGCGCGTAGAGGCGGCGTCCCAGGCGCAGCATCCACGAGCGCAACGAGGCCCAAGGGCCTTGCAAGGCGATCTGGAGCCGACGCCACCAGGAAAGCGGCTTCGCGGGCGGCGGCACGCCCCACTTCACCGCGGCCGCGGCCCAGGTCAACCCCGCGCCGAAGCCGACGAACACCAGGTTATCGTTGGGCCTCACCCGACCGGTCTCTATAGCCTCACAGAGCGCGATGGGGATGGATGCGGCGGAGGTATTGCCGTAACGGTCCAGGTTGATGAAGACCTTTTCCGGCGTCATCTTCAGCGCGCTCATGGAAGAGTGGATGATGCGCTCGTTGGCCTGATGAGGGATGACCAGGTTTACATCTTGCAGTTTCAGGCCGGCCTTCGCGACCACCTCTTGCGTGGCCTTGGCCATGACGCGCGTGGCGAAGCGAAACACCTCGCGGCCGTCCATCTTGATGTAGTGCATCCCTTGGGCCACCGTCTCCGGGCTGGTGGGGAGGCGGCTGCCACCCGCAGGCACGATCAGGAGGTCGCCGCCGGAGCCGTCGGAGCCGAGGACGGTGGAGAGGATGCCCCCCGGCTGGTCGGATGCGCGCAGGAGGAGGGCCCCTGCGCCGTCGCCGAAGAGGACGCAAGTGTTGCGGTCCTTCCAATCGGTGATGCGGGAGAGGGTTTCGGAGCCGATCACCAACACGTATTCCGCCTGGCCGCTGGCGATGACGGCGTGGGCCATGGCCAAGGCGTAGACGAAGCCGGAACAGGCCGCGCTCAGGTCAAAGGCGCCGGCTTTGCTGGCGCCCAACGCGTTCTGCACCAGGCAAGCGGTGGCCGGAAAGATGTGTTCGGGCGACGAGGTGGCGACGATGATGAGGTCCAACTGGCCCGGCTGCACGCCGGCCATGTTCAGCGCCTTGCGCGCCGCGCGCACGGCCATCGTCGCGGTCGTATCCTCGGGGTTCGCCGCGATGCGCCGTTCACGGATGCCGGTGCGGGTGCGGATCCACTCGTCCGACGTATTGACCATCTTCTCCAAGTCGGCGTTGGTCAGCACCCGTTCCGGCACGTACTTGCCCCAGCCGATGATGTGAGCGTAGCGCATACCTTTCCTCTATCAACGCTACGAGAAATCGCAAGGCGACGCGGCCACGCGTTCTAGGGTGGAAAGTCGCGGTTGCTACGCTGCACCGTCCAGGGCCCGGAAAACCAAGGAGGTGTTGTGCCCGCCAAAGCCGAAAGAGTTGGAGAGCGCGACCCGCACCCCTTGCGGTATCCGGCGGGCGACGTTCGGCACGTAGTCCAAGTCGCACTCTGGATCTGGGTATTCGTAGTTGATGGTCGGGTGGATGATGCCCGTCTCAATGGTTTTCACGCTGACGATGGCTTCTACTGCGCCGGCCGCGCCTACCAGATGGCCCGTCATGGACTTGGTGGCGCTGATGGGGATGTCGTAGGCGCGCTCGCCGAAGACCGTCTTGATGGCAGCGGTCTCGCTTTTGTCGTTGAGGATGGTGGAGGTACCGTGTGCGTTGATGTAGTCTACCTCGCTGGGCGAGATGCCGGCCTTGCGTAGCGCGAGGCGCATCGTCTCCGCTGCGCCCTCGCCGTTCTCGGTAGGGGCGGTGAGGTGGTAGGCGTCTGCCGTGTTGCCGTAGCCTGCGAGCTCCGCGTAGATGCGCGCGCCGCGCGCCCGCGCGTGGCTCAGGCTCTCCAGCACCATGATGCCGGCGCCCTCCGCCAGGACGAAGCCGTCGCGATCTTTATCAAAGGGACGGCACGCCTTCTCCGGCTCGTGGTTGCGTTTAGTAGATGTAGCGCCGATGGCGTCAAACCCTGCCATGGCCAGGGGCACGATCCCCGATTCGGTGCCCCCGGCGATCATCACCTGGGCGTCGCCCCGACGGATGATCTCATATGCCTCGCCGACGGCCACGCCACCCGTCGCGCAGGCTGCCGAGACGCTGAAGTTGGGGCCGCGCAGGCCGTAGGTGATCGCGACCTGCCCTGCCGCCGTGTCGGTGAGCATGGCGGGAACCAGGAAGGGGAAAACCCGGCCGGGGCCCTTCTCGCGCATCACCTCCACCTGCTGGAGGATAACGTAGATGCCGCCGATGCCGGAGCCGATCAGGACGCCGATTTGCCCCGGTTCCTCTTTAGAAGGGTCCAACTGGGCATCCTCCAGGGCTTCTTTGGCCGCGGCCAGCGCGAAGTGGGTGAAACGGTCCAGCCGCCTCGCCTCTTTGCGATCCATGTAGTTGAGGGGATCAAAGCCTTTCACCTCGGCGGCGATCTGAGTTTTGAAAGGGGATGGGTCGAAGAAGGTGATGCGTCCCACTCCCGACTTGCCGGCGATGAGCGCCGCCCAGGTCTCAGCCACGTTGAGCCCCAAAGGGGTGATGGCTCCCATGCCGGTTACGACGACGCGCTCAGACATATCCTCTCATCGCCTCCACGAAAATCTGACCTGGCCGGCGCGCTCCTTGCGCGGGCGCGCGGCCGGACTACCCTCATCTGACCTGATATAACACCTCCCTGCCGGCAACGACGCGCCGTCGTCGCAAAAAGATGCCCCCGGCTGGTTGCCGGGGGCGCAATAAGAGGGTAGAGGCCTTACGGTTCCACGATGAGTTTGCCGACCATGCCGGCTTCCTTGTGGCCGGCCACGTCGCAAAAGACCTCATAAGTGCCCGCGGCCGGGGCGGTGAACCGCAGGGTGGCCGATTCGCCAGCCTTCGCGTGCACCATCTTATCGCCGGTGGGGAGTTTGACCACCCAACTGTGCTCCAGGGCTCCTTCGTTCTTAAGGGTTACCGTAACCTCGGCGCCCGTTTTGACTCGCCATTCGTTGGGCTCAAACAGGATGTCTTTAGCGACCACCGTGATGCTCATGGGTTGCGGCTTGCTACCCCCACCGCATGCGATCGCCAAGGCGGCGATCATCCCCAGCAGGCAAAACAGAACAAACCGACGCCAGGACATTTTATCTCCCTTCCTCTCCGGCCGGGCGCGTAGGCGCCTCTGGCAGTTTCGTTCCGATTCTATCACCGGCGGAAGGCCCCTGCAAGTCAGCGAGCATCCCATCGCATGAAAGCCGTCGCCGGTTTGACAGCACCGCCATTATATGGTAATGTATGAGCAAGTGTTCATATAATGGGCCGAAAAGCATGGGTAGGCGAGACAGACAACCTGTTGCCGAACGTTGTGAGGTAGTTCTAGTAGACGAGGCCAAGGTGCGCGCGGCGGAGGCCGACCTGGTGGACGGCCTCCTCGCGACACGCCTGGCGGAGACCTTTCGGGCCTTGAGCGATCCCACGCGCGTGCGAATCATCTCCGCCCTTGCGCAGCAGGAACTTTGCGTCTGCGACCTGGCTGCGGTGTTGGGGATGAGCCCTTCGGCTATCTCCCATCAATTGCGCCTTTTGCGGATGATGGGCCTGGTGCGCCACCGTAAAGAGGGGCGGATGGTGTACTATGCGTTGGACGACGAGCACATTTACCATCTTTTCTGCGATGGATTGGAGCACGTCCGTCACGGCTAAGGGAGGCTTGGCCTTCTCGGGGTCATCCTGTTCATCGGGCATTTGTCAGCCCGATGGCAGGTAGCGGCCTTGATTTGTGGTCTCATGGTCTGAGCATTGTTCCATCATCTAAACAAGTTCGGGAGGAAGAGCCCACATGTTCGGATCAGGCGGGTGGTTATGGGTAGCCTTCGGCGTGGCCGTCCTGGCGATGCTGGCTTTGGATCTGGGAGTCCTGCACCGCAAGGCTCACGCCGTTGGCCTGCGCGAGGCCGCCATTTGGAGCGCGATCTGGATCGCCTTGGCGTTGGCTTTCAACGGGGTCGTGTATTATTGGCGCGGCCCGGAGGCTGGCCTCCAATTTTTGACGGCCTATCTGATAGAGAAGTCCCTCAGTGTGGACAACATCTTCGTCTTCGTGTTGATATTCTCCTACTTCGCCGTGCCCGCTCCCTATCGGCACAGGGTGCTCTTCTGGGGCGTCCTAGGGGCCTTGGTGATGCGCGGTATCCTCATCGCCGCAGGCGTCGTGCTGATTGAGAAGTTCCATTGGGTCATCTACCTGTTCGGCGCGTTTTTGATCTTCACCGGCTGGCGGATGGCACGTCATCAGGGACACGAGATTCACCCCGAAGCCAACCCGGTGGTGCGTCTGGCGCGGCGCTTCTTTCCCATTCATCCGGATTATGAGGGCCAGCGGTTCTTCTTGCGCCAAGGAGGGCGGCTGTTGGCTACGCCGCTGTTCCTGGTGCTTTTGATCGTGGAAAGCACCGATCTGGTTTTCGCCCTGGACTCTATCCCGGCCGTCTTAGCCATCAGCACCGATCCTTTCATCGTGTACACCTCTAACGTGTTTGCCATCTTAGGGCTGCGGGCGCTCTATTTCTTGTTGGCGGGGGTTGTGCAGCGCTTCCGTTACCTCAGGGTGGGCCTGTCCGTGGTGCTGATCTTCGTGGGCCTCAAGATGGTGGTGAGCGATCTGTACAGGATCCCGATCGGTGTGGCTTTGGGGTTCGTGGCCGCCGTCGTGTTCATCTCTATCGCGGCCTCGCTCCTGATTCGGCAAGAGCCGCCGCAGGCCGCCGTCTATGAGAAGCCGTCCACGATGCCGGAGGTGAGGTCGTGATGGAGGAGCAGGTTGAGACGTTGCGTGTAACCGGCATGGATTGTGCCGACTGCGCACATCACATAGAAGAGGCTGTCGGCGCATTACCCGGCGTGCGAGAGGCGCGGGTCAATTTTGCCCTCGCGACGTTGCAAGTGAGAACTCTGGGCCCGCTGGACTTGCCCGCCGTCCAACGCGAGGTGAGGGCGCTGGGCTACGGTTTGGAGTCGGCTCTCCCTAGGGCGACCGATAGGCCGGCCTTCTCCTGGCGCGGTTGGCTGGCCGCGCACCCTCGTGAGGGGCTGACTTTGGTCTCCGGCTTGTTCCTAGCGTTAGGTCTCTTGGGGGGAGGGGGCGGCCTGTCCGCCGGCCTCAGGCAGGCTTTCTATGCGTTCGCCACCCTTGCCAGTGGTTTTCACGTGGCCCGCGCGGGAGTGGCGGTGTTGCGCGCGACCCGCAGCCTGGATATGAACGCGCTCATGACCATCGCTGCCTTGGGCGCGCTGGCCATCGGAGAAGGGGCGGAGGGGGCTACGGCGATGTTCCTCTTCGCCGTAGGCAACGCCTTGGAAGGTTACACCATGGAGCGGGCCCGTGACGCCGTGCGTTCTCTCATGCGCCTGGCTCCTAATGAGGCGTTGCGACTGGTGCGTGAGCATGGCGCGGTCAGGCAGGAGCGGGTGCCGGTCGCGGAACTGGCGGTGGGCGATCACATCTACGTTCGTCCGGGCGAGCGCGTGCCGATGGATGGGGAAGTAGTTGCCGGCGAATCGGCGGTGGATCAAAGCCCTGTCACGGGCGAGTCTTTGCCGGTGGAGGTGAGGGCCGGCAGCCAGGTCTTCGCAGGGAGCATCAACGGCCTCGGCGCGCTGGAAGTGCGCGTGACGCGGCTGGCCCAAGATACCACCATCGCTCGCATCGTGCGGCTGGTGGCGGAGGCGCAGGAACAGCGCGCGCCGTCGCAGCGCTTTGTGGACGCCTTTGCTCGCCGTTACACGCCCACTGTCATCGCCCTGGCCGTGGCCATCGCGGTGATCCCACCGCTCTTTTTGGGAGCGCCGCTCCTGACGTGGCTTTATCGCGCGCTGGTACTCCTGGTCATCGCCTGCCCTTGTGCGCTGGTGATCTCTACGCCGGTTTCCATCGTATCGGCCCTTGCCAACGCTGCGCGCCACGGCGTCCTGATCAAGGGCGGCGCCTACCTGGAAGCGGTCGGGTCTTTGCGGGCCATCGCGTTTGATAAGACGGGCACCTTGACCGTGGGCCGGCCTGTGGTAACCGACGTGATCCCGTTGAACGGAATGTCGGCCGACGAACTTCTGACCCTGGCCGCGGCCGTAGAAAGCGGTTCCGGGCATCCTTTGGCCGAGGCCATCGTGCACGAGGCGCGGCACCGGGGGCTCCCTCTGCGGGTGGCGGCCGGTTTTGTGGCGCGCTCCGGCCTGGGCGCGCAGGCGCAGGTGGACGGCCGCATCTACCGCATCGGCAAGCGTGAGTTCCTGGACGGCGTCGGCCTGGATGAAAGGGCGAGCGCCCGTCTGAAGGATCTGGAGTCTGAGGGCAAGACGGTCATGCTTCTGGCCGATGAGGCGACGGTTCTTGGCCTCATCGCCGTGGCCGACGGACTGCGCCCCGAGGTGAGGGGAACGGTGGCGGCGTTGCGCGCGGAGGGCCTCGCGCGGGCCGTCCTTTTGACGGGAGACAACCCGCGCGCCGCGGCTGCCATCGCGCGTCAGGCGGGCATAGATGAGGTGCGCGCGTCGCTGCTGCCGGAGCAGAAGGTGAACGCCGTCGCCGGGCTCCTGGAGGAGTACGGGGCCGTCGGGATGGTGGGCGACGGCGTGAACGACGCGCCGGCCCTGGCGCGGGCTACGGTCGGCATCGCTATGGGAGGGGCCGGGACGGCCCAAGCCTTGGAGACCGCCGATGTCGTCCTCATGTCCGACGACCTGACCAAGTTGCCTTTCGCCGTGCGCCTGAGCCGCGCCGCGCGCGCGATCGTTCGCCAGAACATCGCGCTGTCCCTGGGCATCAAGGCGGCCTTCTTGATCCTGGCCCTTCCTGGCTGGACGACCATGTGGATGGCCGTTTTCGCCGACATGGGGGCCTCGCTCCTGGTGACGCTGAACGGGATGCGCCTTCTGCGTTATCGCCCTTCATAAAAGTTAATGGCGTGGAGCGACGGCCGCCCGGCAGGGCCCATTCTCACCGGTGGATCACGACCGGTGTGCCGATGGGGGCCCAATTGTACATGAACTGGGCGTCAGCGTTGGTCAGGTTGATGCAGCCATGGCTCATAGGCCGCCCGAAATTGTTGTGCCAATACGTGCCGTGGATCGCGTAACCTCGGTAGAAATACATCACCCACTGCACGCCCGGCAGGTAGTAGCCGGGGCCCGACATCGTCTGCGAGCGGACTTTCGTCTGGATGGCAAAACGTCCCGTCGGGGTGGGGTAGCGGGCGATCCCTGTGCTGACCAGTACGCTCAGCACGAGTTTGCTCCCCTCGTAGGCCCGCAGCCGCTGCTCCGATAGGTCTATATCTATCCACTTGCCGCCTGTGTCAGGGTTGGGATTAGGCTGGGGAACGGGGGTGGGTTGAGGGGCAGGTGTGTTGCCGCCTGGGATGGCCAGGCGCTGGCCTACGTAGATCAGGTTGGGGTTGCGGATCCCGTTGGCCGCCATGATGGCCTGAACGGAGATGCCGTACCGAGCGGCGATCTTGGCAAGGGTATCGCCCCAGCGCACGTAGTAGACCCCACTGCTTCCCTGGCTTGGCGCGCCGGCGCTTGTAGGGATGATGAGCCTTTGGCCAACCCAGATGAAGTTGGCGTTGCGCAACGAGTTGGCCTGGACAACGTTTGCCACCGAGACGCCGTAGCGGGCCGCGATGCTGGCGAGCGTTTCCCCACGCCGCACCACATGCACGACCTGGGCGGCCTCGGTATCGGCCGAAACGACGCCGGTCAGCAGGAGCTGGCCGATCATCAAAAGCAAAACAAACGCCACGTGCGCCTTGTGCTTCATGTCTCCTCCAACCTGTCGCGGCCAGCACGCGACGTTTACCCTAAAAAGTATAGCCGATCTTCGCCCAATCGGCAAATTGTTGTGGTCTCCTTCTTTTGACCCCCGACCTGTAGCGATACGACTTTATGTAGGAGGACTCTGTAGCCTTCCCCAATATTAGGGACGCAGAGGTCGGCAAAAGGTTTCGCGCGTCCTGGCTTTCCGTTACCTCCGACGGTCTTCGTGTGGTTTCAGCCGCAGGGTTTCCCTCCGCGCCGGACGGCCAGGAAGAGGAGATGGCGAAGGGCCGTTTCGTAGGTGTAGCCTTCCTCCAAAGCGGTGAGCACCCAGTTGGAGTCTATCTCCAGGCTGCAATCAGGGTTTACGTCAATGACGAAGATGCGGCCCGCAGCATCTACACGCACATCTACACGGCCGTAATCTCGGCAGCCCAGCGCTTGAAAGGTTCGGAGGGCCAATTGGCGTACCTCCCTCTCCACCTCAGGGCACAAGCGAGCCTTGCCGCGCCGGATGCGCTTGTAGTCCTCGCTGGCGGTCTCCCATTTCGCGCGATAGGTGATGATGTGAGGAAGGCCAGGAGGAACCTCCGAGAAGTCAAACTGGCGTAGGCCGAGGATCTTGAGCCCGTCGTCGTCTTCCACCAGCGAGGCGGTAACCTCCATCCCTTCAATGTACGACTCCACCAAGACCGGCCAGCCGTGCTCCTGGGCCACGCGCCGAGCCTGTGCTTGCAGGCTGGCTTCATCCCAGACGACCGAGCGTTCGTCCAAGCCCAAGGACGCGTGCTCGTTGGCTACTTTCACGATGAGGGGAAACGACAAGCGGCCGTTAAGGGGGCCTCCGGCCTGTAAGATCTCGTAGGAGGGGGTTGGAATGCCGTAGCGCAAAAGTCTGCGCTTGAGGGCGACGCGGTTGAAGCTCAGGCGCACGACAGGGGCGCGGTTGCCTGTGTAGGGAATCCCCAACCGTTCTAGGAGGGCGGGGATCTTGTGAACCTCGCTTCCCTTTCCCTCAAGGAACTCGCAAACGTTGAAGACGACGTTGATCTGCTCCCTGCGCAGCCAGGCGGAGAGGCCGCGCAACCGGCTGATCCCATGCACGACGACCTGGGCATTGGGGGTGCTGCGCAAGGCGTGGGCTATTGCCTCGGCTACTTCGAATACGCCCCTGTTGATCTCTCTGCGCTCTGCTTCCGAGCCATCCCACTGTTCCGGGGCCAAGACGCCGTGCAGCACCGCTATTCGTAAGGTTGTGGGGGGCCATTGCCCAGGGTCGTCCATCTCGCCTCCGGGGGTGAAATGCCAAGCAGGTGATGCCTCGCGGCAGCATTATATCAAAGCCGATGGGAAATGCAAGGCCAGGCGCGTTTTCGGACTTTTTGGTCAAGTAAGCCCTGACAAATTCGGGATTTGGTGGTAATATAGGGGCGCGTTCTCAGGCAAGGTGTCGTATGGAATGAATGAGGGAGGGGCGAACATGGAACGAGCATGGAGGCGGGAGCCCGCGGCAGAGGTGAGGCAAGGCAACGTGGCTTGGGAGGGACGTGGCCTTACTTTCATCTTGTTGGTTGTGATGATGCTGGCGGTCGCGTGGGCTTTGGCCGCGGCCCGATGGGCCGAGGGCTTGGAACTTTTACCGTGGGTCGCCTTAGGGGGCGTGTTGTTGGGGACGGCGCTGGCTCACACCTCTTGGCAGGGGCTTTTCCCTTGGGTCCATGCCTTGTTCACCGGCACAGCGTGGGTCGCGCTGTGGGTGGGGCGCCTCCTGACCGGCGAACTGACGCTGCGCGATCGCTTCTACCAACTCGTCCTGCGCACCGGCGCTTGGGCTGAGCGCGCCATCACCGGTCGGGTTTCGGGCGATAACTTGGTCTTCGTGCTGGAGATGGCCTTCCTCCTCTGGTGGATCGGTTTCTTCGCCGCCTGGGCCGTTTATCGTCAAGGGAGGGCCTGGCGCGCGATCTTGCCTGCGGGCCTGACGATCCTCATCAACACCTATTACGCTTCCCAGAACCTGACGGGTTACTTCGTCCTCTTCCTGTTGAGCGCCCTCTTGCTCACCGTGCGCACCAATCTGAGCCGCCAAGAACGGCAATGGCGGTCCGCGCGGATCTTCTACGACTCGGACATCGGCTTCAGTTTCCTGCGCGACGGCGTGCTCTTCTCCGTCTTCGTCGTCGCGTTGGCGTACGCCTTGCCTAACGCTTCCTCTTCTGGGGGCAAATTGGGCTCGGTGGTGGAGGCCTTCCGGGAACCCGTGCACGATTTGCAGATGGAGTGGACGCGCCTCTTCAGTTCGCTCAACTATCAGGCGCGCGGGAGCGTCGCGGTGATCGGCCCGACGTTAAGTTTCGGCGGGCCGCGTAACCTCGGGGGAGCCATCGTGATGGACGTGGAATCGCCCGCGGGCCGCTACTGGCGCGGCGCGGTCTATGATACCTACACCAGCCGGGGCTGGATCAGCACCGATCAGGAAACGGGGGCGGTGGATGTCGGGAAGCCGCTCCCGATCCCGAACTACAGCCTGCGAAAACTGGTTACTCAGACCGTCACCCTTTACCTCCCTGCGGGTGGCCTCGTCTTTGCCGCGGCGCAGCCGGTGCAGGTGGACCTTCCCGTTCGGGTGGAGTACTCGCGCGTGCCGATCTCCGACGACAGCGCGGGGGAGCCCGGCGAGGAGCGGTTCATCCCCGAGATCTCTCGCCTGATCAGCAAGGTACGGCTGCGGGAGGGGCAATCCTATACGGTGGTCTCTTCGCTGACCGAGGCCGATCCCCAGAGCCTGCGTGAGGCAGGGACGAATTACCCCAGGGGGATCCTAGACCGCTATCTGCAACTTCCCCCTACCCTTTCCCAGCGGGTTCGCGATCTGGCAGTGGAGATCACCAAGGGATACGGCAACCCTTACGACAAGGTCTCGGCCTTGGAGTCGTACCTGCGGGGGATCCCCTACAATGAAAAGATCCCGGCGCCTCCCGCGGGACGAGATGGGGTGGAATATTTCCTGTTTGACATCCGGCAGGGCTATTGCGATTACTACGCGTCAGCGTTGGTGGTGATGGCTCGTTCCCTGGGCATCCCGGCGCGCATCGCCACCGGCTATGCTCAAGGTGAATTCCAGGCCGCGTTGAACGCCTATCGGGTCAAGGAATCCGACGCGCACACCTGGGCTGAGGTCTTCTTCCCCGGCTACGGTTGGGTAGAGTTTGAACCCACGGCCGCGCAGCCGGAGATCGTGCGGCCGGAGCCGAAAGAGGAGACGGGGGAGGTAACCTCGCCCTTGCTGCCGTCCCGGCCCGTAGATTTCGGTCAAGAGTTCTTGGAGGATCTGCGAGATAACTTCCTGGACGTGCCGGGGCCGACGGTCGATCTGGAAGGGTTGCGCCGGGGCTGGCAGACTATCATCTGGTCAGCCGCCGCCGTCCTCTTGATCGGAGGTTTGGTGCTGGGCGTTGGCCGCTGGCAGCGTCGCCGCGCCCTAGCCGATCCCGCGTTGATTGAGCGGCTTTACGAGCGGCTGGCGCGCTGGAGCGGTTGGCTGGGGAAGCATTGGCGCGCGCACCAGACGCCTCTGGAGAACGCCGCCCTGTTGTTTTCCGTCGTGCCGGAAGCGGAAGCCCCCGTGCGACGCATCGCCGGCCTCTACGTGCAACATCGTTGGAGCCCTCGGCCGCCCGGCCAAGGGGAAGCGGTCGCCGCGGCCCACGCCTTGGACGGGTTGCGTTTGACGCTCGCGCGCCGCGTGGTGCAGGTGAGGCTGCGGCTGATGCGCCGCCGGCCTGCGCGTCGGTTGTGATGGCTGAAGGCTCGTTCGGAACGCGACAACGCGAGTGCGCTGGGGGACTTGCCCTCGCGTTGTCGCGTTTCTCTATGGATGGCACAGGTAGCGTCGCTAAGGCGCGCTCTTCAGTTCTCGCAGTTCCCGTTCGGCTTCGGTGCGGGCGCGGGGATCCTGAGCCGGCGGGAGTTCCAGGAAGTGCTCAAAGGCCTTGATGGCTTCCTCTTTGTTCCCTACCAGTTTGTAATAGACGCCCAGGCCGTACCAGGCCTCCGATAGGTCTGGCTTCAGTTGGATAGCCTTCTCCAGTTCCGCCTTGGCCGCGTCCAGGCGATTTTGCTGGAGGAGCGTTGCGCCTAACAGGTAGTGGAGTTCCGGATCGTCGGGGGAGGCTTTCAGACCGGCCCTGAACTCGGCCTCGGCCTCCGTCAGGCGATCTTGCTCATAAAGGACGACGCCCAGGTTCGCGTGGGAGTTGGCGTCGTTGGGGTTTAGTTTGAGCGCTTTGCGGTAGGATGCTTCCGCTTTGTCGTACTCGTTTAACTGGCGGTAGGCATTGCCCAGCCGGAAGTAGGCTTCGGCCAAGGTCGGATCTAACTTAACCGCTCGCTCTAGTTCTTCCGCCGCGCGCCGATAATCCTGGGCTTCCATCGCCTCGCGGCCGGCCTGAAGGTGCGCTTGCGCGTCCGCGCTTGGCGTTGGGTTGGCCGGCTTGCCGCATGCGGCCAAGAACAAGGCCATGAACAGCATGGTCAGGACTCTCCGCATCTCTCGCTTCATGTTTCCTCCCCTCAAGCCTGCTTGGCTGCCAGGACGACGATCTGCGTCTCCTCCGGTAGCGAACCCTTGCTGATCTTGAGCGAGTCCTGAGGCCCCGGCTCAGGTAGGCCCATCTCCTTCAGGAATTTGCTGACCGGATCCAAAGGGATGGTGAGGTCGGGGAGCCTGTAGAGCATTGGCACGACGATGCTGGGCTCCAGCGCGCCGATGACCTCGGCGGCTTCGGCGGCGTCCAGATGGTCCCCCCCGCCTACAGGGATGAGGAGGACGCTGATCGCGCTGAGGACCTCCATTTGCGCTTGGGAAGGGACCTGGCCCAACCCGCCCAGATGGCAGACGGTCAGGCCGTCAAATTCAAACAGGAAGATGGTGTTGCTCAGGCGCTCGCCGCTCTGCTTGCGCCCATGCCAGGAGGGGATGCCGGTGATGAAGATGCCGCCTACCTCGTACTCGCCGGGGCCTGTGAACACCTTAGGCTCGCCTTTGACAGCGGCGACGTTGTTGTGCCCCGGCGAGGCGTGGCTGACGGTTACAATGTCGGCCCGGAGGCGCGGAAGCGTGTAGCCGACGGATTTGTCGTAGGGGTCGGTTATCACGGTCACCTCGCGTTCGCGCAAGCGGAAACACGCGTGACCATACCAGGTGATCTCCAAGCCCTTCCTCCCGTGCGCTATCAAAGCGCATTATACCGCATCCTCAGGCAGGATCAAAAGCGCCGTGCGCCCCTGCGGAGAAAGGACGAACGGGGCATCATCATGCCCCGTTCGTTTCCTGCCCGACGTTGCCGTGGGGAGTATCACGCGTTGAGCGCGGCCATGTGCCCGTTGCCGGGGTTCAGCAGGGCCTGATAGGAGGTTCGCGCTGCGAAGTCGCACAACCGGGCGAATCGCCTCGCCATAGAGTGAAGGGCGGGATCGGATGTGAGGCGGTAGAGGGGAGGGCCTTGGGTTTCCTCCCGTTCCAAAAGGCCATTTCGGCACAGGATCTGTAGCGGCTCGCCGACATCGGCGATGCTGAGCCCAAGGCGTTGGGCGATGGCCTCCTCGGTCTGAGAGATATGGGGGTTACGGCCGAAATACTCGGTGATCTTCCACAGTGCTCGCTGGCTTGCGAACCTCTCTACGAAGGTGAGCAGCTCCGAATCTACCCAGTCCAGCATCAGCTCCGGCCTCCGGGATTAAAACTGGCGTCGCCAGCCCCCGCCGAGCCTCGCACGCATGCCTGACCCCGTTTTTATTGCCCATACTCTACCACACTGCTTGCAACCGGTCAATAGGAATACGCTCCCATCGGGCCTTGGCGAGGGTCGTTCAGAAGAACGACAATTGCGTTTCCGGCTGCTCCACGATAGGGTCAAGGCTCAGGCGCGCGGCGAAACCGGCGCGATCCAACTCGGCCATCTCTGCCAGCCTGCGTAGATGGCGGTTTTTCACGAACTGCCAGCCGCGTGCGGCCATCATCCCTGTCCAGCCCGGCACCCGTTGGAGTTTGTGCGCCACGAGGGCCGCGCGCCCGCCGGGGATGAGGACATGGTGAGGGATCAAAGCCAGGGAAGGATCTATGGGAGCCAGCAAAGGGCCGAGGGCCGCCGCAGTTTGTATGACGAAGGCGCGCGCCGGGCCGTTCTCGTCCAGCCAGAGGACTCGGCAGGGCTGCCAGGGCCCGGGCGTTGCTGGCACATCTTGCACCGCGTAGCCCAGGCGCAGGCCAAGGCTCAGGAGGAGCGCCTGCAACTCGTTGCGCTCCGCGGCGCGAGCGGCGGGCGCATCTTCCGGACGCAGCCGCCGAATGCCGGGCGATTCTTCCAGGGCGTACGAGGAGAGGACGGCGCGGATCAGGTCTCGGGGGGGCGTCAAGAGGCCGGGGAAGGTGGCGTAAAGGGCTGAGGCCAGGTCCGCTTCGGACCATCGTTCTTGCCGGCACAAGGCATCATAGATGAAAGATTCTACCCGGTCCGCCAGGGGGGAATCGGCCTGGTGGGGCTGCGTGAGCCACCATGTGGCCTCCAGGCGCGCTCGCCTTTCGTCGGCCTGTTCAGGCGCCGGGCCGATGAGGGCGAGGTTGTCGTCGGGAACGAGAACGGCGGCGGCCGCGTCCCACCAGCGCGTCGGCTCTGTCGGCTGTGCAGCGATGTGCTCGGGAGGCGAAGGGCCATCCGGCGACGCCGCGATGGCTCCTTGCCGGCCCCAGGCGTACAGGATCGCCCGGGCCAAGGTTTTGCCTTGCATCGGCTGGCCGGTGATCCTCAGCGCGGCCAGGGCGGCCTCACGTCCCAACTCGCTACGTTCGGCAGGAGAAAGCCTGGTCGGCTTGGGGGCACGCGGCGCGATCTCCAAGACGAGGCGATGCAAGGTGGGCGAGGCATCGGGTTGGGCGACGGCGGTATATAGGCGGAAGCCGGCCTGGGCTGCGGCCTGCAAGATCGCGACGAGCATGGCATCATCCTGCGCGCCGAAGGCCAAGACGACCTTGCCGTTGGGATGCAATACCTCTCGCAACGAGCCCAAAACCCCTTTCAGGGCGTCGGCATACCATCCCCAATCGGAGGAAGGGCGGGGCATGGCCAACGGGCGGAGGGCTGTGGTGGCCTCTCGCCCGAAGAGCCAACCCGCCCACAGGTAGGCCAGAGCATACTCGGCGGCGTCCGCGCGAGGCGGCTCCGTGAGCACAAGGTCCACCAGGCCGGCAGGCAAGGCGCGGGCCAGGGACCGCGCGGTAGCCTGTTGGGCCAGGACGACGGGCGCTTGGGCTTCTAGCAACGCGCGCAGGCTTAGGGTCCAAGAGACGTTCGCGGCGGCGCGGGCGCGTAGGACGCGATAAGAGTCCAACAGGGCTTTCCAGACGTTGCGCTCTATGAAGCGGCGCGGGGGGCGAAGCCGCGTAGGCCGCGTGGGCCGTTCCGGAGCACCGGGCGCGAAGAGGGAATGGCAACGCTCCAGGCAGGAGAGGAGTAGCCCTCGCAAGGCGCGCAGGCTGTCGGCATCGTCAAAGAGCGTCTCCGCCCGCAAGGCCAGTTCTGCCAAAGCGTAGCGATTGCGGGGTGTATAGAGGGAGAGGAGTTGCGCCGCGCGCTCGGCCAGGGCGTCCTGCGGGCCGGCGACCAGGCGGCTCATCAGTTGCCAATAGAGGGCGCCGCGAGGCTCCAACCGTTCCAGCACGAGCCTGTCTTCCGGGGTGACGGAGCTCAACCTTTCCTCGTTACAGGCGGAACAACGGGTCAGTTTCTCCACCGGCAAGGCAGCATCGCCATCCCAGATGAAATAGTCGGCGGTTACAGGCTTGCCGCAGTGCGGGCAAGAGGTGCGATAGAGATCGGATAGGTGGCGAGAGAGGGGTTCGTTTCCCTTCGGCGAATCGGCCAGCGCGCGCAAAGCGGCATCCAGCAGGCGCGGCGCCGGCGGGGAGAGGCTCAGGCGTAGGCTCAGGAGACGGGTCGGGTCCAGGTTGACGGCGAGGACGCGACGCCCGGCGCGCACGGCTGCCAACACGCCCTCAGGGTGCCGGGCGAAAGGGTCTAGCAGCAGGCCTTCGGCGGAGTTAGCCAAGGCGATGTAATGCTCGGCCAAAGCCGACGACCAGGGCCGAGTTTCTGCCTCCCATAGGGGCGTGTCAACAGGGGGGCCGTCCGGCAAGAACACGGCCCACGCATCTGACGGTGGAAACATGTCCTTTCTCCTCAGGAGAAGGAGGGCTATCGGCTTTCATGTTCCTAAGCGCGGCAACGGTGTTTCTGATGTTCAAGTATAACACGTTTGTCATGGGAGGTCAACATAATGTTGGTGCGTCGGCGCAGGCCGATTGACTTTACCTGCGTTTACCCGTATAATCTCCCTCACTATGGCTGAGATGCAGAAGAGGTTCATCATCAACGGCACGATCATCACCCCTACCCAACGATGGGATGGTGGTGCGCTCCTTGTGGCAGGGGGGCGCATCGTCGGCGTCGGTAGGCGAGATGATTTCGGCGACCCGTCCGGCATGGAGGTCATTGATGCCGCAGGGTGTTGGGTTGTCCCCGGTTTCGTTGATGTGCACGTGCATGGCGCGCTGGGGCGAGATATGATGGAAGGGAGCGTGGAGGCCATCTTTGCTGCAGCCGCCTTCTACGCTCGGCACGGCACGACGGCTTTCCTGCCGACCTCCATCACCGACCGCGCGGCATCCATTGAGCGGTTCCTAGAGGCCGTCGCGGAGGCACGACGGCAAGGCACAGGGGGGGCACAGGTGCTGGGGGCTCACGTGGAGGGACCGTACATCAGCCCCAAGATGGCAGGCGCGCAGCCGCCAGAGTTCATCCGCCCCGCCGATCCCGAGGAGTATGGCCGTTGGTTGGCGAGTGGAGTTGTTCGCCTCCTCACCCTTGCGCCGGAGGTGCCGGAAAACCGTGCACTGATCCCCTACGCTTTGCAGCACGGCGCGGTCGTCTCCATCGGTCACTCGGCGGCTACCTTTGACGAGGCGCTGGCTGCCGTGCGACTTGGCGCGAACCACGTGACCCACACTTTCAACGCGATGACGGGTCTTCATCATCGCGAGCCAGGAGTGGTCGGCGCTGCCCTCGCCTGCGATGAGGTCTTTGCCGAACTGATCGCAGATACGGTGCATGTGCATCCTGCCGCGATGACCGTTCTGGTGCGGGCGAAAGGGCCGGAGCGCACGGTGTTGGTGACCGA
This sequence comes from Anaerolineae bacterium, assembly GCA_034434975.1. Taxonomy (GTDB): domain Bacteria; phylum Chloroflexota; class Anaerolineae; order JADYZS01; family JADYZS01; genus JADYZS01. Next base: position 22,749 of record DAOTYP010000005.1, on the reverse strand, counting down.
TGCCATGGCCGCGACCGGGCTGGGCGACGGCGATTATCCGCTGGGCGCGCAGGTGGTTTGCGTGCGTGCGGGGGTCGCCCGTACTGCGGGCGGCTCTCTGGCCGGCAGCCTTCTGACCATGGATCAGGCCGTCCGCAACCTGGTGCAGGTGGTCGGCTGTCCGCTGGCGCAAGCGGTGGAGATGGCGAGCCTGACGCCTGCCCGTTCCATCGGCGTGGCGGACCGCAAAGGGAGTTTGGAGCCTGGCAAAGATGCTGACCTCACCCTGCTAGACGAGGGTCTGCAGGTGGTCATGACGATGGTAGGGGGGCAGGTCGTTTACCGTCGGTGATGATCCGAGGGCGTCGGAGGAATTTTTGACCATGGCGGCCTTCGTGGATTATACTAGGTTTGCATCCGAGCGCCCCCGTAGCTCAATGTGGATAGAGCGAGCGCCTTCTAAGCGCCAGGCTGCGCGTTCAAGTCGCGCCGGGGGCATGGTCCCTTTTCTACGCTCACATCGGTCCTCGGGGCGCCGCCGTCGCTTTTTGCGTGCGTCGTTGAGAACGACCGAGGCTCCCGTTTGTGGGGAGCCTCGGTCGCTTTAGCGCACTCGCTCCTTCTCCAGGTCAAACTTCCAGTAGCCTGGCCCTTTGGTAAAATATTCCCGATTTTTGGCGATGTCCTCCTGGTACTCGGGGGGCACATCGGCCTCCGGGAAGATAGCCTCAGGGGGACAGACGGGGACGCAGGCCCCGCAATCAATGCAGGTGTCGGGGTCAATGTAGAACAGGGGCCAATCCGGATTACCCTTGGGCCCAGGGACGATGCACTCCACTGGGCAGACCTCCACGCAGTCGCCTTTGCGCGTGCACAAGGATGTAATGACGTGGGTCATACGTTCCCCCTTGGTAGTTTGAGATCGGGCGAACCCAGCAAGAGCCGCCTGGGCTTGATTGTAGCACCAGTTGTCATAGGCGCCAAATCCTCGCCTGTCGCGTGGCTCAGCACTCGCTGAAGCCGCAGGAGTAACACTTCCGGCAACCTTCCTCGTTCACGAGCGTCGCCTGGCCGCATTCAGGGCAGAGGTCAGCCTGAGGCATGTTTAAAGGAAGCGCCAACTGCTCCGCAGGCATCTCTACGGGCGCCTCCGGCAAGGTGCCCAGATGCTCCGCCAAAGCCTGGGCGATGCCGTCGGGTAGGGAGCGCACGCGGTGCGCGCCGAATCCCATCGTCCGGCCCCCGCCGATGCCGGCCAGTTGATCGCAAACCTGTTCCAGCCGCGCTCGCGGCGACAGGGTTGAAGGAAGGCGCAGGATGAGCGAGATGAGCCGTCCTAGCGCCTCGGCCACCGAGGCAATGTCGGAGCCGGCCTTGCCTACCGTGAGGAAGACCTCAAAGGGCTGGCCGTCGCCGTTGGAATTCACAGTGATGAAGGCGGTGCCCAGGGGGGTCGGTTGGCGATAGGTAACCCCGTGCAGCGCTTTAGGCCTCGGTTTCACCATGCCGCGCAGCGCCTCCGTCGCCGGCTCGGCTTGGGATGCGGGCGCGCTCGTTGCAGCGGGCTTGTCGCTCTGCTTCTTCTCAGCGGTCTTGCGCGTTTCCAGCACCTCTTTCTCCCGTGAGCCCGCGACGTACACCGTCAAGCCCTTGCAGCCCAGCCGCCAGGCCAGCATGTAAGCCGTCTTCACGTCCTCTACCGTCGCGGTCTCCGGGAAGTTGCACGTCTTGGAGATGCTGTTATCCACGAAGGCCTGGATGGCGGCCTGCATGCGCACGTGCTCTTCGGCTGTGATGTCCTGCGAGACGACGTAGGTATGGCGAATCCAAGCGGGGAGTTCTTGAATCCCTTGGCATGAGCCGACCCTCCCCACCTCATCCACGATGCGCTGGCGCGTGGCCTCGTCCAGCTCGGCTTTCTTCAGCGCTTTATCAAACAAGGGGCTGGCGTAGGCCAATCGGACTTCCTTGTCGCCGTCTTTGAAGTTGCGGAAGTAGGCCAGCGCGAAGACCGGCTCGCAGCCGTAGCCCTCACAGCCGGCGACCGTCGCGATGGTGCCGGTGGGGGCCACGGTCGTCTGAGCGGCGTTGCGGATGCCGTGTCGCTTGATGCCCTCCACGATCTGACCCCAATCCAGAGGAGGGCGGCCCCAATCGTGGGTGTAGGGTTGCAGCGGCTTGGGCGGCGACCATTTCAGATTCTGAGGGTCGTAGATGCTCCCCAGGATGGCTGGGAATGGCCCTCGCTCCTCTGCCAGTTTGATGCTGGTCTTCATGCAATGATAGCGGACGAACTCCATGACTTGCGCAGCGAACTCCTGCGCCTCTGCGGAGCCGTAGCGGATGCCCAGATGGTACATCATGTCGGCCAGACCCATGATGCCCAGCCCGATGCGGCGGGCGCGGTGGGCGGCCTCTTTCAGTTGGGGCACGGCGGGTACGTAGGCGTTGGCCGAGACCACGTTGTCCAGAAAGTGGGTCGCGATCTCCACGCTTTCCCGCAACTTCTTCCAGTCCACCTCCCCTTCAGGCGTCATGTGCTGCGCCAGGTTGATGGAGCCGAGGCAGCAGTTCTCATACGGGCCAAGCCACTGCTCGCCGCAAGGGTTTGTCGCTTCCAATTCGTACAGGTGAGGAAGCGGGTTGCTGCGGTTGGCCGTGTCCAAGAAGAGAAGGCCGGGTTCGCCGTTGCGGTGCGCCTGACGGGCGATCTGGTCAAAAAGGTCGCGCGCCCGCACCGTGCGGACCACCTGGCGGGTGCGCGGGTTGATGAGGGGGAATTCGGCGTCGGCTTCCACCGCGCGCATGAACGCATCGGTGACCCCTACGGAGATGTTGAAGTTGGAGATGGCTCCTTCCTCTGATTTGCACCGGATGAACTCTTCTATGTCGGGGTGATCCACCCGCAGGACGGCCATGTTCGCGCCTCGCCGGGTGCCGCCTTGGGCGATCTCACCGAAGGCGGCATCGTAGACGCGCAGGAAGCCGACCGGCCCGCTGGCCACGCCGACGCTGGAGAGGACGGCGTCGCCTTTGGGACGCAGGCGGGAGAAGGAGAAGCCGTTGCCGCCTCCGGTCTGTTGGATGAGGGCGGCGTTGCGGAGGGTGGAGAAGATGCCGTCGGGGTGGCGGCCCATGTCATCGGCGATGGGCAGGACGAAGCAGGCCGCCAACTGACCGAGGGGCGTGCCTGCACCCGTGAAGGTGGGCGAGTTAGGTAGGAAGCGCAACTCGGTCATCAGGTCGTAGAAGGCCTCCGCAGTAGCCTGCACATCGCCCGCGTACTCCCGGTCGGGCTCCGCAACATGGCTGGCGACGCGCCAGAACATCTCTTCAATCGTCTCAATCGGCTTGCCGTCTAATCCACGACGCAGGTAGCGCTTGGTCAGAACCGTGCGCGCATTGTCGCTCAGCGGGATCTCTTTGTGGCGGCGGTCATCGCCGTGGCCGTTGGCGCGGCCAGCGACTTTCTCTGTCGGAGAAGCCTTTGGGGTGTCTGCAAGAACGGACATGACGAAACCCTCCCAGACTAAAGAGTAGACGATTCCATCCTTATCTTTTTTATGGATAGCGCCAGCAGAAAAGGTGGTGGTACGGCCTTGGTAGGGGCCGGATGGCCAAACTCAGCGCAGTTCAGCGGCGGCGAGCAGCGGGTCAGCGCGCGGGGCGTGCGGGTCCACGCCGGTTTCGGACGGCCCGGCGCGCGGATCGCGAGCGCACTTTGCCGACGGCGCGCCGGTCAGAGGGCTGACTCCCAGCGAAGACGAGGCGGTTAGAAACGATGAGTAGCCGACCATACTACAGACGTCCATTCCGAAGTGCTACCTGCCCTCCAACAGACGGTCAATCTCCGCCCGGACGGCGTGAAGATCGGGCAGGGCCAGGTAGACGATGCCAAAGCGGATGTAGGCCACCGGATCCAGTTCTTTCAACCCTTCCAATACCAACTGGCCGATGTATTCGCTTTTGACCTCGCTGCGCCCCAGAGACATCACCTTGTCTTCTATCTGCTCTACCAGCCCTTCCAGCCGTTCGGCAGGGATGGGCCTTTTGGCGCAAGCGATCCGGATGCCGTCGGCTAACTTGTTGCGATCCCAGGGCTCGCGGCGCCCATCCCTTTTGACGACCATGAGCGCGTGGGCCACATGCTCATAGGTGGTGAAGCGCTTGCCGCAATTGAAGCACTCGCGCCGCCGCCGGATGCTATCGGCAGCCTCGCGGGTATCCACGACGCGCGCGTCTGCATGGCCGCAGTGAGGACACTTCATAGGATCAACCGTCCATGAATCGTACCTTGGTTGACTATAACCACAACATCTAGTGGTGCAAAGATAATATAGCACAAAATCTCCGACCAAGCAAGACCTGGACGGCCCAAGGACAAAATTTTAAGGTTTCTTTAAGGATGCGTGGAGGCCCGCGCAGCCGGGGACAAGGCCGCGCGGGCCTCCGCAGGGTGGAAGGAGGCTACTGTTGTGGCGACTGGCCGGCGCCGCGTCCGGCCCGACGGAGGAAGGCTGGGACGTCTAGATCATCCCGGTCAAAGGTGCGCACCGGAAAATCGGTGATCTTGCCGGCAGAAGGCGTGGGCTGCTGGGCCGGTTTGACGACGGACAGCGTCGGCTGCTTCTGCTCCGAGGCTCCCTGGAAGCCAGTGGCGATGACGGTGATGCGCATCTCGTCGGACATGTCCTGATTGATGACCGCACCGAAGATGATGTTGGCCTCGGGATGTGCATGGCGGCTGATGATCTCGGCGGCCTGGTTGACCTCAAATAGGGTGAGGTCGGGGCCACCTGTTACGTTGAACAGGATGCCGCGCGCGCCGTCAATGGTAACGTCCAGGAGGGAGTTGGTAACGGCCTGGTTGGCTGCCTCCTCGGCCCGGTTCTCGCCACGGCCGCGGCCGATGGACATCAGGGCGGAGCCGCCCTCGGCCATGATCTTGCGCACATCGTTGAAATCTACATTGATGAGTCCGGGGACCGTGATGATCTCGGAGATGCCCTGGATGCCCTGGCGCAACACGTCGTCGGCCACGCGGAAGGCGGCTTGGATGGATGCCTTTTTGTCCACGATTTGCAGGAGACGGTCGTTGGGGATCACGATCAGGGTATCTACGTTCTCCCGCAACTTTTTCAGGCCTTCCTCGGCTACCTGGCGGCGGCGTGCGCCCTCAAAGGTGAAGGGACGGGTCACGACGCCGACGGTCAGCGCGCCGGCCTCGCGCGCGATGCGCGCCAGGACCGGTGCCGCGCCCGTGCCGGTGCCCCCGCCCAGGCCGCATGTGATGAAGACCATGTCGGCCCCTTTGATCAGTTCCCGGATCTCCTCGGCGGACTCCTCTGCGGCCTTCTCGCCCGTGACCGGATCGCCGCCTGAACCCAGGCCCTTGGTCAGTTTGTCGCCGATGCGCACCCGCCGTGGGGCTTGAGACAACATCAAGGCCTGGGCGTCGGTGTTGACGGCGACGAACTCCACGCCTTGGATCCCTTCTTCTATCATGCGGTTGACCGCGTTCTGGCCTCCGCCCCCCACGCCGATCACCTTGATCTGGGCCAGGTTCTCCACATACGTAGGGGTTTGCCCTTTCGCGCTGGTGCCACGTCCCATACCATCGCTCCTTCCTGGAGACTCGCTCTCGCCTGAGCGTCTGTTTCCTGCCGGGGGTGCAGCCTCAGGCGACGGTCGCTGCACGCCACCGGTTTCAGCGGCTTTGCTGATGGCCTGTTCTACGGTGGTCTTATCTTTGCGCTCCATCAGGTCTGTCACGGCGGTTCACTCCGGTAAGAGATTGCGAAGCCACTGCACGATGCGGTCCAGCAGCGGAGGCCTGGGCGCGTGGGCGCCTTCAGCGCTCAGAGACCGGCCAAACCGCAGCGCCCACAGGAGGAGGCCCACCGTGGTCGCGTAAGCCGGCTGGCGCATCTCCTCGCTCAGGCCGGCCAGCCCGTTCGGCGCTCCGACCCGCACCGGCAGTTGTAACATCTCGCGGCCGAGTTGACGCAGGCCCGGCATCTGGGCCACGCCCCCGGTCAGGACGATCCCGGCCGGTAACAAACCATCGTACCCTGACCGTTTCACCTCCTTCAACACCAGTTCCAAGATCTCTTCGGCCCGAGCCCGCAACACGTCGGCCACGTATAGGCGGGAGAACGGCTGCACGCCGTTCTCGCCGAAAACCGAGACCGGGATGCGATCATCCGGCGACACCTGGGTCGGCAAGACATGCCCATAGCGGATCTTCACCGCCTCCGCCGTGGGGATGGGCGCGTGGAGCGCGACGGCGAGGTCGCGGGTGAGGTGATCGCCGCCCACGTCTAGGATGCGCGTGTGCCACAGCGTCCCATCCAGGAAGATGGCCAGGTCTGTGGTGCCGGCGCCGATGTCGGCGATCGCTACACCCAATTGTCGCTCCGCTTGGGTCAGCACCGCTTCACCGGAGGCCAGCGGCTCCAGCACCAAGTCCTCTATCTGGATGCCGTGAGCCTGGACGCATTCCACCAGGTTGCCGACGGCGGCCTCGGCGCCGGTGATCACGATGGCATCTACCTCCAAGCGGTACCCGCGCATGCCTAAGGGGTCGTGGATGTTCTTCTGACCGTCCAGCGTGTAGGAGCGGGGGAGGACGTGGATCACCACGCGATTAGAAGCGACGGCGGCGTTGGCGCGCGCGCCCTCCAGGACGCGATCTATGTCGTCCTGCGTGACGCCGCGGTGGGGGCGCGCGACGGTGAGCGGCGCATGGGCGGTGAGGGTCTCAATGTGGCTGCCGGCGATGCCCACGTAGGCGCGATCAATCTGCACGGCGGCGCGGCGTTCCACCTCGCTAATGGCTTCGCCGATGGCGGCCGTCGCCTGTTGCATGTTGTCCACCAGGCCCTTGCTAAACCCGCGCGAGGGCACCTGGCCGGAGGCGATGATGCGCAGATCGTTGGGGCCGCGCAGTTCGGCTACCAGCGCGCAGATCTTGCTGGTGCCGATGTCTATCGCGGCGATCAATTCACCGGCTTGACGGCCTTGCCGACTCAGAGTCATCGGAGACGACCTCTCCTGCGCCTTCGTCGCACGGGGCGCGCCGCTAAGGCACGCCGATCACCGATAGTACGGGCTGCTTTCATATCGTAGGTCTATCAACTGCGGCTGCACTCGTCGGGCGGCCAGGTTCTGACGCAGCGCGGTCAGCAGGGCCACTTTGGTGGCCATGTCGCCCTTTTCGCCCATGTAGCAGACCGTGCCTCCAGGCAGTTGAAAATGTAAGCCTAGGTTGCGGGCGTACCGGAAAGTTTTGAGTTCGGGCAGAAGCCGGTGGATCTCCAACGCACTTGCGACAACCTCAGGGCGCAGGCGCCCTTCGTCCAGCGCCGCTTCGCCGGCGGGGTCCACCAGGGTCACGAGTTCGCCGTTTCCTTCCCGAGGCGGCAGGATCACCCCTTCGCCGTCTGCCCAGACGACGGTGCCGTTGACATCCCAGGCCAGGCGCGGCTCGCGCTCCACGATGGTAATGCGGACGCGGTTGGGCAGCCCTACTTGCACCCGCGCCGATTTGACATAAGGATCGGCCATCAGGGCTGCGCTGACCTGTTGGGGTCGCACCCCAAAGATGTTGTGGCCTGCGATGCCGCTCTGCTCAAAGATTTCTCCTTCCGACAGAAGGCGGTTGCCTGTAACCTGGACAGAATAGACGTAGAAAAGATCGTTTGACAGGAGTTGGCCAAGGCCAAAGGCGATGACCCCTGCCAGGATCAGGGCCAGGACCCGGCTGGCGGAGAAGCGCAAAGCCGGCCGTGGTCGCGCCAACGGACGTTGCACAGGTATCTCATCGCGATAGCGTCGCTGGCGACGCGTCTCCGGCTCATGCCGGGAAGATCGGCGAGAAGCCGCGCGATAGCGGGTCATTGTAGAAGGGTAAGCCGGCATAGATGTCCTACGTCCTTTGTCCGGCCTGAACGGCCGGTTCCTTCTCTAGAGCGGATACCGTCCGTATTCTCGGACCGTCTCGTACATTGCCAGTATGTTCTCCACAGGCACGCACGCCTGGACGTTGTGGATCGCAGCAAAGACGTAACCGCCGCCACGCCCAAAGATAGAGAGACGTTCTCGCACCTGCTTTCGCACCTCCTCCGGTGTGTCCAAAGGTAGGGTGTGTTGGGTATCCACTCCTCCGCCCCAGAAGGTGATGCGGTCACCAAAACGCGCTTTCAACTGGCCTGGGTCCATATCTGCAGCCGAGACCTGCACCGGATTCAAGATGTCAAACCCCGCTTCAATGAAATGTGGGATCAGCGCCATCACCGAGCCGCACGAGTGGATGAATGATTTCCAGGCCGTGTGCCGATGTATCCAATCGTTGAGTTGGCGATGAAAGGGCATGAACAAGTCGCGATAGGTCTTGGGCGAGACGAAAGGCCCGGTTTGGGCCCCAAAGTCTGTGCCCGTCAGGTACACCACGGAAACCCGATTCCCCACCGCCTGCCATACCTTCTCCAAATTGGCAAGGGCGATCTCGCATTGTCGTTCAAACACGCGATAGATGTAGGAGCGACGACTCGTCAGGCTGATGTACCACTCCTCCACATCGCGAATCCCTTTGGGGTACTTGAGTCCCGTCCCGGGCACCCGTGCGATATCGCCAAAGGCCGTACCGCCTACGTGAATGACGATGGCTTTGTCGGTCTGGGTGTAGAGCCGTTCGGCCTCGCTTCGCAGGTATTCCAGATCTTCGGGGCTGATCGGGCCAAATTCCCCTAAGTTGTCCTCGGGGTTCAGGCGCGCTTCATCTATGGGCGGCTGGCGGATGATGGCATCAAAGTAGAAGCCGCCCTTCGGCATGCGGCCACTCGGCGGTGCTGAACGATCTCCCTGCGGATACATCAAGATGTCACCGTTCGGTTCCGGCTCGGTGTTGAAGCCCGCCGGGACCAGCACCGGCGTACCGTCAAAGAGGTGCCATGGTTTCCAGCCCTCGTTCCGGAAGCCGAAGGGGGTCTGCGTCGTCCGCAACGGCACCACATCCACGCCTAGCGCGTCTATCAGATCCGGTTTGATCTCGCCAAGCATCTGGAACGGCTCTATCACCTTGACCGGTGTGCCGGGTGGATCTAGATGCAGGGCCTGCCGCAGTAAATACACGGAACTGACGTGCATCCCTGAGACCGAAGTGCCGCCCAAATCTAAGGGCACGCGGTCAGGGTCTTTATGATCAAGGGCCATCGTCACGCGCTCACGGGAGGTTAGCATGAAGTTTCTCCTTGCTCCTGTGCGCCGAGGGCACGGCCTAGATAGGTGGTTGCCGAGCGGGCGCGGTCGGCGTGGCGCTCCAGCGCCAGCGCGATCAGGCGGTCAATCAGTTCAGGGTATGAGATCCCACTGGCCTCCCATAACTTAGGGTACATGGAGATCGCGGTGAAGCCCGGGATGGTGTTGACCTCGTTCAGGTAGAGTTCGCCGTTGAGGCCATCCAACAGGAAATCCACCCGCGCCATGCCGGCGCAGTCTATGGCCTTGAACGCGGCGATGGCCAGCGCGCGGATCCGTGCGGTCAGGGCCGACGGCAGCGGAGCCGGGATCAACAATTGCGAGGCGTTATCCAGGTACTTCGCCGCGTAGTCGTAGAATTCGCGGCTGGGGATGACCTCTCCCGGCACAGACGCGAGGGGATCGTCGTTGCCCAAGACGCTGCATTCTATCTCTCGCGCGTGAGGCACGGCCTCTTCAACGATGAGCTTGCGGTCGTAGCGCGCGGCCTCGGCCAGCCCTGCTTCTAGTTCGGCTCGGTCATGGGCCTTGGTGACCCCCACGCTGGAGCCAAGGCAGGCGGGCTTGATGAAACAGGGATAGCCGAAGGCGCTCTCCGCCTCGCGCACCACGCGCGCGGGGTCGGCCTCCCAGGTCTTGCGGAGGATGACTTGGTGGCGCGTGATCGGTAGGTCGTGAGCCTTGAAGATGTCCTTCATCACGGCCTTGTCCATGCCAACGGCGGAGGCGAGAACACCTGCGCCGACGTAAGGGATGTCGGCCAGTTCCAGCAGGCCCTGCACCGTGCCGTCTTCGCCGTACGGGCCGTGCAACACGGGGAAGACGACGTCCAGCGAGGCCAGAGGTGAAGGGCGAGATATAGCCCCCGATGAGCCGTCGTCGCTGATCGGGATGAGTTCACGGGAGGGCAGCGCCCGGGCCTCGGCCGCCAAGGCATGTGGGCCGTGCTTCACCGCCTCTTCCAACACCCGCAGCGGCTCGCCGGCGAGGAGCCAGCGTCCCTCCTTGGTGATGCCGATGGGGATCGGTTCATACTTCGTCTTGTCCATCGCGGCCATGACGGAGCGCGCGGAGGCCAGCGAGACCTCATGCTCGCCGGAACGTCCACCGAAGATCACCCCCACCCGCAAGCGTCTGCTCATGGCCGTTTCCTCAAGACAGTTTACAGTGTAGGCGCTACCAGCGCCCAACACGCAAGATCTCCAACTCCAAACGGATGCCGAAGCGGGAGGCTACCGTCTCCCGGGCCAGTTGGATGAGGCGCCACACCTCCGTCGCCGAGGCTCCGCCCAGGTTCACAATAAAGTTAGCATGGACGGGCGAGATTTGGGCCTGGCCGAGCCGATGGCCTTTGAGCCCCGCGGCCTCTATGAGCCTTCCGGCATAGTCGCCCGTCGGGTTCTTGAAGACGGAGCCGACGCTCGCCTCCGTAGGCTGCGTGGCGCGCCGCCGCGTCAGGAATTCCTCTGCCCTCGCCTCTAACTCCGCCGTCGGCGCCGGCTGCAGGCGGAACTCGGCGGCCAACACGATGTAAGCCTCCTCAGTGGGCTGGTTCTTCAGGCGGCTTTGGCGATAGCCGTAGCGAAACCAGCCGACCGGATGGCGTTGCACCTCGCCAGCGGGAGAGAGGAGGGTTGCCGTCTCCAGGCTATCGGCCACACAACTGCCGTGAGCCCCGGCGTTGCCGACCACCGCGCCGCCCACCGTGCCGGGAACGCTCACCGCCCATTCCAAGCCGCCCAGGCCAACCCGCATCGCCGTGCGGGCCACCCCTGCCAGCGCTGCCCCCGCTTCGGCGTAAAGGAGCCCACCTGGTCGTATCTCCGTCCTGCGGCAGCGGACCGCGATCACCAGCCCTTCTATGCCCGCGTCGGCCACGAGGATGTTGCTGCCGCCGCCCAGGATGAAAAACGGCACCCGATGCGCCCTCGCCAATCCCACCGCCTGGGCCAGTTCCGCCGTCGTCGCAACGGGGAGAAACCAATCGGCCGGCCCGCCGATGCGGAAGGTAGTGTGCCTGGCCAGGGGCTCGCCGGCAAGCAACCTGTCGCCGAAAAGCCGCTGCGCCTCACCGATGAAGGTAGCGGTCGCGGTGGACGTGCTCACCCCCGTGGCGTCTGTGTCCTCTCTCGTAGCCCTGCCAGCACTTGCTCTCCTACCAGATAGCCGTCGCCCGCGCCCAGGGTGATCAGAACGTCGCCAGGGCGGAGGCTGCGCAATAAGTATACCACCACTTCGTCAAGATTACCAATGTAGCGCGCGTCCGGATGGCTCATGTGTCCAACGATGTGAGAGGCATGCATCCCTAGGTCGTCTCGCTCGCGAGCAGCGTAGATGTCGGTGATGATAACGTGATCGGCGTCGGCAAAAGCGGCGGCGAATTCGTCCAGCAGCGCGCGGGTGCGGCTGAACGTGTGGGGCTGGAAGACCGCCCAAATAGCCCGACCGGGGAAGCGTTGGCGGGCCGCCGCCAGCGTGGCCTGAATCTCAGTCGGGTGATGGCCGTAGTCGTCTATTACCATTATACCATCAACCTCGCCTTTGACCTCAAACCGCCGTGTTGCCCCATGGAAAGATCGCAAGATGTGGGCTGCTTCCTCCACCTCTACCCCTAGATGTGCTACGGCTGCCAGGGCCGCCAACGCGTCGCGAACGTTGTGTTTTCCGGGGAGGGCCAGGCTCACCTGCGCGCGGCGCTGCCCTAAACGGAGCACGGTGAAGTCGCTGCCTCCCTGCGCGTTGGGCCTTACGTCCATTGCCTGCCACTCGGCCTTCGTCTCCAGCCCGTAGCCTTCCCACTGGCCTTGGGCCGCGCAGCCTAGCCGCAACCTCTGCACGCCCGGGTCATCCATGCAGCCGATGATCCAACCTTCTGCCGGCACGCGGGCAATGAAGGAGGCGAAGGCGGCCAGGAACGCCTCCGGCGTCGGGTAGCAGTCGGGATGATCCCATTCCACGGCCGTGATGACCGCGACGGTAGGCGTGAGGCCGAGGAACATGCGGTCGTACTCATCGGCCTCTATCACGAAGGCAAGGCCGCGGCCGGCGCGGGCGTTCGTTCCCAGGTCAGGGAGGTGGCCGCCGACGATGAAAGTAGGATCGCGCCCGGCTTGCGTCAGCACCCAGGCGATCATGCCGGTAGTTGTCGTCTTGCCGTGCGTGCCGGCCACCGCCACCCTTACACGTCCCCGCATCAGTTCCGCCAAGAGCTCACCTCGTCTGAGCACGGGGATGCCGTTCGCTCGCGCCGCGGCGAGTTCCGGTGCGTCGGGTGGCACCGCCGAGGAGGCCAAGACCAGGCTGACGCCTGCCAGGTGTGCAGCAGCGTGGCCTTGATGGACGACGATACCCCTCTGTGCCAGTCCTGCGGTCACGGCGGACGGCGCGCGATCGCAACCCGATACGGTATATCCTTCCTCATGCAGCACGGTGGCGATGGCCGACAGGCCCGCGCCGCCGATGCCTACCAGGTGGATGTGGACCGCCCCGCGTGCCCATCTGGGTCTCTGTAGCAGCCGTTGCCACGCCTCGCTCATCGCCGGACCCTCAACAGAATCATCAGGGCGATCAGCGCCGTCAGCGCGCCGGGGCTGAGGACGTTGGGCGGCAGGTAAGGGATGATGGCTTGGGCCAACGGGCTCAACGGCGGCTGGAACAGGCTCCCTATCGGATACCGGTAAAGGTCCAGGTAGTACCAAAGCGTTCCGGCCACCAGGTAGCCGTTGATCAGGCCCAGCATCAGGCTGAGAACCGCGCCCTCCGCTCCCGACGCGCTTCTCCCTTCAAAGGCCAACGTCTCACCCTGGTACGCGGCGTAGAGGATGACGACAAAGGCCCCCGCGATCATGAGCAACTTCAGCAGGTTCAGCTCTTGGGGGGAATCCGAAAGGCCGACGATCTCCCCCACGCGCGGCGGGAGGAGCTGCAGCGCCGCCTCGCCGAACTGGGTCAGAACAAAGATGGCGACCAGGATCACCAGCGTTGAGCCCAGCTCTTTGGCGTAGCCTCTCACCAGGCCCACGATGGCGAAGAAGAGAAGGATCACCCCCCAGACCAGCTCAATCGGCCCCACAGGCTTACTCCTGTTTGCCTTTGCTTGGCTGTACGGATCGGGCTGCGACGACCACCACGACCATGATGATCACCAGCAAGAGGGCGGAGGCTCCGTCCTGTTTGGTTAGGGCGCGGACCGGCGTGCTGCCGACCAGATCGGCGGCGCGGTCGGTGGTGGTGCGAGCCAGTTCCGCCGCCTCTGGTGCCTTGCCTCCCAGGAGTGGGAGAAAGTAGTAGAGGAGCAAATAGCCGTTCAGCGCGCCCAACATGCCCCCAACCCACGATTTGGCCATCTTCCAGATGAGACGGCTGAGCCAGTAGACCAGACCGATGATGACGAGGAAGAAGATGATCAGGAACACCTCTTGAGACGCCTTGGAGACGAGCGGCGCTGTTGTGCGCTGGACGCTTTGTAAGAACCTGCCGGGATCGCTGGCTCCTAAGCCGCCTGCCAGGACAAACTGCACAACCCAATACAAGTTGTTGGCATACTCGGTGATGTCGTTGCCAAAATGGGTGATCAAGATGCGCGCGCCGACGATGGTGAAGGTGAACACGGCTTCCAGTTGCACGCCGCGCCGATAGCCATGATAGCCGAACAGGGCTAAGATCGCTAAAAGGACGACCAAGTTTTCGGTGCCAAGCATGGTCAGCCAACCGCCTCGGCCTTTACCAGCGACCGCAGTTCATCGGCAAGGCGCTCCGCTGCGTCGGGCCTGGCCAGCGCGCGCGCCCGCCGGCCCATCTCCATCAGCCGTTCGCGATCCGACAGCAGTTCCCGCAGGAGCGGCAACAGGTCGGTCGCCAGTTTGTCGTCGTCCAGCCGACAGGCACAGCCCTGCGCCACCAGATAGTCTGCGTTGACCTTCTGGTAGCGCCAGGCGTATGGGTAAGGGACCAGCACCGCCGGCAGCCCGAAGAGCGGGAACTCGCCCAGGGTAGAGGCGCCGGCCCGCGACACGGCCAAGTCGGCCGCGGCGAGGGCGTAGCCCATCTCCTCGTGCAGGTAAGCGTACAGGTGATACCGCATCCGCAAAGTCTCCGGCAGGGCCGCGCGTCGGGCTTGCGCCTCCTCGGCATCCAGCGCACCGCTGATGTGCACGACTTGGCAAAGGGCCAGCAGAGGCTCCAGGTTCGCCGCCAGCGCCCGATTGATGCTGCGCGCCCCACGGCTGCCGCCGAAGACCAGGAGCACCAGTCCATCCGCGTCTAACCCCAAGGCCTGGCGGGCGGCCTGGCGGTCCACGCCCTGCAACTCAGGGCGCACGGGATAACCCGTCACCGCTACCTTGCCTGGCGGAAAATGCCGCCGCGAGACGGGGGCCGTTACCGCGACCCGGCGCGCCAGCCGTGCCATCGCCCGCACCGAAAGCGCGGGCTCAATGTCGGGCAGGTACACGAGGGACGGCACCCGGCCAAGCCAGGCCGCCAGCGCGACGGGGACACCGACGTAGCCGCCCGTCAACAAGAGCGCATCGGGCCGGAAGGCGCGAACGACGCGCCAGGCCTGCCACGTCCCTTGGGCCAGTTTGACCGCGTTGCGGGCGGCGGCCCAGGGAGCCAACCCATGCAACCCACCGGCGGCGATGGCGGCAAAGGGAAGGCCGGCCCTTTTCACCAAACCCTCTTCCACACCGCCCGCGCTCCCGACGAAGAGGGTTTCCAGTTCCTCTTCAGCGACTCCGCCGCGGGGGGATGGCACGCCAGTCAGCCGACGGCGTAGGCTCTGGATCACGGCCAGAGCCGGATAAACGTGTCCCCCTGTTCCACCGCCAGAGACCAGCAGGCGCATCGTCTGCGTCCTTCCGATTGCCCGCGCGCGAGATGTTGAGCAGTATGCCGACACCGGCCAACGAGGTGACCAGCGACGAGCCACCAAAACTGATGAAGGGAAGCGTCATGCCGGTCAACGGGGCCGTGGCCGTGATGACCGCGATGTTGATGAAAGCCTGTGAGACCAGCCAGCAGGTGATGCCAAAGGCCAAAAGGCCGCCGAAGTGATCCTTGTCGGGGGCGTTCAGGGTGATGCGCAACCCCCGATAGGCCAGCATCAGGAAAAGGCCCAGGACGAAAAGGGAGCCCAAAAGCCCCAACTCGTTGCCCAGGATGGCAAAGATGCTGTCGCTCCACGGCAGCGGCACGCCGCCCGGGCCTTTGATCTGGCTCTGGCCGATGCCCCGGCCCAAGAAGCCGCCCTCGGCTAAGGCCCGAATCAGTTGTTGCACATGGTAACTGCCGCCGTGGAGCGGGTCTTTCACCGTGGCGATGAAGTCGCGCACCCTTTGCATAGCATGGGCCGAGCGGCTGATGAAGAAGGCCAGCGCGGAAACGCTGAGCAACGAGCCGATCGCCAGTTGTTTGATCTCGGCGCCGGCGATGAAGAACATCGCCGCCGCGATGATGAAGAGGAGAATGGCCGTGCCGAAATCGGGTTCCATGATGACCAAACCGTCCACCCCTGCCAGGATGATGGCGTAGGGGATCAAGCCGGTGCCCAGTTCTCGCAGCCGCTCTCCTTTAGAGGCCAGCCAGGCGGCGTTGTAGATGACCAGGCCGAGTTTAGCCGCCTCGCTGGGTTGGACGGAGCCGGAGCGCAGCAACGACTGCGCGGCGCCGAAGTTGGCGGCGTTCACGATGAGGGGCAGGATGAGGAGGCCCAGCATACCGAACAGGATCGCTACGGCCAGCCGTTGCCAGAGGTGGTAATCTACCCACATGAAGAAGACGAGGGTCATGAGACCTATCCCGGCCCACATGAGTTGCCGGGTGAAGAAATAAGCGCTTTGCTCAAAGAGGGCGTAGGCGTAGGAGAAGCTGGAGCTGTAAACCATGATGAGGCCCAGCATCAACAGCGTGCCCACGACGATCAAGAGGGGTTGGTCGTAATCTCTCAGGGCAGCTTGGAGCCAACCCATGAGGGTGGTGGGGCGCGCCTCACTGCGGCGGCGGGATGGCGCGGCCGGGGCGCGGACGGCAGGCCGAGAGGGTGTGCTTTCCACTCTGGGAAGGGCTTGACCGCTCGGCAGCCGTCCGATGGGCGGGGCCCACGCGGCGGCTGTGGATTCTCTGCGCTTCTTACGAGGCATCTCTCTCCTCGTCTCCTGGATAGCCTACTCGGGGAGCGAACGCGCCAGCGTCTTGAACCGTTCGCCCCGTTCGGCGAAATCCCGAAAAGCGTCAAAACTGGTGCCGCCCGGCGACAACAATACGACATCGCCCGGTTGGGCGACCTCCGCGGCTGCCTGCACCGCCTCCTCCAGCGTCGTGCAGCGACGGATCTCCGGCTTTCTGCTCGTCGCTTTCTCCGCGAGCGCGCGTTGGATCAAGCCCGCCGCCTCCCCGAAGAGGATGAGGTAGCGCGTCCGCTCGCAGGCGACCTCAGCAAACTCGTCCCAGGGCAGGTGTTTATCCCGTCCGCCTGCCAGGAGGACGATGGGCTCCGTGAAGGAGCGAAGCGCGGCGACCACCCGTTCCGGCGTGGTAGCGATGGAGTCGTTGTACCAGTGGGCGCCGCGCCAGGTGCGCACGAACTCCAAACGGTGCTCCACGCCGGCGAAGGAGCGGGCTACCCGCGCGATGGCCGGCAGGGGCGCGCCCACGGCGCCTGCCAAGCAGGCCGCGGCCAACAGGTTCTGCACGTTGTGCATCCCCCGCAGGCGCACCTCGCTGCGGCGGCAAATGGCTTCCTCGCGGCCATGCAGGCGCAGCACGAGCGTCTCGTCGCGCAGGAACGCGCCCGCAGGCACCTCGCTTATGGTGCTGAAGGCGAGCGCGGTGGCGGGGGTTCCTGCTTCCAGCATCTGCCGCGTCGCGGCGTTGTCGTATCCCAACACGGCCACATCACCTGCCTGCTGGAAGCGCAAGATGTTGGCCTTGGCCGCCACGTAGGCCTCCATAGAGGGGTGGCGGTCCAGATGATTGGGCGTGATGTTCAGAATGGCCGCGACGTGGGGGCTGCGGTCAAACAGTTCCGTTTGGAAACTAGACAGTTCCATGACCACCAGGTCGCCGCGCCGGATCTCGCCTAAGGAGTCCACCAGCGGCAGGCCGATGTTCCCTCCGACCCAGGTGCGAAAGCCGGCGGCCTTCAGCATCTCCCCTACTAAAGTGGTAGTGGTGGTCTTGCCGCTGGAGCCGGTGATGCCGATGATGGCGGCAGGGGAGCGTTCCAGCGTCAAGAGCGCGTCGTTGCTCAGGCGGATGCCGCGCCGCCGCGCCTCCCGCACTATGGGGATGTCAGGCGAGACGCCGCCGCTCAGGCACAGAAGGTCGCAGCCCTCCAGCACCTCCTCAGGGTGCCCGCCCAGCACGTAGCGGGCGGGGAAGCCCGCGAGTTGCGCCAGCGCGTCAGCCAGCGCCTCCGCAGGCTTGAGGTCAGTCACCGTTACTTGCGCGCCGACGCGGGTCAGGAAGCGCACCAACGCGATCCCCTGTCGCGCCAGGCCGATCACCGTCACGCGTTTTCCCCACAAGGGGTCCGGAGGCAACCTGTTCATGGCTCTAGCAACGGCTTTCCGGCATCCGGCAGATGCCACTCGGCCTGACCGGCATAAGGGGAGGCGGCGAAACGGCGCGCTAGGCCCCATGCCGCGTCGGCCTCCACCGCGCCCGACCAGTGCGCGATCCGCAGGCCGAATCCCTCATGGACGGCCAGCGTTGCATCGGCCAGGGCGATCAGCAGCCTCGGCTCGAAATCTAAAACGAGAGCCTGCACCCAGGCCAGGTCGTCGGGCAGCAGATCAGGTGGACGCGACATCTCTCCGGCAACCTCTAACGCTTTCCGTGCCATCCTCAGCGCGGTGGTCTCGTCTCCTTGCGCCAAGGCCTCCGCCAGCGCAGCCTCAACCGGTTTCAACGCCTCCAAGAGGCGATCGGCCTCGTCGTTGCCGTCCTGGCGCGGGAAGGGAGCGTCGTACATCGTTGCTCCGTGCTCCCTCAGATCAGCGCCAGGGCGACGCCGAGCATCGCCGTTAAGACGCTCACCAGCCAAAAACGCTGCTGCACCTGCGTTTCCGACCAGCCCAAGAGTTCAAAGTGGTGGTGCAGCGGGGCCATCTTGAAGAGGCGTTTGCCTTTGGTGACCTTGAAGTACACTACCTGCAAGATGACCGACAGCGTCTCGGATACGAACATGAAGCCCACCACGGGCAAAAGAAGCCATTGGCCGGTCATGAGGGCCACGACGGCCAGGGTCGCGCCCAAGGCCAGCGCGCCGGTGTCGCCCATGAAGAGTTCTGCCGGGTGCGCATTGTACCACAGGAAGGCCAAGATCGCGCCGACGACGGTGAAGCAGAAGGCGACCAGCCATAACTGCCCTTGCAGGAAGGCGATGATGCCGTAGGCAGCGAAACTGAGGGCGGCCATGCTGCCGGCCAGCGCATCCAGCCCATCGGCCAGGTTCACGGCGTTGGACCAGCCGACGATGAACAGGGTCGCGATGGGAATGTACCATAGCCCGATGTCTATCTTCTCTTGCACGCCCGGCAGCGCGACGCTCCGCAGGTCAAGCCGAAAATGAAGCGTGAGCGCGGTCGCCAGGGCGAAGAGGAGTTGCCAGGCGAACTTGAACCGCGCCAGCAGCCCTTGGCCGTTGTTTTGCCCCGGTTTTCGTCGCACGCCCCGCAGGTCGTCTATCGCGCCCAAGGTGCCGAACATGATCATCACGCCCAAAGGTACCAGGATGGAGCGCCCGATCAGGTTGAAGCCGAGCAGGTTGCCGACGTTCAGCGCCACAGTGATGAGGATGACCGGGATCAAGATCATCAGGCCGCCCATCGTCGGCGTGCCGGTTTTGACCTGGTGCGTGCTCGGCCCCTCAATGCGAATCTGCTTGCCGATCCGATTGCGCTTCAGCAAGTTGATCAACGGGCGGCCCCAGATGACCGCCAGGAAGAAAGCGATCGTCCCTAACGTGAGCGGATAAGCCATGATAGTTCGTTAAGACAGGCTCCTTGCGGAGACGAGGTTCTGCCCCGCAAAGCCTGGCCCGGTTTCATTCATCGGTTCTGCGGCTGAACGCGGCCACGATGGACTCCATGCCCAGCGCGCGCGAGCCTTTGACCAGGATGATGTCTCCTGGGCTCACGATCTGGCTCAGGTATATCAGGGCCGCGTCGTTGTTTTCGGCGATGAAAACGTCTTCCCGCTTCATGCCGCCTGCCAGCGCGGCCTCGGCGATCCAACGGGCGCGCGGGCCCACGGTCACCAACTTCTGCACCACATCCGCGGCGCGCAGGCCTACCATCTGATGGCCCTCTTTCTCGTAGTCGCCCAGTTCCAGCATGTCGCCCAAGACAGCGATGCGGCGCCCTTCCAAATCGGCCAGGAGGTTGAGCGCGGCGATGCCGGAGGCGGGGCTGGCGTTGTAGGTGTCGTCCAGCAGGGTCGTCCCATGGATGCCGGGGACGGCGATGAGGCGCAGTTGTGCGCCTACGTTTTGCAGACCCGCGACGATCTCCTCCCATGAAAGCCCCGTTACCAGGCCTGCGGCCGCGGCCCGCAGCGCGGTGTGGACGCTATGGCGTCCCAACAAGGGCACCTTTACCTGCAAGGCTTGGTCGCCGTGGTGGAAGTAGAAGCGAATTCCTTCCAAGCCGCGGCTCTCTATATCGCTGGCCCACAGGTCGCAGCCCGGCTCCAGGCCATAGGTGAACACTTGCGCCTGGGTTTTCTTGGCCATCGCACGCACCCAGGGATCGTCTGCGTTGAGGATGGCGACGCCGTCGGCAGGGAGCGCCTCTACCAATTCAGCCTTGGCTGCGGCGATGTTCTCCAGGCTCCCCAAGCGCTCCAGATGGCTGGGCCCGACGTTGGTGATGATGCCGATCTGGGGCTTGGCGATGGCGGCGAGCGTGGCGATCTCGCCCAGGGCATACATCCCCATCTCCAACACGACCGCTTGGTGCTCGGCCTTCAGGCGGAGCAAGGTCAGCGGGAGGCCGATCTCGTTGTTCAGGTTCCCCTCGCTGCGCAGCGTGCGATAGCGTTGGCGCAGGACGGAGTAAACCAGTTCCTTGGTGCTGGTCTTGCCGACGCTGCCGGTGATCCCGATCACGCGCGGGCGGAAGCGAGAGCGCCAGTACGCGGCCATCTGTTGCAGCGCAGCGATGCCGTTCGCGACCCGCAGGCAGAACGGGAGCCCGACCTGGCCTGCCGGAATAGGGCTGCGCGGGTTCAAGACCGGACAGCCTATCCCCGGGTCTCGTTGCACCACCGCCACCACCGCGCCTCGCCCGAAGGCGTCGGCTACAAAGTCGTGGCCGTCGCGGTGCTCGCCGGGCAGGGCGATGAAGCAGCCACCGGGCTGCACCTCGCGTGAATCTACCACCACGTTGGACAGCGGTTGATCCGGTAGGCCCTCGGGCGGTTGCTCCCCTAGGGCTCTCCAGAGGTCATGAATAGAAAGCATACCGCCTCGTGCGTCTACTTCTCCGGCGGGATGTCCATCAAAGCCACTAAACGCTGGGCCACCCTTTTAAACACGGGCAAAGCCACATGTTGGGCCATGTGGGACTTCTTCGGCTTGTCGTATTTGACCAAGATCACGAAGCGCGGGTCTTCCACCGGGCCGTACCCCACGAAAGTCACTTTGGTCAGATCGGCCAGGTAGGCGCCTTGGCCGGGTATCTCAGCCGTGCCCGTTTTACCTGCGAAATGGTAGCCGGGCACGAGAGGGCCGCCTGCGGCCTGCTCCGTGGCTTCTAGCAAGATCTTGGTGAAGGTGCGGGCGGTTTCCGGCCGGATCACCTGTCGCACCGGGAAGGGCGGGATCGGGATGAGCCGCCCCTTCACGACGAGGGCTTCCGCCACATGAGGACGCATCATTTGGCCCTCGTTGGCGATGGCGGCTACGGCCACCGCCAGTTGCAGAGGGGTTACCGCGACGCCTTGGCCGAAGGCATTGGTGGCCAGTTCTGACTCGCTCCATTGGGCCTCGCCGGGCAACTTGATGAGGCCCGACACTTCACCATCCAGGTCCACGCCCGTGGGGGCCCCGAAGCCGAAACGGCGCACCGCCGCGTAGAAGGCCTCCTTGCCCATTTCCTGGGCGATCTTTGCCGCGCCGACGTTGAGCGAGCGGGCGAGGATCTCGGTGATGGTAACCATCCCGTAGCCTTTTTCTTCCAAGTTTTTAATCTCGCGTCCGCCGACGATCATTTTGGCGGTATCCTCAACGCGCGTTTGGGGGGTGACGGCGCCCGCATCCAGGGCCGAGGCGATGGTGATGACCTTGAAGGCTGAACCGGGCTCATAGACGCTGCCGATGGCCGGATCTATGAAGTACGGCTCATCCGCCGCGTAACGCTGATTAGGATTGTAAGCAGGGTAACTGGCCATCGCCAGGATCGCGCCGGTGCGCGGATCCAGCACGATGATGGTGCCCGATTCTGAGCCGTACTCTATGATGCCTTTACGCAGCTCTTCCTCCACGATGAACTGCGCGGCACGGTCTATCGTCAGGACGAGGTCGTGCCCGGCAGGCGAGGGGAGGTGCAGGTTGGGTGTGAATTCTTGGCTGGGGTAGCGTTGCAGATCTAGCGGCACGGTACCTAGGCGCAGAAAGGGATCGTAGAACCCCTCCACGCCGTAGAAGCCGCTGCGGCTGCTGTTCACGAAACCGATGAGGTGCGCCCCCAAGCCTGCCTGGGGATAGAACCGTTCGCGCACGGCATCTACCCAGAGGAGACGAGGATCGTACTTCTTCTCGGCGATGGCCTGCACGGTGATCAGGTTGGCGTTCCTTTCTAGGAGCACGGCGTCGGCGTCGCTGGAGAGTTGGGCCAGGAGGTCGGCCTCGCTCTGGCGCAGGTAGGGCGCGAGCGTCGCCGCCATCTCGGCAGCGCGGCCGGGCCGGTCATTGATTCGCTTGGGCGAGGCGTACACCTCCCAGCGGAAATCGTCGGTGGCGAAGAGGTACCCTCGCCGGTCTACGATAGCCCCCCGGGGCGCGTCGGCCGGGCGGGCCGGCGTCGGCGCCGGCGCAACGATCACCTGGGAACGGGCGACCAATTGCCAGCGAACCAGTTGAATCGTCAGGATCAGGGCCAGGACGAATAGGCTCCCGATGACCCAACGCACGCGTTCAACGATCGGTGATTCGGCGTAATCTTCCACTGGTGGCCCCCAGCCAAAATGCAGAAAAAGAGGTGGGCGAAGGCTTCTCCGACCAGGTTCCGTCGCCGCACCTTGACGAGGGGGATATCCCCGTGTTTAGGGCAAGGCACGCGCTTCAGCCAGCGATGGGGGAGACCCTACGATGGCCCTCAGCCGGGGCAGCCAGCGCCGTATGCCCGAGAGGGCTGAGGTTGTCTGGTCTGCCAGGGGGGCTGCCGCCGTCTGTGGTGAAGGCTCTAGGGCCAGGTAGAGGGTCTCTGCGGGAGCGGGGGCGGCGAAGCCCAATTCCCCTGCACGCCGGGAAACCCACCTCAGGTCTTCCCAGGACGCGATCTCTCTGACCAA
>DAOTYP010000004.1:0-5858 GCA_034434975.1 Anaerolineae bacterium | reverse complement strand
CTAGGCCGCGGCGGCGGTAACCCCGATCCACCAGGATGTTCCAGATCACCGCCGTGTCGCGCCATGCTTCCCGCTCCATGTCCAAGAGGCCGATCAGTCGTTGCCCCTCCTCGGCCACCAAGTAAAGCCCATCTCCCGCCAGCAGGCGCTCGCGCACCTCGGCCACATCCTCCTCGGTCACGATGTAGCCCTCTACCCTAGGGAGCGGTTCGGGCAAGGGGCGTTCGGTCAAACGCCAGGCAACGTTCAGCCCGTCCACCGTCTTCTCTACGAACAGGATCGCGTCGGTCACGAAGGTGGCATCGATTTGCTTCAAGCGGGGCAGGTCTGCGGGGCGCAGACGACGGATGTGAGGCAACTTTTTCTCCTGAGGTGGCAAGGGGGGCGTTACCCCAAGCATGCGCGCATGATTTCAAGGAAGCGAGATCGGTCCACCTGCAAAGCCACGTCTACCCGGCGCGTCAGGCCGGGGTAAGGCCTCTCGGAGCACACGGTGCGCCCGATGGTCAGTTCCCCCGTCGTCTCCACATCCACGTACATAGGGCGGATGGTGAGGATGCCCGGCTCTATGACGCCAGCGACGGCGCAGGCATCGTATATCTCGGCCTCACGGCCCAGGTGCTCGCGAAACCAGCGCACGTCCCAGGCCATCAGGTCGGCGGCGACGCGAGCCTGAGGGGTGCCCAGGGCGCGGATCAAGGCCACGTCGGCGTCGCCCACCCACGCGCTGGCCGTCGCCTCCAGCCCTACCATGGTGATGGGGATGCCGCTGCGGAAGACCACGCGCGCGGCCTCAGGATCGGCGTAGATGTTGAACTCGGCGGCGGGCGTGACGTTGCCTGAGCCGACTGCGCCGCCCATCATGACCAGCCGGGGGATGCGTTCCGCCAGGCGCGGTTCTCGCAGGAGCGCCATGGCCAGGTTGGTCAACGGCGCGACCGGGATCAGAATCGTCTCGGGCCCCGCAGGGCTCAGGAAATGGTGCACCAGGAAATCCACCGCATGGACGGAACGGGGCGACAGGTCGGGCTCGGGGAGGGCGAAGGCGAGGCTCTGGCCGGGGCCGGTGGGCACGCGCGGCCGCAGGAGGGGACGATCCATCCCGGCGTAGACCGGGACGTGCGCGAGATGGCCTGCGGCCAGCACCTTGCAGGTGTTGGCGAGGGTAACGGGCAGAGGCGCGTTGCCTTGCACGACGGTCACGCCGACCAGTTCCAAGGCGGACGCGTGGCCTGCCATCAGGAGCGCGATGGCATCGTCGGTACCGGTATCTACGTCCAGGATGACCTTTTGGCGCGGAGGCATCGCCATCCCCCTCCTGGGCGCCCTCACTTGGGGGGTGGAGGCCAGGGTAAGTGCTCCAGGGCGACGTTGGCCTCCCTCAGGAAGGCCACGGCGTTCTCATCGGGGTAGGCCCCTGCGTAAACGACGCGCACCAGGCCCGCATTGATGATCATCTTGGCGCAGGTGAGGCAAGGTTGGTGGGTCACGTAGATGGTGCCACCCTCCACGCTCACGCCGTGCAGGGCGGCCTGAATGATGGCGTTCTGCTCGGCATGGAGGGTGCGCACGCAGTGGCCGTTGATCATCAGGTGGCCTACCTCGGAGCAATGGGGAAGGCCGCGGGGCGCGCCGTTGTAGCCGGTGGTCAGGATGCGCTTGTCGCGCACGATGATGGCGCCGACCTGGGCCCGATCGCAGGTGCTGCGCTGCGCTACGGCGAAGGCGATCCCCATGAAGTACTCATCCCAAGAAGGTCGTTGAGCCATTTCTCCCTCTCTTGCGGCAGATGCTCGGCACGAGGCGCATCATAGCACGCCCCTGCAGGGGTGTCAAGGTGAACGTTCGTTCGCGCGCGGGTCTTGATTTATCGCGCAGATTGGTGTAAAATTGAGTTGAAATTATTCGCATCGGCCACGCGCCTTCAGGAACTGGGGGGCGGTTCTCGCCTCAGTGCGGTCCCTCTATTCGTTTAAGCCTTGCAGCGCACGCTGTCAGGAGGCAGCCATCATGGACATCATCAAAGTATCCGCCCGCTCCCGCTCAACCGCTGTCGCCGGCGCGATCGCGGGGGTCATCCGCGACACGAAACATGCCGAGGTGCAGGCCATCGGCGCCAGCGCCGTGAACCAGGCCATCAAAGCGGTGGCCATCGCGCGAGGCTACCTGAAGCAAGATGGCATAGACATCATTTGCATCCCGTCGTTCACCGAGGTAGATATAGAAGGCCAGGAACGAACGGCGGTCAAACTGATCGTGGAGCCGCGCTGAGGCAGCGAGAAGAGGCTGCGCTGTCCTGGCGTTCGCGCGCAACGTAAACGGGGGGGCATAGGCCCCCCGCGTTTTATCTGGCTTTTGCCTCACCCCGCGCCGGCAGAGGGCGGCTGCTCTCCCCGGCGGCGAGAGGCAGGGCATCCGGCGCAAGGGGCGCCGCCGCGCCCCGTCGCCTTCCTGTCCCCGTCCGGCGTCAATTCCGCGGCGTCAAACACGGCCACCGTCTCGTCCTCCAGCCTGACCTCCACTCGTTCCTTGAGGGTGAAGACCGCCAGGACCGTCCCCTTGCCCTTGGGAGTCATCACCGTCGCCCCCGCTTTGGGGAGCACCTTCTTCAACTCCGAGTAGGTCTCGTTCTCGTAAGAGAGGCAACACAGGAGCCGCCCGCAAACGCCCGAGATCTCCGCCGGGTTCAACGGCAGGTCCTGCGTCTTCGCCATCTTGATGCTGATCTGGTAGAAATCCCGAAGCCACGAGGCGCAACAGAGGCGACGGCCGCAACGCCCGATGCCGTCCAGCAACTTGGCCTCATCCCGCGCGCCGACCTGCTTCATCTCCACTCGCGTCTTGAAGGTCTTGGCCAGGTCGCGCACCAGGTCGCGAAAATCCACCCGCTTCTCGGCGCTGTAGTAGATCAGCAGACGTCCGCCGTCAAAGTTGTATTCCGTCCGTATCACCTTGATCGGCAGGTTGTGCTCCTTCACCTTCTGCCTGCACTGGCTCAGCGCCTCGGCCTCTTGATGTTCGTATTGATCCTTTTGGACCATATCCCAGGCGTTGGCCCGCCGCACGACCGGCTTGAGAGGTTCGCTCAGCCTCTCCTGGGGTACCTCGTGCGGCGGCAGGACCACCCTCCCTACCTCCAAGCCTTGGGCTGTATCCACCACCACATATTCGCCGACCTGCAGATCGTCGTGGCCGGCAGGGTCAAAATGATAGATCTTGGTGACAGGTCTGAACTCAACGCCTACCGCTCGCGGCATGCCACTCCTCCCCACACTTCCCAGCCTATACCCTTCTCAAACCTCCTCACCCCTTACCTTCCTGCTGTGGCGCCATCTCCTCCAGCCGAGGCAGGTGCAACAAAAGGGATTCTAAAACGAGGCGCGCGTTCACGTTCTGTTCCAGTTGCTCTCTCGCCGCGATCAGCCTCTCTATGAAGTCGCGAACCTGCGTGGGCGACAGACGCTCCGCCTGGGTCTGCAAGTCCTCGCGCCGGTCCAGATGAACGATGGCCTGCGTACAGCCTTGCTGCCAGAGCAACAGGTCGCGCCACCACGACGCCCACAAGGCCAACGCCTGCACGGCCCCTTCGGGGTGCGTAGCCAGGCGCTCGGCGTAGAGGAGACGCTCGCGGCGGCCTTGGCCCAAGAGACGATTCAGGTCGCCCAGCCATTCCCCTCGCGCTTGCCAGGCGCCCGCGTCCGTAGAGGCCATCATAGCCCAGCCCGGTCGCCCATCGGCCAGGCGCGCCAGCACCGTCGCGCGTTCCGCTTCTATCCCGCGCGCTCGCAGCATCGCCTCAATCTCATGGGCGGCGACGGGACGCAAGGGAAGCACCTGGCAACGGGAGATGATGGTGGGCAGAAGGCGCTCAGGGTGAGAACTGGTCAACACGATGACCACCGCAGGCGGCGGCTCCTCCAAGGTTTTGAGGAGCGCGTTCATGGCGGGCGCGCTGGCCCGATCCACCTCACGCACGAGGAAGACCTTGTGGCGCCCGCTCAGGGGGGAAAGGACAGCCTCGTGGATGAGGCCGCGCACCTGCTCAATCAGGATTTCCCCTCCCCCGCGCGCGGGGCTCCCCGCCTTGCCTTGAGGCGTGATCAGGCGCACGTCAGGATGGGCCTCACGGGCGATGCGCTGGCAAGGGTCGCAAACCCCGCAGGGACGCTTCGTGGCGTCGGCCTGGCAATGGAGCGCCTGGGCGAAAAGGCGGGCCAGCGTCGTCTTGCCCACCTGCTCAGGCCCCGTGAATAGGTAAGCATGGTGCACCTGCCCCGTGGCCACCGCTTTCGCCAGGAGCCTGACCGCCCAATCGTGCCCTACGATCGGCCACATCGGCCTAGGGTGAGTCGGCTGCATTTGTACGCGCATTGTACCACAAGCCCGGCCCCTTCACAAGTCGTTCGCGACCTGGCGATCGGGTTGACAGCGCCCATCCCCTATGATATAACCAAGGCCTAAAGATGGCCATTTTTGTCAGGGAGAGTTTCTTTATGAAGGCTGGAGATGTCGCCGTTTTCTTTGACTTTGAGAACATCTTCTACTCTGTGCGCAACATTTACGGCTTGAACCCCGACTTCGGAGTCATCATGGATGAGTGCGAGCGCCATGGGCGGGTGATCCTGGCCCGCGCCTACGCCGATTGGATGCAGCCCGAACTGCGTCAGCTCCCTAACGCCCTCTATGCGAACGGGATAGAGCCGATCTATGTCCCTACGTACCATCGCCAGGACAACGGCGCCCCCGATGGCAGCGCTCGCCACGCCCTGAAGAACAGCGTGGATTTGCACCTGTGCATTGATGTGATGAAATCGCTCTTCAACCTGCGCACGCTGGAGACCTTCGTGTTGTTGACCGGCGATCGGGACTTCATCCCCCTGGTGAACGTGCTGAAGCAGCACGGCAAGCGGGTGGTCGTCATCGGCGTCCAGGGGTCTACCTCGGCCCACCTGGCCCAGGCTGCGGACGAGTTCGTCTATTACCACGACCTCGTAGAGGATGGTGTCCCGTCGCCGACCGACGGGGAAGAGGCCGAGACCGTTCTCCCTTCCCTGGCTCCTTCCAGTCCAGAGGCAAGCCTCCCTTCTTCCCTTCCGCCTGCCGACCTTCCCGTAGAGCCGCCCCGCATGGGCGTAGAGGTCGTCTCCAAGGTGGAGCAAGGGGGAACGGTGCGGTACGTGCTGCGCGACCTCCGGTCACGGCACGTGGCCCGCGGCGTCCTGCGAGAAGAAGCCCACGGCCTCTGGCTCTACGCCATTGAGCAGCACGAGCGTGGGCTTCCTGCGGAGGACGAGGTGCGATGGGCCGGCAACGTCGGCCTGTGGCGCGTGACCTGGCGCATGGGCCGAGGACGCTATGACCTCGTGCAACGGGACGCCACGGGGCGTCTGCACGTCTACTACGGCGTCACGGATGACGGCATGACCGGCCCCTGGGCTCAGTTCATCCTGCGCGAGCCTCACGCGCCCTCGGTCGCCGCTGCGCCTTCTCCCGACGAACCCTCGTGGGAGAGGCTGACGCGCGATCGGTAAGACGCATGGCGCGCCGAGGCCGCTGCGGCGGCTAAAAGAAAAGGCAGAGAGAGCATCTCTCCCTCTGCCTCATCAGTTCCCCGGCCCAGGGGAGGTTCAAGCCGCGGGCGGCGTCCTCTGGAGGGCGTCTATCTTGCGGGAGAGTTCCTCTACCTTCTCGCTTAGCGCCTCCAGGTCGCTCTTGGTGGGCACGTTGAGCCGGCGCATGAGGGCGCACAGGCTCTCATCCACTTTGGCTTCCCACCGGGCGGCGCGCGCGCGACGGCGAGACAGCGCCTCCTTCAGGCGCTTACGTCTCTCATCTCTGGCTTTCTCACCTCGCACCGC
>DAOTYP010000003.1:0-19361 GCA_034434975.1 Anaerolineae bacterium | reverse complement strand
TCAATCCCCGACTTGATGAGGGTATGAGTCTGGCCACCGCAGATCTCCATGATCGTCCAAGGGCGGGTGACCAATTTGTGAATGGCCCGCAGGAACTTCTGGGCATCCTTCTCGTTGCGATACTCATCTACGAAGCGCATCATGTCTCTGCCAGATCCTCCATCTCCCTCAGCATCTCAAAGACCTCCCCCGCTTCCTCTTCGCTCAAGATGCTGAGGGCGAAGCCGGCATGCACGATCACGTAATCTCCCACCTTCACCTCGGGCACGTAAGCCAGGCAGACCTCCTTCACGATCCCTGAGAAACTGACCTTGCCCATGTTGATCCCCGAGGGGTTCTCCTCAATGCTGAGCACCTTGCCCGGCACGCCCAAACACATGTGTATGCCTCCTACGTTCCTTACGTTAGCGACGCTCCCACTCCGCTGCGGCCACGGCCACCTGTCCCAGGCTGATGCCGCCGTCGTTGGGCGGAACCTGGCGGTGCAGCAGCACAGCAAAGCCATGTGCGCGTAAGCGTTGCGCCAGCCGTTCCGTCAGGAGGCGGTTCTGGAAACAGCCCCCCGACAGGGCGACTCGTCCTACCCCTACCGACCGCGCCACAGCCAGGGCTGCCTCTATCAGCGCGTTGTGGAAGCGCGCGGCAATGATACCCAATCCTACACCTCGCCGTCTATCTTGCAAAACCGCCTCTATGAGAGGCCGCCAATCTAACATCAAAGGGCCGGCGTCATCGCTCCCTCCGGCCGAGGACACCGTGACAGGATATGCATCGTTCACCGCACCGTCCGCGGCGAATTCCAAGGCCATCGCTGCCTGCCCCTCAAAGGTAACCTCTTGGTGCAGACCCAAGAGGGCGGCCACCGCGTCAAAAAGACGACCGACGCTGGTGGTAACGGGCGAAAGGACACGCTTTCGGAGCATCTGGGCGAGGAGCCGTCGCTCCTCAGGGCGGAACGATCCTACAGGGGCCAGGTCTTCCCAGGCCAGCGCCTCCTCGCCGTAGAGTTCCCATAGGATGGCCAGGGCTGCCCGGCGCGGCTCTTTGATTGCAGCCTCGCCCCCCGGCAGGCGAAAGGGGCGCAGATGGGCCACGCGGGTGAAGGCCGCCGCATCGCCCAAGAGGAACTCGCCGCCCCACACCGTGCCGTCGCTGCCGTAGCCCGTACCGTCCCAGATGACGCCTAGCGCGGCTTCCTCTACGCCGTTCTCGGCCAAACACGCGGCCAGATGGGCATGGTGGTGCTGGATGGGCATGAGGATCGGAACGGCATCGCCTCCCACCCCACCCTCTCCTCTCTGGGGGGAGGGTTTTAACCGACTCCCCTCTCCCACAGGCGGGAGAGGGGCCGGGGATGAGGGGGGGTATAGAGAAGTTGCCCACCGCGTAGACGAATAATCCGGGTGCAGATCGTGGGCGATGGCAAGGGGCGTGGCTTCATAGACTCGCAGGAAATCGGCGATCACCCGCTCAAAGGCCGACATGGCTTCCGCCGTCTCCAAGTCGCCGATGTGTTGGCTGATGAAAACCTGGCGGCCTACGCTGAGGGCGATGGTGTTTTTGAGGTGTCCGCCGACGGCCAGGATGGTCGGCAGCGGACGCGGCAACATCACCGGCAGCGGCGCGTAGCCTCGCGCCCGACGCAGAAGTCGCGAGGCACCCAGCACCACCCAGGCCACGCTGTCGTCCACGTGGCGGGCGATAGGTCGGTCGTGCACCAGGAAGAGGTCGGCGATGCGGCCCAGCCGACGGATCGCCTCGCGCTCATCGGTGCAAATCGGCTCGTCGGTCAGGTTGCCGCTGGTGGCGACGACCGGGAAGCCGGTCTCGCGCAGGAGGAGATGGTGGAGCGGCGTGTAGGGGAGCATCACCCCCAGGTTAGGGTTGCCGGGCGCCACCCCTGCCGCCACCGGCGCATGGGGCAGGCGACGCAGGAGCACGATGGGCGCCTCCGGCGAGGTTAGAAGCGCCTCGGCCTCAGGCGAGATCTCGCAGAGGGTGCGGGCCTGCTCCGGGTCGCGCGCCATCACGGCGAAGGGTTTGTCGCGGCGGGGTTTGCGCGCCCGCAGCCGAGCGATGGCCTCCTCGTTGCGGGCATCTACCATCAGGTGGAAGCCGCCCAGCCCTTTAACGGCGACGATCTGACCGGCGCGCAGCGCCTCCGCCGCGCCGCGCAAGGCCTCATCCCCTTCGGCTACCGTCTCGCCTTGGGGCGTCCAAAGGGCCAGGCGCGGGCCGCAGACGGGGCAAGCGTTCGGCTGGGCATGGAAACGCCTGTTCAACGGCTCCTCGTACTCGGTCTGACAGGCCGGACACATCGTGAAGCGGCGCATGGTGGTATGAGGTCGGTCATAGGGGAGCGCCTCAATGATGGTGAAGCGGGGGCCGCAGTTGGTGCAGTTGGTGAAAGGATAGCGATAGCGCCGATCGGCGGGGCTGAAGACCTCGGCCAGGCAGTCGGCGCAGGTGGCCACGTCGGGGAGCATCAGCGTTGTCTTCGCGCCCTGTTCGTCGCTGTGCCGGATCTCAAAACGGGCGTAGCCGATGGCCTCCAGCCAGGCGGCGTCCAGGGAGAGGATGACGGCGCGCGGGGGCTTCTCGGCAGGGAGGCGTTCCAGGAAACGCGCCAGGGCCGGCTGCGGCCCTTCTACTTCAATGAAGACGCCGTGCGTATCGTTGATAACCCAACCGGCCAGTCCCAACTCCGTCGCCAACCGATAGACGAAAGGCCGAAAGCCCACCCCCTGCACGGCGCCATGGACTTCAACCCGCAACCGCTGTCTCTCAGATGCCACCGCCTCTTTCTCCACGCCCATCGTAATTCTGCTACCGTTCTTCCTAAAACGATGACTACGGACGCCGGGCCAGCCACATCGCCGACAGACCCGGCGGCGACAGTGGCCGAATCTCTACGTCCGCATAGCCTGCTGCACAGATCTCAGCCATCAGGACAGAACTTCTGAGCACGCCGCCGGACTCGGTGGAAAGGAGCATCTGCAAGTCAAACAGGAGCGCTTCCGCCGGGCCCAGCCCATCATCATTGGCTATCATCTCACGCACGACGAGCAGGCCGCCGGGCTTCAGAGCCTGATGGACGCGGCGCAGAAGGGCTACCCTACGCTCGGCTGGTTCGCTCACCAGCACGCCGAAGACGAGGGCCAGGTCGTAATCCCGCCCCAGGTCGTCCACCAGGAAGTCGCCCGCCCGCAGGGATATGCGGTCGGCCACATCGGTCGCGCCGATGATCTCGCGAGCCACCTCAACGACCGACGGCAGGTCAAACAGGGTGGCTCGCAGATGGGGATAGCGTCGCGCCAGGGCAATGCTGTAGCCGCCATGTCCGCCGCCCACATCCAGGACGCGCCAAGGGACATCATCTGCCAGGTTCAGCGCGTCGGCCACAGCAGGGGCAGCAAGGCGCGCCCAGTCATAGAGCGCGTAGGTGAAGCCGCGCACCCAATCGTGCGCGTTCTCCATCGCCCGGCTGGGCTCGGGTCGACGCCCCGTGCGGACGGCTTCGGCCAGATGCGACCACCGCGCGTAGAACGCGGCCTCGCGCCGCAGGAGGTTGCCCAGATAACCGTCGCTTCCCCTGGCGAAACAGACGGCAGTGGCCGGAGCATTGGCGTAGGTTTCTCCCGCCCTCTCTAACAAGCCGAGGGCCGTCGCCGCGTTCAGTAGGCGCGTCAGGGCAGCAAGGTCAACCGCCAACGCCTCGGCTAGGGCCGAAGCCGTTTTCCCCCCTTCCGCCAGCGCGTCAAACACACCCAACACTGCGCAGGTGATCAGCACCTGCGAGGGGCGATACCCGCGCGCCATCTCCAGCAGCCGCTCGTGCCCGTCATCCATGCCTTTTTTCCCCACCACGCGCCCTCGCCAACAGCCAATCCACCCACGAGTCCAGGCCTTCGCCGGTCCGACAGGAGACCAAGAACAGAGGCGCGTTGGGGTTGACCATCTCCAGGCCCCGTCGGAAGTAGTTCACGTCAAACTCAAAGACGGGCAGCAGGTCAGCCTTGTTGAGCAACACCACATCGGCCTTGGCGAACATGCCGGGATACTTGTAGGGTTTGTCGTGCCCTTCCGGCACGCTCGCCACGACCACGGCCAAGTCGGCGCCCAAAGCGAATTCCGCCGGACAGACCAGGTTCCCCACGTTCTCAATGAAGAGGAGGTCCGTCTCATGCAAGGGGAGGTGAGGCAAGGCCGCGCGGATCATGGGCGCGTCTAAGTGGCAGTTCCCGCCGGTGTTGATCTGCACCACCGGGATGCCCCGCGCGGCGACGGCCTCCGCGTCAATGTTGGAGGCCAAATCCCCTTCAATGGCGGCCAAACGCATCCTCGTCGGTAGTCGCGCCGCCGTCGCCAGGATGAGGCTCGTCTTGCCGGCCCCCGGCGAGGCCATCAGGTTCAGCACGAAGACGCCCGCTGCCGCGAAGGTCGCCCGATTCTCAGCCGCTACCTGATCGTTTGCGCTCAGGATCTCCTTCACTACCGGAATCTTCTTCATCTTCTACCTCTATGCTCTCCACATAAAAGGCCATGCCGCCGGCGACCTGCAGGCGGTGGCTTCCGCAAGCCGGACAGAGGGGGACGAGAGGCGCGCGCACGGCAAATTGCTGGCCACACTCTCTGCACGTCGCCGTTGCCGGCTCCCGACGGAAGCGAAGCCGCGCGCCCTCGGCTAACGTCCCTCGGCTGAGGATGTCAAAGTAGAACTGCACCGAATCGTCCACGATGCTGCTCAGTGCGCCGACGACCAGATCAACGGCGATGATGCGTCGCGCCCTTGCCTTCTGCGCGGCCTCCAGGGCCGTCGCGAGGACTCCTTCCGTCACCGAGAGTTCATGCACCTTTCACCTTCCCGATCGTACACCTTTTGTATCAGAGATTGCGCGAGATGTCAAAAAGAAACCCTAAAGGCCTACGCGGCCTTTAGGGTTTGACTGACCAGATGGACCGTGCGCCAAACCGATTAGCGCGCCGCTGCCAATTGCACGCGGGTAAAGTGCAGGCGCTCCAAGGCGGCCTTCGCCGCCTGGCGCATCAGCATGTATCCCAAGCGACAATCCACCTCACAAAGCGCGCGCAAGGCCGCCGCCTCCACCTTCAGGACGCGGCAAGGGCGGGCCGCGCGCGCCGAGGAAGTCAAAAGGTAGGGTTCAATCAGGGCCGAGATGGCAAAGGGTTCGCCGGGGTTGATCTCGCCCACCAGGAACTCTTTGTGCGATTCAGGCCGGTACTCCTCCTCTACGGCGAAGTAGAGGTCCACGCTCCCGTCCAGCAGGAGATAAAGGGCCTCGGCGGGTTTTCCTTCCTGGAAGATGACGGCGCCGCGCTCGTAGGAGGCCTCTTCCGTGATCATGGCGATCGCCTTCTGGTGTGCATCGTCCAGAAGGGCGAAGAAGGGATAACGGCGTAGTACTTCGGGCGAGACCATGGCGCTCACTCCTTCTTTACCTGTTGCAGAAGTTCTGTTACCGTCGTCGCGGCCCGAGGCACTGCCGCCGCGACCGGCGCGGTCAGCTCCTCCGCGAAATCGTACACCCTCTCCGCCTCTACGGCGACGATCAGCACCCGCTGCGGGAGGTGAACTCCCATCGCGCGGCCGACCCGGAGCGCGGTCTGCAAGGTGGTGTCGTGGGCCGAGCCGAGATGCCCTGCCGCCGGATCGGGCAATTCCTCCAAGGCCAAGGTGCGGACGCTTCCCGGCGGCCCCTGACCCGTTTGGATCGCGTCCACCAAGATCGCCTGCTCGTAGCCGCTCAACCGTTCCATCAGGCTGAGGCCGCCTCCGGCCAGGCAATCCACTTCCACGTCCGGGTCTTGCAGCCGCGCTCGTACGGCCTCCGCGACCTTCCAACCGACGCCGTCATCGCCGAGGAGGGGATTGCCGAGCCCCAGGACCAGGGTTTTCGCCGTCATCGCCGCCTTTCCCCTTCTCAGTTTGTAGATCGCCTCGCGTCGGCGCCGTTTGGCGAGCTCAACAATGCTGACGCAAGACCTCTATGGGCTTCCCCTGGGCATCGCGGATGGTCACTTCCAGCGGCATCTGGCCGGGGAGGGAATGGGTAGCGCAGCCGAAGCAGGGGTCATAAGCCCGGAAGGCCATCTCTATTCGGTTCAGCAAGCCCTCGGTGATCACCGTCCCTTTCTGGATGAGGCTGCGCGCCGCCTTGTTGATGGACATGCTGATCGGCGCGTAGTTGTTCGTCGTTCCCACGATGAGGTTGACCTTGGTCAGGATGCCGCGCTCGTCCGTCCAATAGTGGTGGGTCAGCGTCCCACGCGGCGCTTCCACGATGCCTACGCCCTCCGTCGGCTTCTCGGTGGGGATGGTGCGGAAATTGTCGGAGGTGATCTCCGGGTCGGTCGCCAGTTCTACCCACCTTTCCGCCGCGTACAGGAGTTCTATCAAGCGCGCCCAGTGGGTCGCCAACCGCTGGTGCACCGGCTTGCCGCCAAGGGTGCTGTAGAACTTCTCGTATTCCGCCTGGGCCAACGGCGTTGCCATGCCGTCCGCCGCGTTCAGCCGCGAGAGGGGCGTCGCACAATAGACGCCGGAGTCCTTGCCGTCTACGAACCCTTTCCAGCCGACCTTCTTCAGGTAGGGGAATTTGAGGTACGTCCAAGGCTCCACGTGCTCCGCGATCCAATCGGTGTACTCGTGGGGCGCGTACTTGCCGATGCGCTTCCCCTCCGGGTCCACCACGCTTACCAGGCCGTCGTAGAAGTTCACCCGATTCTTTTCGTCTACCAGGCCGATGTAGTAGGTGCGGTGGGTGTACACGTCGCCGAGGATCAGGTCTACATAGCCCTGGTTCTTCAGCACCAGGTCGTTGAAAAGTTGCAGGCTGAACTGGGCAAACTCCACCGCCCAACGGCCCATCTTCTCAATCTCCTGGCGCTCTTCCTCGGTGATACCCTTGGTCAGGCCGCCGGGGATAGAGGTGCAAGGGTGCACCTTGCGTCCGCCGATCATCTCCACGACGGCGTGGCCGTACTTCCTCGCTTGGATGACCTTGCCGCCGATCTCCAAACCTACCTTGTGGATGATGCCCAGGATGTTGCGCTCGGCCACCGGCGCGTCGGGCCCCATGACGAAATCGGGGCCGCCCAGGGCGTAGAAATGCGTCGTGTGATCGGTGACGTAGAAGGCGGAATAGAGGAGTTCCCGCAATTTCTTGGCCGTGGGCGGTGGGTCCACATGGTAAACGGCGTCGGCGGCCTTGGCCGCGGCCATGTGGTGCGCTTCCGGGCAGACGCCGCAGATGCGGTTGGTGAGGATCGGCATCTCCTCTACAGGCCGGCCTACGCAGAAGCGTTCAAAGCCCCGCAGTTCGGGGATCTGGAAGTAGGTGTTGGCGACGTTCCCCTCGTCGTCCAAGAAGATCTCTATCTTGCCGTGCCCTTCCAGGCGTGTGATCGGGTCAATCGTGATACGCTGCATCCGACTTCCTCCTGTCCGCTTCTCGTCACTTATCTGTCCAAGCCGGCTTGGCGGCTCGCAGAAGCGAGCTGGCCATGTTGAAGCGATAGAAGGCGCCGGCCGGATCAGGGATGCCATCCAGGATGCGGTTGATCTCCTCGGGATCGGTGCTGTCAATCACCGAGGCGATGGCAGTCATCAGCCGCGCCCCGTAGTCCAGCACGCCGTCCGTTGGGCCGTAGCAGCCGACACAGGGCGCGCCGGCCTTAGGGCAGAGGGCCGAGCAGCCGCTGCGGGTGGCCGGGCCGCTGCACAGAATCCCCTGCTCCAGCAGGCAAAGGGTCGGATCAGGCTTAATGTCCTGAATGCGCACGAACTTTTTGATCTTCTTCTCATGGCGAGCGCGAGGGCATTCGTCGCAGACGGTGGACATCCCCGCTCCGATCACCGTCCCCGCAGGTGGCAAGGAGGCCTGGCCCTGGAGGGCTTGGATC
Source organism: Anaerolineae bacterium (assembly GCA_034434975.1). Lineage (GTDB taxonomy): Bacteria > Chloroflexota > Anaerolineae > JADYZS01 > JADYZS01 > JADYZS01. The sequence goes on along the minus strand of DAOTYP010000003.1, from coordinate 11,438 downwards.
ACCAAGTCTACTACCGCCGCGATCTGGTGCGATTCAGGCGGACAGCCGGGCATGTAGTAGTCCACCTTCACCACCTGAGCCAGCGTCTTCACGACAGGATAGAACTGGGGGATGTGCAGGTCTCCCTCCGGCACCTGCCATGAGGGTTGCGGCATGACTCCCTGGGGGTTGTCGGTGGAAACGCTGGCATAGACGGCCTCAAAGATCTCCTTGTGGTTGGTCAGGTTCGCCAGGGCCGGAATGCACCCTTCGCAGGCGCAGGAGCCGAAGGCCACCAGGATCTTGGATTTTCGCCGCAAGAGGCGCGCCAGGTGCTCGTTCTCGCTGTTGCGGATTGCGCCGTTGAAAAGGCACAGGGTGATGGAGCCATCGGGCATGGCTTCCACGTCTTTGTATTTGGCGTCCATCGCCACCGGCCAGAAGACCACGTCAAAGTTGGCGTCCACATCCAGGATCTTCTCATGGATGTTCAAGACGGCGATCTCGCAGCCGCCGCAGGAGGCGGCCCAATACATGGCGAATTTCGGTTTACCGTTCTCGCTCATGCCTTCACCTCCTCGTTTGCGGCCGGCTCGGCGTGCTCCTCGGCCAACAACGAGCCATCGGCGTTCGCCCAGGCAGGCCAGCGGAGGGGGCCTAGTGCCCGCACCTCCTCCACCATGTTGTTGATCTCCTGGGCCAACTTGACCCCTTCGGCGGCGCTGGCCCACACCAGTTTGACCCGCTGCGGCTCAATCCCCAGTTGCGCCAGGGTACGTTGCAGCAGGTAAAAGCGCCGCATCGCCTTGTAGTTCTGCTCCAGGTAGTGGCATTCCCCAGGATGGCATCCTGTGATCAAGACGCCATCCGCGCCGCCTGCCAGCGCCTTCAGGACGAAGGTCGGGTCCAGCCGTCCGGAGCACATCAGCCGGATCAGGCGCACGTTCGGCGCGTATTTGACGCGCGCGGTGCCTGCCAGGTCGGCGGCGCGATAACTGCACCAGTTGCAGGTGAAGCCGATGATGATCGGTTCAAACGTATCAGCCATAGTGTTTCCCTCCGCTGGCAGAGGTTGGCCCGCTTACGCTGGCGCGGCCTCCAAGACCTCCACGGGCGCACGCCCGTCCCCCAGGTTCAGCAGGAGGAGGCCCTCAATCTGCGCCAAGACCTGCTCGTTGGAGAACTGCGTGCCGCTGATCGCCCCCGCCGGACAGGCCGCTACACAGGTGCCGCACCCCTGACAAAGCGCCGCCATGACCTCCGAGACGCCGCGATCCTCATGGAAGACGATGGCGTTGAAGGGGCAGAGGTTGTTGCAGATGCGACAGCCGGAGCAGCGATCGGCATCAATGCTGGCCCGCACCGGCTCCAGGGCGATCTCCTTCTGCTGGATCCGCCCCAGCACCCGCGCCGCCGCGGCCGCGCCCTGGGCCACGCTGGCGGGGATGTCCTTCGGCCCCTGGACGCAGCCGGCGATGAAGATCCCTTCGGTCATCGTGGCCACCGGGTCTAGGTTGGGGTGCGTCTCTATGTACCAACCGACGGCGCTGCAAGAGATGCCGAAGAGTTGGGCCACTTCCTTGGCGTCATGTCGCGGCTGCAACCCCGCCGATAGGATCACCATGTCCACCGGGATGCGCCGCTGCTTGCCGATGAGGGTGTCTTCCACCTGGATGATCAGCTTCCCCTCCTCGCCGGGGAGGCGCGCGGCATCGGTGACCTCAGCCACGCGGCCGCGCACGAAGAGGGTGCCTTCCTCCAGTACTTTTTGATAGAACTCGTCGTAGGCTTTAGCGGGCGTGCGCATGTCAATGTAGAAGTTGTAGACGGTCGCGCCCGTTCGTTCTTTGACCAGGTGGGCGAACTTCAGGCTCTGCATGCAGCAGATAGCAGAGCAGTAGTTGTTGTAGTTGCGGTCGCGGCTCCCGACGCAATGGATGATCCCTACGCTCTTCGGCACGGTCACGCCGTCGCGCAGCACGATGTTCCCCTGCGTCGGCCCTGCCGCGTTGCACATCCGCTCAAACTCCAGGCTGGTGAAGACGTTCGCCAACCGACCGTAACCGTACTGCGGGATCCGCCGCGGGTCAAATAGGTCATACCCCGTCGCCAGGATGATGTTCCCCACCTGCAAGGTGAGGTATTTCTCCTCCTGCTGGAAGTCTATCGCCCCCGTCGGGCAGAACTTCTCGCAGGCCCGACATGTCCCCTTCTGAAAATAGATGCAGTTCTCCCGATCTATCACCGGATACTTCGGCACCGCCTGCGGAAACGGCGTGTAGATCGCCTTGCGGTAACCGAGGCCCGCCTCGTACACTTCATCTACGATCTTCTTGGGGCACTTCTCCTGGCAGATACCGCAGCCGGTGCAGACCTCCGTGTTGACGTAGCGGGGCTTCTGCCGCACCGTCACCGTGAAGTTCCCCACATACCCCTCCACCCTCGTCACCTCGCTCCAGGTGAGAAGGGTCACGTTGGGGTGCGACCCCACCGCCACCATCTTCGGCGTCAGGATGCACGCCGCACAGTCCAAGGTCGGGAAGGTCTTGTCAAACTGCGCCATGTGCCCGCCGATGGACGGCTCCCGCTCCACTAGGTAGACCGGGAAGCCGCTGTCGGCGATCTCCAACGCGGCCTGGATGCCGGCGATGCCGCCGCCCACCACCAGGGTGGCCGGGTGGATCGGCACGCGCAGCGGCTCCAGGGGGGCGTGGCGCAGCACCCGCTCCACGCCGCCGGAGACGATGGCCTTGGCCTTGTCGGTGGCGGCGGCCCGGTCGGTGTGCACCCAGGAGTCCTGTTCGCGGATGGAGACCAGTTCGCACAGGTAGGGGTTGAGGCCGGCGCGCTGGCAGGCGGTGCGGAAGGTCTGCTCGTGGAGGTGGGGGGAGCAGGCGGCGACGACGACGCGGGTGAGGCCTAGGTGCTGGATGTCCTTCTCAATCAACTCCTGGCCCAGGCTGGAGCACATGAACTTGTAGTCGCGGGCCACGACCACGCCGCGCGAGCCTAGTTGCTCTGCTGCCCACTTGGCCACCTCCGCCACGTCCACCGTGCCGGCGATGTTGGTGCCGCAGTGGCATACATACACGCCAATGCGTTCCTGACTCATCGGCTCACCTCCTTACTCTTCCTGGGGCATGCGCGGCATAGGGAGTTCCTCTTTGGGCCGCCGCACCCGGCGAGCGAGCGCTTCTTCTACCGCCACTTCTACCCCGATACGGGCCAGGGCCGGGCGGGCATCTACGAATTCCCTGCCGATGCCAAGCGCCTTCGCGTCCTTGCCGAAGGCGAGGCCTATCAATTGGGTGAAGAAGAGGACCGGCACGCGGTAGTCGGTGCGGAAGTAGCGGTTCATCTCGCCTTGGTACGCGTCCAGGTTCAACTGGCACATAGGGCAAAGGGTCGCGATGATGTCGGCCCGGTACTCGGTGGCGGAGTGGAGCAAACGGCGGATCAACTCGTAGGCCACCGGCGCGCTGATCTGGGTCATGTGGCCGCCGCAGCAATGAGACTTCAACGGAAAATCCACGACCTCCGCGCCGAGGGCCTTCATCAGTTTGTCCAACTCCGTAGGATACTCATGGTTGCTGTAGCGGTGGTCGTAGTCGGGGCGGGGGATCAGGCAGCCGTAGTAGGGAGCCACCCGCAACCCTTTCAGGGGCTGCACGACGTTGCGTTTGACGGCCTCCAGCCCTACGTCATGGTAGATGATGTCCAGAAGATGCCTCACCTCCAAGGAGCCGGGCTTGTAGTCTAAGCCGCCAGCCGCCAAAGCCGTGTTCACCTTCTCGTTCAGGGCTTTGTCCTCGCGCAGGTAATGCTCGGTCTTGGCAAGGTTGAGGTAGCAGGCGCTGCAACTGGCCACGACGGTGTTGCAGCCGTTGGCTTGACGCGCCGCCAGCGCCAGGTTCCGGCTCACCAGCGCGTAGGCAGGCAGCAGGCTCACCGAGAAGTACTCCGTGGCGCCGCAGCAGTTCCAGTCGCGGATCTCCTCCAGTTCAAGCCCCAGCGCATCTCGGATCGCGAGCAACGAATCCAGGTAAGACTTGGCGCTGGCATCCATGGAGCAGCCAGGGTAGTAAAGGTATCTCATAAGGCGGCCTCCAATTCTTTGGCGCGGGCCAGGATGGCCTTCAGCTGCGCGATCCCTTCAATCCGCCGCGGCGTGAGGTCCATTCGCCCTTTGCTGAGCATGCCCAGGCCCATAGGAGCCATGGCAGGTAAGCGCAAAGGGCTATGCCGCAGGCTATGGCGCGTGGCCAGACCCAACTCAAAACTGCGCCCGTAGTTCTCTACGTTGTCTATGAAGGTCTGAGAGAAGTCGGGGGCAGTGGAGTCTTGATACAACTTGGCACGGATCGCCATGTTCTTGAGGGCGTACATGACATCAGTGATGCGGACCTGCTGAGGGCAGCGCACGGTGCAGTAGTAGCAGGAGACGCAATACCAAGGGGTGTTACTGCGGAGGACCTCGTCTCTCATGCCGGCCCTGATCATCGCGAAGAGGGCGCGAGGGGTGTGATCCATGTCGGGGCCGGAAGGGCAGGACCCCCCGCAAGTTCCGCATTGGATGCACATCTCCAGACGCGAGTCGCCGGGGATGGCAGCGATCACCTCATCTAGAAAGGTGGGCGTTTCCCCAGGGGACGCAGCGACGGCCATTTGGGAACCTCCTTAAGAGAAGTCGCTAAGCGCGTAAGGTGGGCAAGCGAAGTGGTTGGTCACTCCTGACTCCCATGCCCGTCGCAGGCGGAGGGGGCGCGCGGGCCGAGAAGATGATACGCCAGGCTAGGTGAATTTTGGCACAAAAAACCAGAAAAGACCATGATTCTCGTCATGTTTTCCTTAACTAGGTCAGATGCAAAGATTCAGCGTGCAAACGTTGGCCTTGGTGTTAAGCGGGCAGTGGGACGCGGGCCTTTGCTCAGGCGGACGGCTGGCAAGGGTTTGACAACATCGCTGGGTCGTTTATAATGAAAGCAAAAACCACGACTTCATTTCTTGACGGTGCGTGCTCGCGGGCGTTCGGAGGCCGCGCGCCGATGAGGCTTGCGCGTAGAGCGCCCGGCAAGGTCTTACCGGCGGTTTTGCCCCGCTTGAGGATTCTGCTGAGGAGGCCGGACCCATGGGCAAGGTCAACCGCAAACGCTGGTCTCTTTACCTCGCGCGGCGGCGGGAGAAGCGCGAGAAGGTTCGCCGGCTGCTGGCGCGGTGGGAGAAGGCGCCCGCCGCGGAGAAGCCGCGGCTTGAGGAGAAACTGCGGAGGGTCTCTCTCCCTTACTCCGTCCTAGAGTTGCCGAAGAAGGAGCCTGGTCATCCCGCCCGTAAAGGATGAGCCGAACGGGCGCTGAGCAAGCGACCTCTTGTAAAACGAAACGGCCCTGCATCCCCTTGCCGGGGGCAGGGCTTTGTGTTACACCGGCAGCGCCGTTGAGACGGCGGGGCGTCTTCGCGCGGCTTGCCATTTTTTTACGCCGATGCTAGAATTTAACAGAAGCCTGCGCATCTCCAGGAGACGGCGCGATGCGCATTCGTCCCGCCGAACTGGCCGACCTGAACGCCTGCATCCTGCTGGATGGCTCTTATCAGACCGATCGCGTCTGGCAGATGGAACAACGGGAACAGGATGGCGAGATCATCGTCTCGTTCCGCGAGGTGGCCTTGCCTCGCATGATGACCGTCGCCTATCCGACGGTGGATGCTGCCTTGGTGAGCCATTGGGAGCGCGGCGATTGCGTGCTGGTGGCGGAGTTGGACAACGAGGTGCTCGGCTTTTGGGACATGAGCGTTCACCCTGACCAGAACTTGGGTTGGGTGCACCATCTGGTTGTCGCGCGGGCTTATCGGCGTCGGGGCATCGGCTCTGCCCTGCTGCGGCATGGCGCGCAGTGGGCTTGGGCCAACGGGTTGGAGCGCATCATGATCGTCGTGCAGAGCAAGAACTACCCCGGCATCCGCTTCTGCCAGAAGTTCGGCTTTGAGTTCTGCGGCTTCAACGACCGCTACTTCGGAAACCAAGACATCGCCCTTTGGTTTGGGCATGACCTGCGCTGAACCCAGCGGGTAAGACGAAGCGACGGGGCGCGAGGGCGGCTCTGCCCCCGTCCACCTTGTGCGGGGGCTATTCCCCGGCACATCAAGGATGACTGAGAGACTCGTGCTGGACTGGGCCCTTGTTCTCTCCTTTGGCAACCTGGTCCTGTCCTCGGCTATTGCCATTCTGGCCTTGTCGCTGTTGGCCTACATCGTGGCTTACAACTTTCACAGCGGCGTCGCCCGGGCCTTTTGCGCGCTGCTGGCCTGCGTGCTGGTCGTTTACAGCGGCGACATCCTAGAGGCGCGGGCCAGCACCGCCGCAGCCAGCGCGATGTGGCTGCGTTTCCAGTGGTTAGGGATCGCCTTCATCCCGGCGGCCTATCTCCACCTGGCTGGCGCGGTGCTGCGCACCACCAACCTGCGTTACCGCTGGTGGCGCGCGGCGGTGGCGGGAGCCTACGTGGTAGGGGCGGTCCTCTGTGGGTTGGCCTTGGGGACGGGCCTGGTTGTGCGGGATGGCATCTACGCTCCCCCTGTCAACCGCCTGTTGGCCGGCCCCCTCTTCTGGCTTTTCGCCGTTTACTACGCCCTGACCGCCTTCTACGGGGCGCATCACATCTATCGGGCGCGCCAGCGGGCCCTGACGCCGACCTCGCGTCGCCGGCTGACCTACCTGACCTTGGCTTTCATCGGCCCGGCGGTGGGGGTCTTCCCCTACCTGGCGACCACCACGATGTCGGGCCGGGTCCTGGTGGGCGCGGTGCTCAGCCTTTCCTTGGTAGGGAACATAGCCGTCGCCTTTACCTTGGTCCTCATGGCTTACGCTGTGGCCTACTACGGCGCGCTCACGCCGGATCGGGTCATCCGCCATCGCCTCATCCATTTCCTCCTGCGCGGGCCGCTGGTGGCGGCGGTGGTCGTGCTCTTCATGCTCAGCGTGCCCAAGGTTGAACAACTTCTCGGCCTGCCGCGAGACACGGTGGCCATGTTCACCATCGTCCTGGCCATCGTCTTGCTGGAATTGGGCGTCAACCTGGCCAAGCCGTTCATTGACCGCCTCATCTATTGGCAAGATCAAGAGGAAGTGGCCTGGATTCAGGAGTTGGATGAGCGTCTCCTCACCACCACCGATCTACAGCAGTTCCTCAGCAACGTCCTCGTCGCCGTTTGCGAGACGTTGCAGGTTCCTAATGCCTTCATCGCCGGGCCGGTCGGCCCTCAGGGAACGAAGGTAGAGGCGTCATCAGGGGTGGGCGCGCCGCCTGAGGGAGCGCCTCTGCACTGGTTACAGCAGTTGAGCGAGGAGAGGGAGACGGGCGGCTCCCTGGGCTTCAGGCCTTTGGATGGTTATTGGCTTCGCCCCCTACGTGATCGGGAGGGCAAGCAGGTGCTCGGCTTCCTGGCGGTCACCGCGCGCACGCCGGAGGTGGCATTGACGCCTGCCGAGACGGAGGTGCTGACCGTCCTCATAGAGCAAGCGGAACACGCCCTGGAGGACCGCCGTCTGCAGCAAAGCGTCTTCGCTTCCCTGAGGCGGATCATGCCCGAGATAGAGCAAATCCAGCGGCTGGGGAGCGCCATCGCCTATCGGGATCAGGTGGAAGCCGCCCCTCCGGCCGGCTTGGGCAGCCCTGTAACCGACCCGAACTTTGAACGCTGGGTCAAGGACGCGCTGAGCCATTACTGGGGCGGCCCCAAACTGACCCGCAGCCCCCTGTTGAACCTGGGAGTGGTGCGGGAGGCGCTGGCGCGGGAGGGTGGCAACCCGGCGCGGGCGCTGCGCGCCGTGTTGAACGCTGCCATTGAACGGCTGCGGCCAGAAGGAACGCGCCAGATGGCCGCAACCGATTGGGTGCTCTACAACATCCTGGAGATGCGGTTCATCCAGGGGAAGCGGGTGCGCGAGATCGCGGATAAGTTGGCCATGAGCGAATCGGACCTCTACCGCAAACAGCGCGTCGCGATTGAAGAGGTGGCGCGCGCGCTGGCAGCGATGGAGGCGATGCGCTCGGCGAGCGATAACGGGCCGCGGCCGCCCTCTCAGGGCTCAACGGAAGCCCGCCCCTCGGCATCCCCTTGACGACCTTGATGACAAGGAGCAACATGGCCTCACACACGCCGAAACATCCGCCGGGTGATCTCACCTTTGCCCTGGCAGCCCTCGCCGTATTCCTCATCTTCGCCGCGGTCGGCATGGCCCTTGGCGGCCTGTTTCTCTTGACGCAGGAGTCCTCCCCTAGTCCCTCGGCCCTTACTCCCTCGGGTCTGACAAGGAGCGCGTACATCCCCGAGGTCAACGCGGGCTATTCCATCACTCCGCCTTCGTCGCCCGGCGTTACGACGAATCCGGCTCAGAGCAGCCAACCTACCCCTACGCTGACCCGGGCCTCTGCCGTGCAGCCTACCGATCCGTTGCCGTCTTCGCGCCCTACCGCCTCGCCGACCGTGGTGCCGACTCCCCAAGGGTCTACCCCGGTGCCCACCGCGACGCCGAAGAAGGTCGTTGCCCAAGCCACCACCGAAGCCTTGATGAGTTCGCCCGATTTCGGCGCGCAGGCGTTTCTGTGGTGGCGTCCTGAGGTCGCCGACCGAGACCTGGGCCTGATGAGGCGGTTCGGTTTCCGTTGGGTCAGGCAGACGTTCGCCTGGGAGGACATTGAAGGGAGCGGCAAGGGGCAATTTGATTGGACCAACGCCGACCGCGTGGTTCAACAGGTCAATGAGCACGGCCTCAAGTTGCTGGCGCGCCTCAGCACGGACCCGGAGCACGGCATGCACGCGCGCTGGCCCGGGCCCCCGCCGAGCAACGCGAAGGATTTCGCGGAGTTCGCCGCGGCGGTGGCGAAACGCTATTGCGGCAAGGTTCACGCCTACCAGGTTTGGAACGAGCCCAACCTGACCCGTGAATGGGGCGGACGCCCCCCGAACCCGGCGGAGTACGCCGCCTTTCTGCGCACAGCCTATCGCGCCATCAAGAACGCGTGCCCTTCGGCCGTCGTCATCAGCGCGGGCATGGCCCCTACGGAGCGGAACGAACCTACCATCTCATACCCCGATGCGGCGTTCTATGAGGGGATGTACAAGGCGATGAAAGGCAACAGCGACGGCTATTTTGACATGTTGGGTGCTCACGCTGCCGGCTTCGCGGCGCCGCCGGAGTTGGACCCGGCGGAAGCGGCCGCGCAGAAGCGGTACGGGGGCTATCGCTTCTTCTCCTTCCGACATCTGGAGGACATCCGCGCGATCATGGTGCGGTATGGCGATGCGGACAAGCGCATCGTCGTGCTGGAGTTCGGCTGGACCTTTGATCGGGTGAACCCCGACTACAAATGGCATGGGGCCGATGCGGGGATTGACGAGTACGTTCAGGGGTGTTACATCGTGCGGGCCTACGATTGGGCGCGCAAGAACTGGCAGCCGTGGATCGGCCTCATGAGCGTCTTGACGATGCCCAACCTAGACTGGATAGAGGACGGCAAGAACCCTCAGCAGGAGGAACAGTATTGGTGGGCCATCATGGAGCCGAGCCGCCTGGATGAGTTGCACCTGCGGCCTGCCATCGTCATGATTGGGAACTACGTCCAGAAGGGCGTGATAGAGGAGCGGTGCCGGCCTTGACGAAGGAGAAGAAAGCGGCGGGTTTCTACCTTATCAGCTCAGCATCCGTCCACAGCCATCGGCGGTGCCAGGCCTACCGCGTGCGCTGCCAGTTCACGTAGTGGCAGTTCGCGTCCTCGTTGGGGGAGCGTTTGTGGATGATCTCCACCCGGGGGCTGTCGGGGTGGCCGGAAGAGTCTAGCACCACCAGGTAGAAAGTGCGGGGCGGGCCGAAGAGGGGGAAGTCGTACTTTCCCAGGTCAACCTGCTCCCGTTTGGATACGGCGAAGGCCTCGTTGCCGTACTCGTCCAGCAGCCAGAGGCGCACGCCAGCCAGGGGGTTACCCTGTCGGTCCGTAACCCTGCCGCGAATGGAATCGCCGGGGCAATCGCCGCCGACCTTCGTGTGGGTGATGGGGCCGCGCACGACGAAGCCGAAGTCGGCGTTGGGCGTTGCGGCAGGGGCAGCAACGGTTTCGGTCGTCGCCGTCGTCGGCGCGGCGGGCGTTTCCATAGGCGTCGCGCTGGGGGCGGGCGTCAGCAGGATAGGGGTGGCGGTAGGGATGGCGGGCGTGATGATGACGAGCGGCGTGGGGGTAGGACGACGCGTGGGCGAGGCGGCGTTCTGAATGGGTGTGACGGGAACGGCCTCGATGTTGGAGAGGGGAGACAGGGGCGTCCAGGCGGGGCCGGATGCCGGCGACCCGTCGCCCAAGATGAGACGGAGGGCCAAGTAGGCTCCGCTGCAGCCCATCAGGATCACGATCAGGAAGGCCAATGCATAAGCCCGGTTGTGCATAGGTTTCACATGGATCCTGCGGTGATTTGAAGACTTGCGCGATCAGCCGTTCGCTGCTATAATTTAAGTGCCTAAGGGCGAGTAGCTCAGTCGGTCAGAGCGCACGGTTCACATCCGTGAGGTCAGGGGTTCAAGACCCTTCTCGCCCACTCGCCTTGCTATTATACACCAAAACGGTCTAGCCTCGTAACGTACCGATTGGCGAACGATTGCTGTTGTCTACACCCTAGAGGGTGGGTGGGATGCAACCGTTCGCCAAACGGGTTTTTATGCCTCGGGTTTGCCACTTCGTCGGCGATGGGCTTCCTCTGCTTTTCTACACCACCCGCTCGCGCACGATGGCGCTCACGTAGTCCATGATGGCCACGACGATGGCGATGGCCCACATGGCCGTTGCCGCCTGGCGGTATTGCAGCAAGTTGATCCACTGGATCAAAAGGAAACCAATGCCGCCGCCGCCGACGAAACCGATGATGGTGGACATGCGCACGTTGATGTCCCACCGGTAAATGGTGAAGGAGATCCAAGGGGGAATCACCTGCGGCACGACCGAGTAGACGATGATCTGCAATCGGTTCGCGCCGGTGGCGGTGATGGCCTCAATGGGGCCTGGGTCTATGCTCTCTATCGCCTCCGAGTACAGTTTGCCCAAGGCCGCGATGGTGTGCAACGTCAGGGCCAGGACGCCTGCGAAGGGGCCGATGCCGACCCACACCACGAAGATGATGGCCCAGATGAGGGGCTCAATGGCGCGCATGATGTTGAGCAGGAGGCGGACAAGGTAATAGACCAGCGCGCCCAGGGGATTGCGCGCCATGAGGTTGCGCGCGGCCAGGAAACTGACCGGCACCGAGAAGATCACGCCGAGGGTCGTCGCCATGAGCGCCAGGAAGACGGTCTCTAGCATCTTGTCTTCCACTTGACGGAAGGTCTCGCTCAGGCGTGCGGCGCCTTCTTCCCAATCTTGCCGCGCGTCTACGCCGTAGAGGCCGGGGCCGCTGTTCGCCACGTCCTCTGCGGTGAA
>DAOTYP010000002.1:0-4874 GCA_034434975.1 Anaerolineae bacterium | reverse complement strand
GTAGGCGTGGCGGTAGGTGCGGTGGTGGGCGTGTGGGTTGGCGTGCGTGTAGGCGTGGCGGTGGGCGCCGTGGTGGGCGTATGGGTTGGCGTGCGCGTGGGCGTGGCGGTAGGTGCGGTCGTCGGCGTGTGGGTTGGCGTGCGCGTAGGCGTGGCGGTAGGTGCGGTGGTGGGCGTGTGGGTTGGCGTGCGTGTAGGCGTGGCGGTGGGCGCCGTGGTGGGCGTGTGGGTTGGCGTGCGCGTGGGTGTCGCGGTAGGTGCGGTCGTCGGCGTGTGAGTTGGCGTGCGCGTGGGCGTCGCGGTAGGTGCGGTCGTCGGCGTGTGAGTTGGCGTGCGCGTGGGCGTCGCGGTGGGCGCGGCGGTTGGTGTGTGAGTCGGCGTGCGGGTTGGCGTGCGCGTGGGCGTCGCGGTAGGTGCGGTGGTGGGCGTGTGGGTTGGCGTGCGCGTGGGGGTGTTCGTTGGGGCTTGGATCACCACGTTGCCGTTGCTGACCGAGCCGAGGACGGACACGCCCTGGTAGAACGCATCGGTGTTGCGCGTCGGCGGCTGGAAGGCGAAGGCCAGAGGCGCGCCCGCGGTGGAGGCTATCGCTTGCAGGCGAATGGCGACCAAGGGGAAGGTCCCGCTGGCGTCCGCGCCCCCAGGCTGCTTGCCGGCGCAGTAGTTGATGCGGCCGGCGGCGTTGTCATAGCCGTTGGCGAGGGTGACGGGCAAGGCCGTCGTGTCGGCGGAGGTCCCTAAGACCTGAAGATACGCGGGGTTGAAGTCTAGGAAGGCGTCCACCACGTCCACCGGTTGGGTGCCTGCCTCCACCATGATGGTGACCGTGAACACCTGGCCCGGTAGGACGGTGCTCTCCCCGGGGGTCACGTAGATTCGCACCGTGCCGGCAGCCGGCGCCGAATTCGGGCGAAACTCACCGCTCGTCGCAGGGGCGCTCAAGCCCATCGCCCCGGCGACCGCGCCGCCCACCAAAGGATTGTTCAGGTTCAACAAGGCCAAAATCAGCAGCCAAACCGACCATCTCGCTTTACTCAGGACACATCGGCCCACTCCAGTATAGAGAGAACGCATGGACCACTTCATCGCCGCTCACCTTGGATGGAAGATGGGTTACCACGACCATTTCCTCCCCTGCCATGAAGTGCCCCCCACCGTCTCCGCCGTCATCTATCGCATGGCTCGGGTGTGGTTGCCAGCGATGGTGTCGTGGCGGTCTCATCTACGATGAGGCCCGGTATGAGCCTGCCCTGATAAAAGGCCTCCACTCTGCCCGGCGCGCACCACAGGAGGCGCCCTCCCTGCAGGTCCACCGTAGGGGCGGCTCCTTTCAGACGAATGGTGGCCAGCCGGAAAATCCCCGCGGCGTCGGCTCCCCCCAAGGCCTTGCCGGCGGAGTAAACGAGAAGATGAGGATCGTCACCCGTCCGAAGATCGCCCCGACCGTGCGCGCTGGCCAGCGTGACGGGCAAGGCGGCGCGATCGGGGATGATCTCCAACACTTCCAGGTGGCACGGGCTGAAGCCCAAGAGGACGTCCACCGCATCCACCGGCTGCCCGCCCGTATCCAGCATCAGATCCACCTGGAATTCCTGGCCTCCTTTCTGCGCTCGCGCGGAAGGCCGGAGGATGAGTCGCGCAGTGCCGGCGTCGGCGTCGGGGACGGCCGTCGCGCCGGCCCCTGTGAGCCCCGTCTGGCCGGCCCCGTCCCGAAGGTAATTGGTCGCCAAGAGTGAGAAGTCGGCTCCCGTCACCGCGCTGTCAAAGTTGAAATCGGCGCGGGCGTCGTAACCGGCATCGCCGATTCCCTTGCCGTACGCGGTGGCCAAGAGGGAGAAATCGGCGCCGGTAACCACGTTGTCGTTGTTGACATCCCCGGCCAGGAGCACGCCGAAGTTGACCGACGCGCTCGTTCCCGGCGTGAGCGCCACGCCGTCCATCCGGCTGGCCAGGTGGTTGCCGTGCTTCACCCAAACGTTGTAGGTGCCTGGGCTGAGGCCGGTGATGGTGAACCTGCCGGAGACGTCCAGCGTAGGCGTGTAGGCGGAGCCGCCGGAGAGGCGAACCGTCACCGTGATGCCCGATGGGATGTTGGCCACGGCCTGGAAGGCCACCTGGCCCGTGAGGCCGGCGATGGCGCTGGTGGCAGTGGGCGTCGGCGTCCTCGTCGGCGTGCGCGTGGGCGTTGGCGTCCGGGTAGGTGTGGCCGTGGCCGTGACCGTCACGCTGGGCATGTACGTCGGCGTGCGGGTCGGCGTGGCGGTGGGCGTCGCCGTCGCCGCAGGGGCGAGGCTCAGTTTGACGGCCTTGTCCGTGGCCAGGTTGCTGACGACGAGGGTCAGCGTGCCGGCAGGCCCTACCGCCTGCGACTCCGTACCCGTGACGGCGCCGGCGATGGTATCCCACCATTGGATCGTGTAGGTCCCCTGCGGCAGCCCCTGGATCGTCAGGCTCCCGCTCGCCGGCGGGATGGAGACCCCATCCACCACCTTTTTCCAGGTATGGTTGGCGTTGTCTATCCAGAGCAGCGCCTTCCCTGCGACCGCGTCGCGCACCCCCCAGGCGCGCAGGCTCCCCGTGCCGCCCGTCACGGTGATGGCGGCGGAACCGGAGAGGTCGGTCCCGATCTCCTCGTAGCGTCCGTTGGAGAGAGGTTCCCCTTGTATGAAACGCTCATAAGCCGCGAACATCTTGGCGAGGTCGCGGGCGCTGTTGGGAAATTGGTTGTCGTTGTAGGGAACGAAGAGGCGAGGATACCATTCCCCATCGCAAGAGTACCCCAAAGCGCCCACGTGCGCCCACAGTTTCTTGTGGTAATACGTCCCCTGGGGGTCTCGGGCTATGTCGGGGTGTTGGGGTTCGGTGCCGGAGGCCGCTACGCCCCCCTCCCCGCGCACGATCGGCTTGTTGTAGGCGAACCATTGGCGGTATTCTTTGAACCGAAGTAGACACTCGCGCACGTAGGCTGCCGAGTCGGCATAGAGTTGGCTGATCACCTCGCCGGGGTAATCGGGGGTGCCGGACCCCGTCGTGTTGGCGTACCAGTGTTTGTCGCCGTAGTCTATCAGGTAGCCCCGCTGCGGGTCCGCGAAGAAGGGGTCCACGAACCACCCCCAGAACGAGTTGGAGACCAGGATGGGCCGAGGGGAGAGGCTATGGACGAGCTGCGCGAAGGCGAAGCCCGCGTCGTAGCTCTCCTGGGTCAGATGGTTCTCGTTGGCGAGCTCAACGGAATGGAGGGCCGGGGAGTAGGCCCAGCGCGCCACGAAGTAGCGCACGTAGGCTTTCTCATACCAGCGCGCCGCCTGCCCTTCCTGAGAGTAGAAGAGGGTGTTGTAACTGTCCCAATCGGTGGTGGTCGTCCCGTCAGGGAGGAAGCGGTTCAGCACCGCGTCGTTCTTGTGGAAGAGCGTCAACTTGTGGTAAACGCCGTGCTGTTCGGATACCTTGAAGACCTCGTCCAGCTTGGCGGCATCCACCTGATCCACGTAGTTGTAGGTGTCCGGATCGGAGCGGGAGAGGAGGTTAGGCCCCCAGCCGCCGTTGCCGGTCTCATCCCGCTGGAGGCGGATGGAGTGGATGCGTATCTTCCCGATCTGGACGTTGTTGAACGGGGAGGGGGCATCGGCAGAGACGTAGAGGCCCCGCAAGGCGATGGACAGCACGGTGTTGCCAGCGTTGGTGGCCTCTATGGTGTAGTCGTTCCAGCCGTCCTTTTTGTATGTGCAGGTGTTGCCTCGGGATTCGTGGTAGGTGCTGGATGTGGAGCAGATGTCTATGGAACCGCCGCTGAGGTTGCCGATCTCAGCGCGCAGGACCCGCTCCCCTTCCACTTTAGCCCGGAAACTGAGGCGATACCGCGCGCCGGGGATCGCGGGCACATCTTGTACGCTGTAGTAGTAGGGTGAGAAACTGAAGCGCTTGCCCGCCTGGGTATCCACCTCGTCCAAGGTGGTCCAGCTGGAGCCGAACCGCCAGGTCGGCCTCATGTCGTCGCCGAAAGGAATGATGTAGTAGTTCGCTCCCTCGCCCGTCGGGAACCAACGCACGAAACGGATGCCGTTCTGCCCTAACTTCTGGATGTTGGCCCGCAGGCTGGCTAGGCTGTTGAAGGGGCTTCCTTGCTCCACATTAATGAGCGGCGCGACGAAGGGCGTGCCGTCGGAGAACGCAAAGAAGCGGGGATCGGTCGTGCTGACCCTGACAAACCCCCTGCGGTTGGAGTTGATGCACGTGAACGACTGGGCGTTGCTTTCTGCGGTGCCGCCGGCATCCGTGGCGCGAACCTTGTACTGCCATACGCCGACGCTCTCAGGGGTGAAGCGACAACGCCACTCCGGCTTCCCGACCGGAACCAGGCCGGCGGCGCTGCCGCTGCCCAACTCCTGAACCGGCTGGTAGTAGAAACAAGGAAGGACCTTCGCGTGGGCCCAGTTTCCTTCTCCCGGCGGCAGCAGGAGGGCATCTACCGTGATGCCGACGCCCCTCTCTACGCCGGGGGGAGGGTTGGCGTCGTAGGGGAAGTAGGGGTTGGTAGCCACGGTGTTGCTGATGGGGAAGGAGATCTCAAATTTAGCGTATTTCTCAACGGAGCCGGGGGTTTGCACCGTGATCGGCCCGATGACGGGGCCTGCCGCCGGCGCGCTGAGGCCCGAGGCCGCGCTGGCCGCGCGCAAGCGGGTCGCCTCGCCCGCCCAGGTACCCAAGATCAGCAAGCCCAGGAGGAAGAGGGTGATCGGTTTTCTGACCGACCCCATGGTCTCTTGATTATTTGACCAAATACGCATTATTACCACCGTTTGTTGTCAATGTTTTCGCCTCGGAATCGCCCTTTTGCCTGACCGCAGGGGAAAAGCAGGCCTTGGGGAAGGAAGG
>DAOTYP010000001.1:0-4836 GCA_034434975.1 Anaerolineae bacterium | reverse complement strand
CCGCACGGCGTTATGCTTACTGGTCGCGCTCCTTCTTCTCGTCATATGGGATGTCCTCACAGGCAAGGGGAGCCGGTGGCTGATAGCCATGCTCGCGGGGGCTGCGGGGGCTTTGTGGTTCATCTCCTTCTTGAGGCCGAACCTGCGCACCCTGGCCTATGGCCTGGCCTTCGTCGCGCTAGCCTTTCTAGACCTGCTGGCCCTCTTTGTGTTCATCGTGCCGCAATTGTAACCACGCGGCCTTATGACAGAACAAAGAGAGGCCACCAGCGTTCTGGCGGCCTCTCGCCTCTTGCTCGTTAAGCGGAGCGTTTATTTGACGTAGCCGTTGTAGGAATCCACGTCCTGGCCGACGGTCGTCTCCTGGGTGATGCCGATTACAGGCCGATCGGAGGTGATGTACACCGCGCCTTGGAAGTTGTCACCCAGCGCGGCGAACAAGGCTGCCGGATCGGGGGTGTCGGCGTTGAAGCGGGTGTTGTAGCCCTTGGCCGACCGAGGCGGAACGACCGCGTTGAAGGAATGAACCTGCGTGCCCGAGCGGTTGTAGAAGCGGACGGTGATGTTGGCCGCGTTGGCAGCGTCGGCATTGTAGATGTTGAGGGCCGTGTAGCGGGAAGGCGCCACCCAATTGCCTACCTTGACCCGATAGACCGAGGCGAAGTAGAGGTTGGTGCCGCCTGCGCTCTCGCCGCGATAGGAGTTGACGGCCTCCTCGCCTGCGCGCTTCCATTGCATATCGGTCACGCCGGCGATGGGCTGATCCGACTGGAACCAGAACGCGCCGTTGAAGTCGCTGAAGTCGTTGGGCGGGGCCGAGATCCCCAGGGCGGCCAGGAAGGCATTGTAATCCGGCCAGTCGGACACGAAGCGGGTGTTGAAGCCCTTGGCCGCGAGGGGCGGGATCTGGATGGTGAAGCTGAACTTCTCCACGCCGTTGCGGTCGGTGATGCGGCCGGTCACGTTGGCCGTGTTAGTGGCCGACAGGTTCTGGATGATGGTGCCGCTGAATTGCACCCAGTCCTGGCCCGCGAGCTTGCGTCGCGAGATGGACGAGAAGAAGAGAGTGGTAGAGCCGCTGGCTGCGCTCTCGTAAGCCGAGGAGTACTCAGGCCAGAAGGTGCTGGCCACTGCGCCGATCTTCTTGCCATTGCTGGAGACGATGCGGGCCGAGCCGATCCAGCCGTCGCCAGGCGGGTTGGTGATGCCGAGGTCGGGGACCTTGCCGACGCCTTTCTGGCTCAGGTCGTAGGTCTTCTGCGCTCCCTCAGGGATGTTGTCGATGATCGGATTGCCCGCATAAGCCTGGCCGGAGCGGTTGTAGTAGAAGATCTGGATATCGGCCGTGCCCGTGTCCATGTTCTGGACGGTGATGCGGCTATACTGCGCCGTGGGGCGCTGGAACAGGGAGGGCAGATAAATGGTGGTCGCCCCTTCGGGGAAGCCACTGTAGGCAGAACCCGTGAGACCGTCGGTCGCGCTGCCGCCGCTGTAGACCGTGTAGCCCACGGCGGTCAGGTCCTGGTCGCCGGACAGGATCATGGAGCCGGCCCAGTTATCGCCGAGACCAGAATCGGCGGCCCGGAACTCATAAGAGCCCTTGGCGTTGACGTTGGCCGACTTGGTTGCTTCCACCGCGCCGGACGGGTTGATGTACTCCGCGACCACCGCGGCGGTCGCGCTGCCGGTGTTCATGACGACGACGTTGGTGTTGCCAGTGCCGGGGATTGGCGGCCCTGCGTAGGCAGTCAACGATGTGATCAGCATCATAACGATGACCACCACGCTAACTGTTCGCACATGTTTCATGCCTTTTTACCTCCTGGGGATGCAATGGAATCTTATCAGGCTTACGCATACGGCCCCAGCCTGCTTCTCCCTCACATCCTAACACAGCGCGTGGGTGAAATCAATACCACCTTCGGGTTATTTTGCGCGCAATCCCTTCTATGCTTATCAGAACGCGCCGCGCCCTTTGAGGACGATGCCGATCGTGCGCCAGAGGATCTGCAAATCCAGCAACGGCGAATAGTGTTGGATGTAATAGAGGTCGTCCTCGGTGTGCAGGTGCATCGGGCGTTCGCTACGTCCCCTGATCTGCCACCACCCCGTGATGCCAGGGGGCACGGCCAGCCGTTTGCGCTGCCAAGGCTCGTAGCGCTCCACCAGGTAGGGAAGTTCCGGCCGGGGCCCTACCAGGCTCATCTCCCCCTTGAGGACGTTGAACAGTTGGGGAAGTTCGTCCAGACTGGTTCGCCGGATGAAGCGCCCCACGCGCGTGACGCGCGGATCATCCGGACGTTTGGCCAGGATGATGCCCTCAGGGGTTGTCTGGATGAACTCCGCTTGGCGCTTTTCCGCATCCGCGACCATGGAGCGGAACTTGTACATCCAAAATAGCCTCCCGTTCTCCCCGACCCGCTGCTGTTTGAATATGGCCGGCCCCGGCGAGTCCAAGCGCACGGCGATGGCTACCAAGGCCATGATGGGCAGCGTGAGGATGGTGAGCGGGATGGCGAAAAGGAGGTCAAACAATCGCTTGACCACCCGCTGGAAGCCGTCTATGGCGGGGTCGCGCAGACCGATCAGAGGGATGCCGCCAAAATCCTCAATGGTTGCACGGAAGAATGCCAGGTCAAAGAAGTCGGGCACGACGCGTACCCGCACCGGCTGCTCTTGCAACGCCAAGACCAGCTCCTCCAGGGGCCGGTGGGCTCGCAGGGGGAGGGCGATGATGACCTCGTCTATTTGCCGGCTCTTCACGACCTCCGGGGTCTGCGCCAAGGGGCCCAGCACGGGCGCCCCTTCGTAAACCTCCCCCTGTTTCTCCGGATCATCGTCCATGTATCCTACCAAGGTAAGGCCGGTCCAGGCCTGCGCCTGCACCCGTTTCGCGCACTCTCGGCCCACTTTGCCTGCTCCGATGATGAGCACCCGTTCGGCCTCTCTTTGGCGTGAACCCGCGAAGCGGAACGCGAGGCGCAGAAGGCCCCGAAAGCCCAGTAAGAAAAGAAGGTCTAAGACGGCAAAGTAGATGAAGATCCGTCTTGGCAATTCTCGGTAGAGGAGATAGAGGGAGCCGGCAAAGACGAGCGTCGCCGCCCCCACGGCCAAGACGACCAGTTGCATCTCGTCCACCGCGCGCAGGGTGCGTCGGCCGTTGTAAACCGAGAGCGTGACGGACACGCCAACCCAGATGAAAGCGGCGAGGGCGTAAACAAAGTAGGGAACGCGCACCTCTTCTAAGGTGAGCGGGATCCCAAAGGGTAGGTAATGCCGCGCTCGCGTGGCTAGAAAGAGGGCCCAGAGCGTAAGAACGAGGTCAGAGGCGAGCAGGAAGATGATGTAGTTCGTGCCGTTTCGCTTGTGCACAGGCGCTCCCCCCATCTTCAGGCGTTAGAGGCCTTTCGTTGTCGCGCAGTCCTCGCGCGATGAGCGCGCACGCGAGGGCGGCCTACGCCTTTCCTGTCATGCGCCGGAAGAGTTGCTCGTACTGATCTGTGATGTGCTCCCAAGTGTAGCGCTCGCGGATCCGCTCCGGCGCCCGACGCGCGTAGGCCGCTTGCAATTCGGGATGATCCTCTACCTGCTGGATCTTCGCCGCCAGTTCTTCTACATCCTTGCGATAAAGGATGCCGTAGCGGGCCTCGGCCCCTTGCGTTCCGTCCAGCACCTCACGGTTGAAAGGAGTATCCAACGCCAGGACGCAGTTCCCGAACCCCAAAGCCTTGAGGAGGGCCGGATTCGTGCCGCCGAACTCGTGGCCATGAATGTAGGCATAGGCGTTGCAGTGCAATTCCTTGATGTGTCGCTGGTCGTTGATGTGGCCGAGGAACCGCACCTGTGGCCCGGCCAAGGCCCGTACTCGGTCCGCGAACTCGTTGCGATACGGCGCGCCCCCCGCGATGGCCAACACCTTGTCCGTCCGCACCTTGTTGAAGGCTTGCACGATGAGGTCGGCGTTGTTGTCGGGCACCAAACGGCTGGCGATCAGGTAGTAACGACCCGGCTCTAAACCATAGGTGCGCACGATGTCGGGGTCGGTGGAGGTCTCTATGTTCGCTCCGTAGGCGATGCACACCGAGTCAACGCCGAAGGTATCCCGATAATACTGACGCATAGCCTCGGCGTCGGTTACGATGACGTGGCTCAGACGGATCGCCGCGTGGGCCGCGAATTTGAAGTAGCGACGGCCCCATCGGCTCCATTTGGGCCGTAGCCATTCCAGGCCGTCCACGTTGATCGCCGTCTTCAGGCCGAAGAGCCTGCTGATGAGGCAGAAGGGGCCGTTGGCGACGTTGCAGATGAGGGCGACGTCCACCTTCCGAAATAGCACATCCCAAATCGCAAGGAAGGTGTGGCTGAAAGTGCTCAGTTCCTTCGTCTCCCAAGAGGGGAGGTAGATCAAGCGCATCCCCTTGTACACAGGGGGGCGTTGGATGAAATGGGCGCGGCGGCAATACACCAGGACTTCATGGCCGCGCTCCACCAAGCGGCTGCCCATCTCTTCGGCGAAAGCCTCGTAGCCGCTATAACCGGAGGGCACGCCGCGGATGCCGAGAATCGCGATGCGCATGGCAGTGGGTTGGAACTCCTCGTAACCGTGTTGTCTATCTCGTTCGGCGCTCCGTCAGGTAGGCCGCCAAGGCCTCAGGCCAAGGGCGCATCTCTGACAGCCCTGCGGCCAAAAGCGCTTTGTGCGCCAGCACAGAGTAGGCCGGACGGCGGGCCGGCGCGCCGAACGCGACGGTCGTGGTGGGCTCTAATTGGGCCTGCACCCCGGCCAACTCAAATATCTTCGCCGCGAACTGATACCAAGTACACTCGCCGGAATTC